>JAUWNY010000102.1 GCA_030612405.1 Candidatus Methanophagales archaeon | reverse complement strand
TGGAGTGGTGAATCCATTGAGATACTGACAGAAACGATGAAGAATCTCGCGGGGATGAACGTGATAGAACCGGGATTGAGAATAAAACGCAGACCAACCGAAAAGGGTCTGGAAGAATGCCAAGAGTTCGGCAAGAAGATTGCCGAGAGGATAAAATAAATTAATAGGAGGAAAAAGAGAAATGGCAAAATGGGTATGTACCGTATGTGAGTATATCTATGACGAAGAGGAAGAGGGGACTGCTTTTGAAGATTTACCTGACGATTGGGTATGTCCCGCATGTGGTGTGGGTAAAGAAGCGTTCGAGAAGGAGGATTAAATGAGTCTTAGAAGAGAATTAAAATCGAACATTTACGCAGTGGGTGCAATTGACTGGGACAGGAGGTTGTTTGATGAACTCGTACCGCTACCAGATGGAACGAGTTATAATTCCTATTTGATAAAAGGTAGCAAGAAGACAGCACTGATAGATACGGTAGACCCAACTATGACGAATGTGCTGGTAAGAAACCTTGAAGGACTTGAGGCTGGCGATATAGATTATGTCATCGCCGATCATGCCGAGCAGGACCATTCAGGGTCATTACCCCGGATACTCGACTTATATCCTGGTGCTAAGGTGGTTTGCACACCGAAATGTAAGGATTTGCTTATGGATCTGCTTTTAATACCTGAGGATAAGTTCATAACAGTGGCTGATGGAGAGACACTATCATTGGGCGACAAAACGCTGGAGTTCGTCCATGCACCGTGGGTGCACTGGCCAGAGACGATGCTGACATATCTAAGAGAAGACAAGATACTTTTTACATGCGATTTTCTCGGCTCGCATCTCGCAACCAGCGATCTGTTTGTGACTGATGAAGCAACGGTCTATGAGGCAGCCAAGCGATACTATGCGGAGATTATGATGCCATTCCAGACTACTATCAGGAAAAACTTAGCGCGGATAAACGATTTGGCGATAGAGATAATCGCACCAAGTCATGGTCCCGCTTATGATAAGCCAGATTTCATTCTCAATGCTTACAGGGATTGGGCTTCTGACGAGGTGAAGAATGAGGTAGTCATACCTTATATCTCAATGCACGGCAGCACGAAGAAGATGGTGGATTACTTCGCAGAGGCTTTGATTGAACGGGGCATAACGGTAAAGCAGTTTAATCTGTCAGAACCCGATATTGGTAAATTGGCGATGGCTTTGGTAGATGCAGCTACGGTTGTGATCGGGTCTCCAACTGTTCTGGTCGGACCGCATCCAAAAGTCGTTTATGCGGCTTGTCTCGCAAACGCATTGAGACCAAAACTGAAATTTGTGTCCATAATCGGGTCTTACGGTTGGGGCGGCAGGATGGTGGAACAACTTACAGGAATGATCACCAACTTAAAGGTAGAAATACTGGATCCGGTTGTGATTAAAGGAGTTCCGAAAGAGGAGGATTTTGAGGCATTGGACAGATTAGCAGATGAAATTGTGAACAAGCACAAGGGGCATAGCATAATCAAAGCAAAGGCGTGAAAAATGGAAAATCTTAAAAAGACAGGTGAACATTAAAAAATACAAATGAGAGAAGAAAAAAAGAATGACTTGTTAGAGAAGGGGGCTATTATCCAGAGAGATTATGAAACGTACGCTATTGCGCCACATATACCGGGGGGCATTTGCGAGCCTTCTACGCTTAGAAAAATAGCAGATGTCGCGGAGAAATACAATGCCAAAGCATTAAAATTGACCTCTGCGCAAAGAATAGCTATCGTGGGTATAGCGGAAAGCGATATAGAAGATGCGTGGCGAGACCTCGATATACCTCCCGGTTATGCCATCGGGTTATGTGTCAGAAGTGTAAAGTTCTGTCCGGGAACAACGTTTTGTAAAAGAGGCAAGCAAGATTCAGTGAAATTGGGTATGGAATTTGACAGTAAGTATCACGGAATGACGCTGCCCTCAAAGTTTAAAATCGGTGTTTCCGGCTGTACGAATAGCTGCGCGGAGTCATGGATAAAGGATTTGGGCTTTATCGGAATGCCAAAGGGCTGGAAAGTGGTTGTTGGCGGTTCTGCTGGAGCAGCTCCTGCGATTGCTGACGTTTTAGCGGAAGATTTAAACGATAACGAGGCTATTGATCTTGCTGATAGAGTCATCAATTACTACAAGAATTGCGATACTAAAAAGCGATTGGGCAGATATATTAAAGAGATGGGTTTTGAGGAATTCAAAAAGGTGATATTATGAACTCAGCAGAAAAGGAGGAGACACCGCTACTCATAACAAAAGTAGAAGGCAAGGAAATACCATGGGACCCCACGCAACTGAGGAAAATCCAGGAACACCCCTGTTTCAGTAAGAAAGCTGCCCATTTATTTGGTAGGATGCATCTCGCCGTGGCGCCGAAGTGCAACATCCAGTGTAATTACTGCATTCGTAAGTTCGATTGCGTGAATGAATCTCGACCCGGCGTGACGAGCAAGGTGCTAACACCAGAGGAAGCGTTAGAACGGGTAAAGGAAGTACTGGAGAGGGTGCACTACATCAAGGTCGTTGCCGTTGCGGGGCCCGGCGAGCCGCTGTACAATGAGGAGACTTTCGAGACATTCCAACTGGTGAAGGAGGCGTTCCCACACCTCATAAGGTGCATGAGTACGAACGGATTGCTCCTGCCAGACCGAATTGACGAACTCGAAGAGCTGGGAATCGGCAACGTGACCGTTACGCTGAATGCCATAGACCCAGACATCGGCAAGAACATCTATTCGTTTGTCAATTACCAGGGTAAAAGATACAGGGGGCGAGAAGCGGCTGAGATATTGCTCAGGAATCAGTTAAAAGGAATAGAAGAAGCGGTGAAAAGGAAGATAGTGGTGAAAGTAAATACGGTTTTTATTCCCATGGTGAATGATAAGCACATCATAGAGATAGCGAAGAAAGTAAGGGGAATGGGTGTTTATCTGCAGAATATTATGCCCCTCATCCCACAATATAAGTTCGCACATATCATACCGCCAACACCGCATGAGAAGAAGGAGATGCAAGAGAAATGTGGTAAATATGTGAAGCAGATGACACACTGCCGACAGTGCCGCGCAGATGCCATCGGGAGACTTGGAAAAGATATTCAAGAACGCTTATAATTGAAGTATAAAAAAAAAACAGAAAGTAAATTATAGACACAGATTAACGCAGATTAACACAGATGACAAGAATCAACAAAATAAATCTGCGTAAATCAGTGTAAATCTGTGTCTTAAATACACAATGAAAAAAATATACGGTATTATCGGCGACCCGGTAGCACACAGCCTTTCGCCCGTTATGCATAATGCTGCTTTTGAGAAACTCGGAATGGATGCTGTTTATCACGCGTTTCGAGTTTCTTCAGAAGAAGTCGGAGATGCAATAAGAGGAGCGAAAAGCCTCGGCATCTCGGGTCTTAACGTTACCATCCCGCTGAAAGAAAAGGCGCTATTTTTCGTGGATGCGGAACCAATAGCGAAGAAAATAGGCGCAATAAACACAATTGATTTCAGCAGTGGTACGCCTATTGGCTACAACACCGATGGGATAGGCTCGCTGAGAGTATTAAAAGAGACCGTTGGCGAAATAAAAGGTAAAAATGTGCTAATTCTCGGTGCTGGCGGTGCAGCAAAGGCTATTTCATTTTATCTTGATGCTAAAGGTGCAAAAATAACAATAGCAAATCGAACAAAGGAACGAGCTGTACACTTGACTTCCAAGCTCAGTAATGCCGATTTTAGCGGTTTGGGGGTCGAACTCGGAAAGCGTATCGAAGCTTCGGATATTCTGATTAATGCTACTTCTGTGGGTATGCACCCGAACGAAGATGTCTCATTAGTGAGTGCAGATATGATGCATCCAGACCTCGTTGTATTCGATATCGTGTATAATCCAATGGAGACAAAGTTATTGCGAGAGGCGAAGCGTGCAGGCGTAAAAAAGATAGTGGATGGCGTGAAGATGCTTGTATATCAGGGTGCCGCTTCGTTCAGAATATGGACAAAGGAGGAGCCGCCGATAGAGGTGATGGAGAATGCGGTTAGGGATGCTTTGATTCGGGAAAAATTTTAAAAGTCAATAATGCGGTTGCAATTATACCAAACTTGATAAAAAGCGATTTTTTATTGATGCATTGCCTCTCAAATAAAAAAATAAAAATGGGCTGATATTTAGCCCATCAACATTTTTATTATTCTTCGGCATATAGCCCTCCAAGTTCTGGTGCAGCAACTATAAATTGCTTGAAGTGCGCGGTTTCATTCCGATATTCTACAATGCTTTTCCCTTCTGCTTCGCCTTCAAAAACATACACGGGCTTGAGATATGTCTGTTCATCAAGAGCACACTTTGAATAGTATGCTAACCATGCGCTGTTTATCGTCGCCGTGCTCACATTCCTCATGCCTACATTCACGCCTTCTCTCTTCAGCTCCTCGAACGCTTCTTCCGGCGTGATGATTGAATACTCCTTGTATGGCTCGCATTCCCTCCACTTCTTCCACAACTCTATCACGTCACCGTAACCACCCACGCCCACAGTAATCCTGCTCCATCCACAGGAATACCATTGATTCTGCGCCCGAACCTCACCTCTATGGCTTCCCAACCAATTGCAATTGTTTTTCCTTCCTTTATGGCTTCTAATACCCGATGCTTGACTCTACGAAAAACAGCGTCCTCCGGCATCAATCCTCTTTCTTCCAGGAATTTACGTGCTATCTCCACGGCTTCTTCATCAGACGGAAGATTCTCCGGCTTGTCTTTATCATTCCCTGTCATCGACCTGGATTTGTCTATATACATCATTGCACCAGAGTAATTCGAGACTTCCAAGAAAAACGATCCGTCCTTAACAATGAAGCCATCATAGACTTCCTTGATGCTGCCGTTCATCCCCAGCCGTTCTGCTAATGATGTTACGTCTGCTCTTGTTACATTCGGCTTAGTCCTGTGAACCATCAGTTTATCGGGAACTGATGGTAACGTGGTATTCAGCACGTATTCTTCCGGCGTGTTTTGGTATCCTCCTATTCCAGGACGGGATGAAAGCGAATTCACCTCCGGCTCTGGCGTGGGCGAATACACAGACGCATACACTGTAATTCCTATGCTTATAGCCACAGCTACCAGAGCTATTACAACCAAACTTGCTATTTTCCTCATTTTTTCCTCTTCACCTCTACCGAAGACCCGTGAGAATAAAAAATAAAAATGGGCTGATAACAGCCCATCAACATTTTAGTTTTGGAAATTCTATTCCTCCGAACTCTGGAGCTGCAACTACATATTGCCAGAATTCCTCGGTTTCGTTATCCCTTTCTGCTACGCCCTCGAAGGCATACACTGGCTGGAAATGCGTCTGCTTATCGCCAGGCACTTCTGAGTAGTATGCCAGATACATCTTGTTTATCGTTGCCGTGCTCACATTCCTCATACAGATATTTAAGTTCTCCCTCTTGAAGGCTTCAAACGCTTCCTCTGACGTGATGATTGGATACTCTCTGTATGGCTCGTATTCCCTCCACACCAGGAATAGCTGTACTACATCACCGTAACCACCTACTTGCACTGCAATTCGAGACCCACCGAAAACGACAGGAAGACCGTTTATCTCACGTCCAAACCGCACGGTTATGTGCTTGAAAGTTTTAGTAATCTCTCCTTCCTTCGTATGCATCAGCACTGGACGATAACTGATTCCTGAAAATTTCGCATTTTCGGGCATCAATCCTTTTTCGTTCAGGAATTCCTTCGCTATTTCGATCGCTTCTTCATCAGAAGGAAGATTCTCCTGGTCCTTTTCAGTCGGTGTAACACGGGATTCGTCTATATATGATATTCTACCAGAAACCTTAAGGACCCCCAAGTGGTACGGACCATCCTTAACAAAGAAGCGACGATATGTTTCCCTAATACTTCCGTTCATTCCCAGCCGTTCTGCCAGTGCTGCTATCTCTTCCCTTGTTACATTCCGCTCCACAACCTTGTAAACCATCAGTTTATCAGGAACCGATGGTAACGAGGTGTTCAGCACGAATTCCTCTGGTGTGTTGTGGGAAGCTCCCTTTATATTACTGATTGAAGGCAATGTGCCTTCTGGTTCTGATGTGGACGACTCAAGTACATACGTCGCAACTCCTGCACTTACAGCAATAGCTACCAGAGCTATTGCAACCAATCCTGCTGCTATTTTTTTCTTCATTTTCTCTTTTCCGGTTACATTACCGAAGACCCATGAAAATAAAAAAATAAAAATGGGCTGATAATCAGCCCATCAACATTTTACATCGCTTTTGGGTGTTCTATTCTTCAAAGCTCTGGAGTGCAGCTATATGTTGCACGAAGTGCATGGTCTCATTGTAGCCTCCTCTTTCCCCTTTTGCTTTGCCTTCGAAGACATATACTGGCTTTAAATAAGTCTGCTCCTCACCCGCACACTTTGAATAGTACGCAAGATATACCTTGTTTATCGTTGCTGTACTCACATTCCTCAGGCGAACGTCCACGCCCTTTCTTTTGAACTCTTCAAACGCTTCCTCCGGTGTGATGATTGAATATTCTTTGTATGGCTCACACTCTCTCCAAAGCTTGTATATGTCTTTCACATTCCCGTAGCCATCTATTTCCACCGACATCTTGGCTCCGCAACCAGTGACTGGAAAGCCGCTGATTTCACGGCCAAACCAGACTTCTACACCCTTCCAAAGGGTTACTATCTCTTTCTTTCCATTGTAGTCAGGTATAAAGATTAGTGGCGTCCGTGGCACGACTTTGCGAAGAACGGCATCTTCGGGCATCAGTCCCTTGTCGTTCAGGAACTTTGTTGCTATCTCAACGGCTTCTTCGTCCGATGGAACTCCCTCTGGTCTGTCTCTTTCACTTTCTACCACCCACTCTGGGGTTTTGGATGTGTTTGTATACGATACTTTACCAGAGATTTTTAGGATAAGCAAATGGTGTTGGCTGCCATCTCTGAGAGCGAAAGCCTCGCCATCTGATGTTTCTTTAATGCTTCCGTTCAGTCCCAGTCGTTCTGCCAGTGATGCTGCCTCTACTTCTGATACGTTTGTCACAACCTTGTAAACCATCAGTTTATCTGGAACCGAGGGTAATGCAGTGTTCAGGACGTATTCTTCCGGCGTGTTATGGAAACCGCCCATTTCGTTGCGGATTGAAAGCGAATTGAGTTCCTGTTCTGGCGTGGACGAATATACAGACGCATACACCGCAACTCCTATACTCGTAGCTACAAGAGCTATTACAACCAAACCTACTATTTTATTCATTTTTTTCTTTTTACCCCCTTTTATTTTATGGTGCGCAATCCCAGCGGTCATACGCGACAGTGGGATTCACTGGTGGCTCTACCGAAGGTCCATGCGAATATAAATGGTCATCCCAACAGTCCCAGCTATGACTCGGCCAGTCCCTTGCTGCCATTGCCGCAGCATAGTAACCAGCTCCTTGTGAGTCCTTAGTTGCCTGTTTCCATGCCTCTATTATCGTCTTTTCGTCCCATGTGCCATCCATATACCTTGCAAAATAGCGTCCTCTAAATGTTGTCTCATTGCAGGCGGTGTCCCAGCCGCAGATCGAATGGAGACCCTCGAATGCATTGTACGCCCAGCAGCCCGCTGTAAGCTCATAATGACTAAGAACCTCACACGAATCGATTGCTATCCAGTTCATCTTTGTATTTCCCCATAAAGCATCTTCGCAAGTTAAATAGTGGTCATCGTATTCTGTTCCGAAGATAAAAGCAGCTAAGTCTCCACCGCTAGTTGGTCTTCCATGCCCCGCAAAGAACGCAAACTCAGCGTTGTCCGCAATATCACTTCCACCATAGTTTGGGTCTTTCCAATGTCTTTCCTTTGCATCGTCATCGCCGTAAATGTGGTATCCGTCCCAGTATGCATCGCTGTCGAGTTCGTAATAGAAACCTTCCGCATCCTCATCGGTGTACTGCAGATCATCGCAATTTGGCAATGCAGAGTAATCGTTCACCCATTCTGCGAAAACTTTGCAGATACAGCAATTTAAGTCGTAACGTATTATGGCTCTTGCATCGCTCATGGATATAGCACCATCACAGTTCACATCTGCTGCCCAATCACTGCTAATGTCGTAACGTATTATGGCTCTTGCATCACTCATGGATATGGCACCATCACAGTTCACATCACCGCACGGTTCTGCCATTACCGGTACGCTGAATGCTGCTAACATCGCTAACATCACTATTGGTATTATTATATATCGCTTTTTCATGTTTCACCTCCTAATTTTTTATTTTATGCCTACCTTTTCTTTCTCAGCCTTTGCCTCTTTCTGCGAAGCGAATTTTCCATAAAGGCTTTTTCAGAAAAGGTTTAAGCACAGCGTTCTTTCATTTTTCTCCTTCTTTTCCCCCTCCCCTCTCTTTCGAGCAGTGCTCCTTCATCATAAAGGAAAAGCACAGGAGGTCTTTCCCCCAATCGGAGTTGTATCCCCTTTGCTTTTTTATCGCCGAAATTTTTCTTTACAACATTTGATAATTTTATTTCATCATTGTTAGGGGTATAAATAATGAACCCTGAAAAGGTTCGGTTTTAGAAATAAAAACTAAATTATTTCTAAAAAATCAATCACAGGTCTTCTACGAAGCGTTTTGACAAACTTTCCTAAAGTTTGTTGCGAAGCGTTTTTGATAAAACTTTTCTTAAAAGGTTTAAAGAAAAGGGTTTATTCTATAAAAACCTGAACACCTCAGGCAGCTCACCTACGATAGTTCTGAACTTTTCAGGCCATTTATGCGGTTCAAAACCTTTCTGTGCTAAAAAAACAGCAGCCCACCGCTCCAGCCCAACACCCGAACACCCAGACCACAATTCCTCGCCACTTTGCAGTTTCACGCTGAACCCTTTTGGATATTTATTGCCATTCACACTCACATTTTGAAACTCCAGCCATTTCCCGCTATAAGGCAGGACCGCTTCGTAATCGGTAGTTCCCACTTCCTTCGACTCTGCCAGACCCGCTTTTCCCTCCTGCGCCATGAACCATGGTGTTACCCATGCTTCGCGCCACTCGATGTCCATAAACTCCTCAAATATGCGATGGTATCCTTCCTGTAGCTGCTTCGCATGTTCTATTACCTGCTCCTTTTTCCCTATCCATACTATCTCCACCCTGTGAAACTCATCAAGCCGCTCTATGCCATGAAGCCCGCCACTTTCATAGCGATGAGAAGTTCCTGACCTGTCAAAAACCGTTATCGGTAGAATTTCA
>JAUWNY010000054.1 GCA_030612405.1 Candidatus Methanophagales archaeon | reverse complement strand
CCGCGCCCTATCCACTACTAACCGCGCTGAAATCATTCGTAGCTTTCTAACGCAGTGATCAAAAACCACCAGTAACTCCTGCGTGTACCGCTGCGATGCCGAATTCGTGAGGTCGCGTTGATGTTCAGAAATCTGGTCGAGATGCATCGTTACCGCCTGCGGCATGAATGTTTTCCACAGGCTCTTCACACCTTCAAAACCAATGGGATTCCTTTTATGCGGCATCGTTGACGACCCCACCTGCTCTTTCGCTACACGTTCGAATACCTCGCCTATCTCACTTCGCTGAAGATGCCGCATATCATCGCAGAAATTGGCTAAAACCGAGAAACTGCTTATAATCGCATGCACGAAATCAGACACAGGTTCGGGCGGAACTATCTGCGTGGATATCGCGGCAGGTTTCATGTTGAGCAAAGCAAGCACTTCGCGTTCAAACTCCTCCGGGTCGTCAAAAATCAAACTTGTGGCGTTATACGCACCGACAGCCCCCGAGAATTTACCTATGAGGTTTTTGCTCGTTTCTTGCACGTTCAATATCTGCGAACCCCACCGATTCACATACTGCGCGAGTGCGAACCCGAAGGTAATGGGTTCTGCATGCTGCCCGTGCGTCCTTCCTATTTGCAGCGTATCCTTTTCTCTGCGCGCTAAGTCTATCCACGTTCGCTCCAATTCGACCATATCGGGAATAATAACGTTCATCACGGCGTCTTTGTACCTGAGCGCATTTGCGGTATTCACGATGTCATAAGAAGTGGCACTGAGATGCACGAACGGTTTCGCTTCATCGCTTACTCTGCTTCTTATTACATTAACGAGAGCGCGAATGTCGTGTTTTGTACGCTTCTCTTCTTCATACACTTCTTCGGCTTTTACTTTCGATGCCGCTTCTACTATTTCATCGCATAAATCCGCCTTTAAAATACCACGCCGCTCGAAAGCTCTCGCAACTGCCGCTTCTACTTTCGCTTTATACTTCACGAAAGCCTCTTCTGATAGATAATCCCTTAATTCATCCACCGCGTACCGGTAGTCCGTAGGAGAGAAAGCCGAGAAATCTATTTCTTCTTTCATCTATTTCGGGTCAACCGTCCGTCAGTCACGTCAGGCACTTCCATTTTATTTATGCGTTCACAGCAGCCCTATCTGCCTTAATTTATCCAGCAAGACCTCCACTGACTTTTCACAATCCTCTATTGTCTTCCCGCCTGTTATGACCAGCCTTCCCGAGCTGAATATCAGTATGGCACTCTTTGGCTCCTTTATCCGGTACACTAATCCGGGAAAAACCTCCGGCTCGTACTCCATGCCTTCAAGCTCTAACCCTACTACAATAGCTCCAAGGTTGAGTTCTCGCCCAACACTAGCAGAAGCAACGATATTCTGCACCTTGAACTCCGGATGCTCTACCACCTCTATGCCTATACCTCTGAGGTCAGCAGAGAGCTTGTCCATCACCTGCCGCACACCTGCCTCCGTCTTAGACCCCGTGCACACTAGCTTTCCAGAACGAAAGATAAGGAACGCGGATTTTGGGTCTTTCGTTCGGTACACCAGCCCGGGGAACTTCTTTTTCGTGAACACCGCATCTTCTAACTGCGATTCTATATAGTTCAAGTCCAACTCATCAGCAATTCTCGCATTTGCTACTACATTTTCTACCTTTATATTCAGTTTTGTCATCTCGTCCAAACCCTCTCATTTATAACTTAACTTAAACTATTCTATTGTTGTGATATAAAAAGTAAATCATAATGCATATATAAGATATTCTTTAAGATATTCATGCTTTGTGGAGAGAAGAGGGCAGAATGAAGAAGAGGGTAAAAAGGATACGGGGAACAAGAACCTGCGGTGGTGGCTCGGCTAAGAAGAGAAGAGGAAAAGGAAGCAAGGGTGGTTCAGGTAACGCCGGCGCATTCAAGCATCATTTTCTGCGGTCTTTGAAGATGGGCATAAGGAAGGGGAAAAACAAATCCCAGCTGCCTCTTCAATCGCGCACCGCGAAACGTTTTGATACGGTGATGAATGTAGGTGATTTAGATAATATGGTGGAAGAACAGATGAAAGCAGAGAAAGCGAAAGCGGATGACACGGGCACTGGTACCGGTATTTATCTTGATGCCACTCAACTGGGCATAGACAAAATATTGGGCAAGGGAAACGTAACGAGGAAGCTGACACTCAAAACGAACAAAATTTCAACGCTTGCAAGAGAGAAGATAGAAAGCGCAGGTGGCGCGGTAGAGATAGAAGCGACGAGTGGAGCGTGAATATTATTCGGATGAACGAGACAAGCTTAAGAGATGCATTCACATCTATTTTAGGTAAATTCCCTATGGTTGAACGCCCGGGGTGGCACGTTCATTTTAAAACGAAGTTAGCCTGGACTGCGGGCATACTCATTCTCTTTTTTGCGCTCGGCAATGTTCCGCTCTTCGGGCTGCATCCCGAATCAATGGACCTTTTCGGCAGGTGGCGTGCACTCTTCGCCGGCGAAACATTCTCGCTGACCGCTCTTGGAATAATGCCAATCGTGGATGCTTCCATTGTCTTACAACTTCTTGTCGGCGCGGGGATAATAAAACTGAACCTGAGCGACCCCAAAGACCAGGCGTTTTACCAGAACATACAGAAACTGCTTGTTCTGGTCTTTGCTGCGTTCATCAGCTTGACCTACGTGGTGGGCTTTTATAAGCCAGACCCGGAAATAGCCTCTCTGCTTGGCGTATCTTTGCAGTTCATCTCGTTCATGCTCTTTATTCAGGTCTTCGCCGGCGGTATGCTTATTTACTTCATGGATGAGGTGGTATCGAAATGGGGTATAGGGTCGGGCGTTTCGTTGTTCATCCTCGCTGGAGTCTCTCACCAGGTAATATCAGGTCTTATAAGCCCCATCCGTGTCGGTGGCTGGGCAGTGGGTGTGATTCCAGAGTGGATACAAATAGCAAGGGAAGTAGCACCATACGAGATCCTGGAGGGCGGAATAGTTTTCCTTTTCGAGCATCACATGATAGCGCTTATATCAACCATTGCGGTATTTCTCGTCGTCGTTTACCTTGAGAGCACCAGAGTGGAGATACCGCTGGCGCACACGATGGCACGAGGTGCCCGGGGCAGGTTTCCGATTAAGATATTATACGCAAGCGTGCTTCCAATGATTCTCGTGAGAGCGTTACAGGCGAGCATACAGGGTTTTGGAAGGATGCTTTACGAGCGCGGGATTACCGTTTTCGGGACGTATGATGCAGCAACAGGCAGTGCAATATCGGGATTGATGTATTATCTTGACCCCATTTATAGCCCCTGGGATTGGTTCCCTGCTCTTGTGCCGCCCGACATCGCAGGCTGGCAAGTTGCCCTGAGGCTAAGTATTGACCTCGCTTTTATGGTCATCGGCTGTGCGATATTCGCTCTATTCTGGATAAATACAACTGGAATGGGAGCAAAGGACGTAGCAGCGCAGATACATCGCTCAGGGATGCAAATCCCGGGACATCGTAGGAGTCCAGCAACGATAGAGCGGATGATGGAAGGGTATATACCAAAAATAGCGCTAATGGGTGGTGCTATCCTGGGTGCGTTGTGCGTACTTGCAAATATGTTCGGCACGCTTGGAAATGCATCCGGGACGGGTTTGCTCCTGGCAGTGAGCATCGCTTACAGGCTTTATGAAGACGTAGCCTCTGAGCAGATGATGGAGATGTTCCCGGCGATGAGGAGATTCTTCGGTGAAGGGTAACTTTTAGCGGCTTAGCGGATTGGCGGTTTAGCGTAGAAGGAAAACGGCATTTTTGAATATAGTCATTCCAGTAACAAATTGCAATTAATAAACCACGAGAATTCACAAGATTAACACAACACTTTTTCTTTTTAGAAAAAAGAAAACCTGTGCTAAAAGAAAAACAGCAAATAAGTTCTTTTGGTAAAAGTTTTCTTGTGTAAATCTGTGTAATCTTGTGGTTATAATTTCCTGCAATGCTTATAACCCGCTAAACCTCTAAACCGCTAAACCTCTAAACCGCCAAACTCACGGAACCAACCCCGGGAACCACAGCCCTTCCCTTTCGTCCATTCCAAACATCAAATTCATGTTCTGTATCGCCTGCCCGGAGCCGCCTTTGACAAGGTTGTCAATTGCGGAGATTACCACTATCCTATCGCTTTCTTCTTCTATTTCGAACCCAATATCGCAGAAGTTAGTGCCTCGCACGGAACTCAAAGAGGGCAGCCCTTTACGAAGTCTTATAAATCTTTTACCCTCGTAAAACCGCTTGTATGTCTCTTCGATTTCGTCCTGCGTTTTTGCTCCGCTTTCCTCTATGAAGACATGCGCAGTGGTGAGTATGCCCCTTATAGAAGGAATGACGTGCGGTGTGAAGCTCACTTTTACGCTCAGCTCCATTCTCATCTCTGCGACGTGCCGGTGTGCAGTTACTTCATAAGGAACGATATTCTCAGCGAGATTAGGGAAATGCGATTTATCTGACGGTTCTGCGCCCGCGCCCGAAATGCCTGATTTCGAATCAAATACCACTTGTTTTACCCGTCCACCGCCTTCATTTCCTTTCACCAGCGGGGCAACGGCGAGGATCGCACCCGTGGGATAGCAGCCGGGATTGGCAATTAAATCGGCATCTGCCACTTCGGGATGCAATTCGGTCAGCCCATAGACACTTTTTCTTTTTTCTTTGTCCTTGTCTTTATGTTGCCGCTTGTATATCCGTTCGTATTCTTCCTTTTTCAGCCGGTAGTCGGCACTCAGGTCTATCACTCTCGTTCCCTTTGCCATTAACTCCGGCACATAGTCCATCGCACTGCCATGAGGAACCGCAAGAAATACAATATCACTTCTATCTGCGATTTCTTTTGTGTCAACGTCTTCGTATTCCAATTCGATAAAAGGCTCAAGATGGGGATTCACATCGCTTATCTTCTTCCCTTTGTATCTTCTGGACGTTACCACTGAAATCTCTACCTCGGGATGCATCAGAAGCAATCTAACTAACTCAAGACCTGTGTATCCCGCTCCGCCTATTATGCCTGCTTTTATCATTTCTGCATCTTGATATAATTAATCAACCCGCCACTATTTAGTAGTTTCTGCATGAATTCCGGCAGTGGTTTGAATTTGTATTCCTCCTTCTTTGTGTTTGTCAAATTCTTTATCACGCCTGCATCAAAACGTATTTCTATTTCATCTCCCTCCTCTATCTTATCAAAGACGTCTGCTTCGATCAAGCGCAATCCGAGATTTATGGAATTCCTGAAGAATATTCGTGCAAAGCTCCTTGCAATCACACAGCGTATGCCGGCACCGAGCAGTGCACGAGGTGCATGTTCGCGTGAACTGCCGCAGCCAAAATTCGCGCCTGCCACGATTATGTCCCCCTCCTTCGCCTCTTTTGCAAATTCCGGTCGCACCTTAGCGAACGCATGAGCCGCGAGTTTTTTTGCATCCCCCGTCGTCAGATATTCCGCAGGTATTATCTGGTCCGTATCTACGTTATGTCCAAATTTCCAGATTCTCGTTCGCATCTTTGTATTTTTTTTAACGTATTTATATACACCATAAATAGTATTAATCATAGTGCGGACTAAAACCTGACACCTAACACCCAAAAATGCCCGGGTGGTGTAGCGGCCTATCATTGAGCCCTGTCGAGGCTCGGACTCGGGTTCAAATCCCGACCTGGGCGTGAATTCCTACAAATTCTTTTCTGAACTTTCCAGTAGGCATAAGAAAATGTAAACAGGAACAATCGCAATATTCCCTTTTGTATCAAACTCTCTTTTGCTTAATATCAGATACTCCTTTGGCATGCTGAGGGTGGCGACATCCTTAAATGACACTCTCGGCTTGTATTTCACCTCTATTCCAAAATATTCTCCATTTTCACGCTGGTAAACAAAATCTAATTCTTTTCTCGCGTCATAATAGAACCATAGAAATCTATCCGCAGGTTTAATTATCGGAACCTCCTTAACCCTCGCTAAATGATTACAAACAATACTCTCCACAAGCAAAGAAACTTTATCTTCATCCAGCATGAACTCTTCGGAATACGGGTAGCCATCTTTACCATGCAGCCAGCTATTGAACGAATGAAATATGAGCGAGTCCGTGAAATATATCTTCTTCATCCCCTTGTATCTTACCCTCTTCTTCGCGAAATCGTATGAATAAAGCACCTGAATTAGAAAATTGTCTTCCATTAATCGCAGGTAATCTATGACTGTGGGGTGCGATATAGGCTCCTCTATCTCTTCAGCCAATCCTCTAAAATCACTTCTCGACCCAAAAATCTTTATTATGGCGCTTACCACTTGCTGCATCGTTCTATCACTCTTACCCTGCCTTAAAGCATCTTTCGTAACCAGTTCGACGAACCGCTCATAGAACTCAGGCTTGACCCTCTCCTGCTCCTCTGCCCGGATATTTCTCAGATAATCGTTGATTACAGAAGGAAACCCGCCTGTTTTCAGGTAAATATTGAAAAGAAAACTTAAACTGGCGTTAAACTTCAACATACGCTTGAAAACAGGCACAATTTTTTCTAACGGCTCTTCCAGTTTTATTCTGCAGGAGTTCAGATTCTCAGGTAAAATCTTGAGTTCTTTTTCTAATTGTCTATCCGAGGTTAAATAATCGGGCTGCCGGCAGACTTGAAGCACGAAATCCCGGAAACTTAGTGGTCGCAAGAAATACCTGTTCCCCTCTATATTTCTTCCAATGAGTTCTTGCGTATGCACTTTAATCCCAAAGGGAGAGCCTGTAAATAAAATCACAACCCTATCAAATCTATCACTGTCCGCTATCCCTTTTATTTCCAGAACCCAATCCTTGACAAAGTTTATTTCATCCAAAAATATGTATATTCTCTTCTGCTCCGCCAATTTATCCATTAAGAAATCCAATACCTTCCTTAGCTCTCTTCTTGATACCAGCGTTTCACAAGAGAAATAGCAGATAGAATCCTGGTTTACACCATCATCGCGCATCAACCTCATAATCGTTTTCTTTATTTCCGTAGTTTTACCCACCTGCCTTAGACCATGAATTGCGTAGATGTTTGACGTTTCAAGGTCAATATTCCTTCTTTCAAACCTCACCGGTGCCACTCTGTATTCATTTAGGATTTTATCGTAATGCTCAAATTCCATGCCAAATCTCCACCATGTATTTTGTTCAACAATCTTACTTATTTCCACCATATTTGGTAATTCCATTTTCCTATTTATATACTTTCTGGTAAACCCACTTTACAAATAACTTCTACAAAATTCCACATTCTTCCTCATCTCTTCATAAGTCATTTCCTCTTTCTCTTTATTCCTCCAAAAAGTCTCTATCACCATATATTTACAATTTGTCCCCTTCAAAACCTCGAATACCGCATCAAAATCCAATTCCCCTCTTCCTATTGACAAATGGTCCTGTTTCTCGGTAAGGGAACAATCGTGCAAATGCACCACCCGTATTTTATCCCCGCATTTGTCTATCCATCGCTTAAGATAATCCAGATACATACCGTCTTTCATTTTTATTCGGGTTTTTGGTTGAGTCACTTCCGCCATTATCGCGTGTCCGATATCAAAGGTGAAATATACCTCCGAAGCTGAAAGAGAAAGGGCTTCGAATATCAGGTCAGACCATTCAAACGGGACTGAATCATTCTCCACGCTTACCAATATCCCGAACTCGGAAGCCATTTTGGTTATCGCGAGCCATCTTCCCAGACCTTTTTGTTTTATCTCTTCTCTCACGTCATCAAGCTTATACGTGGAAACTTTTGGATGCAAATGTAAATTGTAGTACAGCGATAAAGGCATGAACTCCGCCGAAAATTCCATGCACCTCCTCAAAACGGTCATACTCGCATCTGCTATCTCGTCTCGTGGATGCGCTACTGAAATATCAAGCGGGGAATGAAAAGCGATTTTCAACCCGAACTCCTCTAACAACCCCTTTATCTCTTTCCTCTCCGCTTCTTCCATGCAATCGGGCAATGGATAATCAAGCGAAAACTCGAAATAATCCAGTCCGAGCCTGTAAATCTCTTCTATTGTCCTCTTGAATGGGCGGTTGCCGTACCATACCGGTGCTCCTAACAGGATGTTCATCTGCTTTCTTCCACTAATCTTTTCTTTAACAGTCAAATAGTGAATAGGCAATAGAAAGAGGCAATTTAAAGTGCTTTTGCATTCTCAATTAGCATTTCAATATCTTTGACCCAATCCAGCGATTCTATAAACCATTTTTTTGTTTCTTGTTGTTTTTTGATATGCTCAAGCAACCAGTTAGCATCCAATATTTTTTCCTCTTTAAAGCGTAACCATTGATCATCTAAGTTTTTTTTCTTTCTAAATAATTTCTGTTTAGAATTAGCTATAACAAGGAAGTCGGCATGGACTTTTGGAGGGATTTTCCCCCTAATATCTTTCTCAATATCTTTCTTAACTTGAAAGGTCTTACCTCCATTGGGTTCAAAGAGGATCTTTGAAATTCTAATCTCCTTGTTAGTTAAATTACGAGCTATAATATCAATGTCTTTTTGTGTCCCACCTCGCCAAGCAGGTACAAAAAGACCTTCATTTTTTAGTATTAAAAACGCCAGTGTTTCAAGTTCGTAAGGACTTAAAAGCTCAAATAGTTTATCCTCGGAAACTATGATCTTCTTCTGGCCTAAAACGTGTTTAATTGCTTGAATTCCCCCCCAATCCTTTTTAGCATCAATCTCTCGACAGGTACCTCTGGTATAACGTTGATTGCATGGCAGAGTTGCCAAAACGTGTGGAACCTCAGCAATATCATATCCGTTGTTATACCCGTTGCAATGTTTAACTGACATAATTTTTGGAATGTGCTTGATTTCGGATCCGATTTTCATTTCTTTGATATTCTTTTTCTCAGCGGTATCCGCTTGTGACAAATCGTCCAAATCTTTATCATATTCATTATATTTATCTTCAGACATATCAGAAACGCCATCTTCGGGCTCGTAAATATAGACGATACCACGACTGATCGTAATAAACTTTGTTTCCCAGTTTTCAATTTTTCCTGCATTATCTCCCGCCGTGATAAAGTCTTTAACTGCCTTAAAGTCCTGATTTCCTTTTGGTTGGTCTCGACTTATTGTTAGCGGTTTAAATTGTTTTTTAGCTTCTTCTTCAGGCATACCAATAAGCTCTCTAACTTTTTCAGTTGTAATTTTTCCAAAGTAAATCGCAGCTTCATCTCTTTTTAACCAATAGTCTGCTAAGCAATTACCACAACCAAGTTTAAGATAAAAAAATTTATTCGTCATATTTTTGTTCTATGTAATCCACTTTCTCAGGTGGGAATATACGCCTTTGTTTAAATTTAAAAGGGAAATAACAGAAAGCCCCTTCTTCGTTTTTCTTTTCCCGTTTCTATTTCATTTAACGCGATATTCGCTGTTCTAATCCAACATTCCTTGAGAATGGTTGTTTATATCCCTGGTGGTCTATAGTTTACTATATTCCCTATCGGATCCCATCTCTTTTTCTTCTTTTTGTTGTTCTCCTTCTTTAACCGTGCATGGCAGTATGGGCAGATAGCATCGTCTTCTTCAACACGTTCCCCACATTTTCGACAAAAAGGCATGCTTTTCACCTCCTTTTATTTTAGGTATCATTTTCCTTATATATAAATATAAGTATATAAAACAATCGCAATAACTAAAATGACAGGGTGTGACATACATGGCGAATGGAATACTACTGTGGATAAAAGTAATAGCTTTTATCGCTTTCGCTATCGTAATTCTCTAATTGGTATACCCTTGTTCAGCCAACAGTGCCTTAAATCAGTGAAATAAATCCCCTCTCTTTTGCCTATTCTTCCCGTTCTTTCCTTTTAACTATCAATGTCAAACCCTCTCGGTCCACAATCTCCACTTTTTCACGTTCTTTTATTGTTTCTCCTTCCAATGTTCGAGCATTCCAGATTTCACCTCGTATTTTTATCGTGCCCTTCTCTTCGTTTATTTCCGTCTCAGCCCTTGTTACTTTCCCGATAAGCTCTTCAGCACCTACTTGCACTCTTCTCTTTCTCGCCTTTAACACCGCTCCAATGGCAAAGAAGAAAAAAACTGCGGTTGCCACCACAACCCCGATTATAGTTAGTAAGAATCCCTCAAACCATTCCGACTGTGGATTAAAGAGGAAAGGCTCCTTTGGTAAGATTAAAGCGCCTATTATCAAGCATACCGCACCCCCTGTGGTGAGTATTCCAAAGGTAGGCGTAAGCGCCTCGGCAATGAATAATATAACTGCGATAATTATCAAAAGCACACCAAACATGTTCACCTCGAAAAGCCCCATCCCGTACAGCGATAAAATCAGGCATATCGCACCTATCATCTCAGGCACGTATGTCCCTGGCGACATGAATCCAAAAATCAGTCCATACATACCTACCATTAGGAGGATAAAAGCTATTTGAGGATTGCTAAGCGTTTCTAACAAATAAGAGCGCACACTTTTTTCCTTTATGTACAGCGAAGCGTTTTTCGTCGCTAAAGTCCTGTTCTCAGTCCCTATTTTAACGGTCATTCCATCAACTTTGTTTAAAAGCTCGGGTTCATCCTCGGCGATGAGGTCAATTATCCCTCTTTCTAAAGCGGTATTTTCATTTAACACGTCATTTTCGGTGACGAAGCGCTTTGCCTGCGTTGCGTTTCTGCCTCTTGATGCCGCTATGCTCTCTACATACCCGGCGTAGAATTTTATCGTCTTCTCATCCGCGGGCTTCCTACCTTCCATACCTATCTCGACAGGCATTGCCGCACCCGTTGTCGTTCCGGGTGCCATTGCAGCGATATTGCCCGAAACGAGGATAAAAGAGCCCGCGGATGCCGCTATCGCTCCTTTCGGCGTTACATACGTGATAACGGGCACTTCTGAATTTAAAATCGCTTCTGTTATTTTAAGCGTGGAGCTAACGAGCCCTCCTGGTGTATTGAGTTCAACTAAAACCGCCTCAACACCCATTTCCTCCGCTTCTCTTAATCCTTCCACCACGTCTAAGGAAGTGCCTTCTGTAATCGTGCCTTCTATTCTCAGCACGTAAATTACCGTTTTGTCCCCTCCTTCTCCTCCGCTGTTTGCAACAAAAGCGAATGAGATGGATAGGAGAACGAGGATGAAAAGAATGCCACGCAAAAGTTTTGTGTTCATTTATGAAAACCTCCTTAATTATACGAAGGTAGTTAAAAGATAAATAAAATACAGATTGAATATAGAGAAAAAGAAATGAGTGTGAGTAAAGCGTTTGAAATTGATGAGGAAATTGGAAAAGAGTTTGAAAAACTGCGTGGGAATATGGGGGTGAAGAGTGTGAACGATGCAGTTGCATTGCTTCAGAAAGAAGGCAGAAGACATCTCTTGAATGAGGCGTTTGGCATTGATGCGAAAAGAGTCAAGCCTTTCAGCGAAAATGACCGAGGAGAGGATCGTAGCTGACAGTTACGCTTGGATAGAATTGTTTATCGGCAGCGAGAAAGGCGAAAGAAGTGCTCGCAAGTGGTCAATGTGAACTTTGAAATCGCTATGGAATCCGCTAAGGCGTATCTGGAACTGAAGGAAAAAGCGAAGCAGGAGAGGTTGCGAAACCCCGGTCTATTCGATGCAATGGTATTGGCGGTTGCCAAAGTATGCACTGCAAAAGTCTTGACTGGCGATGAGCACTTTAAAGGTCTCAAAGAGACTATATGGATTGGTCAGAACTAACTGTGAATTGGAAACACCGTGCTTTAACGCGATGCAGTTAGTAGGTAAGTAAGATAGAGGTAAAAATAAATTATGGACGCAGATTAACGCAGATTAACACGGATGATAAAAATCAACACGGTCAAACTAAAATAAATCTGTTAGACCCATCAAGTTTATATGTTATCATAACAAATAAAATACGAGGTGCATAAATAATCATGGAAGCAGGATCGATTGTCTTACCACAAAAGCTGGGAAAGATGCTGAGGGAAAAAGCAGAGGAGACGGGATACTTGCCCGATGATTTGGGAATCGAGTTTGTGCTTAAAGGCTTGAATAAGGATATTGATCCTGAGGACCTTGTGGAGCATTACAGGGTTTTGAGTGAGAAATACCTTACAGAAGCGAGGGAACTGTTGAAGAAGGGCGATTTAGTGCAAGCGTCGGAAAAGTTTTGGGGCGCGTCGGCACTCGCGGTGAAGCGTATCGGGGCAATGAGAGGACTAAAGCTGGAACAGCACGGCAGTTTATGGAATTTTGTAAGCAAACTTTCGAAGGAGAGCGGAGATGAAGATATTGACATATATTTTAGTGTGGCGAATAGCTTACACCGAAATTTTTATGAGGCTCAGATGAATAAAGAAGTGATAGAAATATTAGCCCGACGTATCGAGGAGCTTATAGATAAATTGAGTGCGATTTCATGAAAGGAATGAAAACAATCAGGAATGCGATGACGGTTTCGCTACTGGCAGCGATGCTTGTTATTACACCATCATCTATTTGGGAGTCAGAAGGAGAAAAATGAGTGAGAAGGTTCAGCTAAAGGGATGTATAAGCGAACTTAACTTCGGATACAACGCCAAAACGGTGGTATATACGAACTCGAGTTCGGATATAACGAAGTTAGGCGAAATCGCTGGCCAAAAGCCCCAACCGGCGATGGGAAGTGTAGCCCTGCTTTTCAAACAAGCTGGTAGACAAAGAGGTGGTCGTTATGAAAGTTTTGATGGTTAATCACTTTCCTCTGGATGGTTCTGGGAGTGGCGCCTATACTTTGAATGTTGCCAAGGAGTTAGTCCATGCTGGGCATGAAGTACTGGTTCTTGTGCCAGAGCATGTGGCGATCAGAGGTTACCCTTTTCCTATATGGGCTTTGTTTTCAGTAATGGCAAGAATGCAAGTACTGACCTTGCCTTCAATTTCCCATGCTTTACGACTCATCCTCACAGCGAAGTCACATTTTTCATCCTCAGCGACCAGCAAATCCAGGCTTATGTAAATGCATGGCGACAAATTATCAATCAGGCAGTTGCTACTTTTCAGCCCGACATTATTCACGCTAATCATATCTGGGTCATTCCCTTTGTTGCTTCAGAGACAGGCGTTCCTTACGTGATTACATGCCATGGCACCGATTTGATTGGATTTCGTAGTGATCCTCGCTATCGGAAAATGGCATTTGTCGCTGCTGAGAAGGCACTCGCCATTATTGCGATCTCTCGCCAAGTGAAGATAGAGGCTAAGGCGGTGTATGATTTATCTGAGGAGAAACTTAACCACATTAGAGGTGGATTTGATCCAGCGATTTTCAGAGTTATACCACAAGTTACTAAGGCTGATGTGTTAGATTCTATTAGCCTGAGAAGTGTTGATAAGCCTCTAATTGTCTTCGTAGGCAAGTTGACCGAGTTTAAAGGAATTGATGTGCTCTTAAAAGCAGCAGTGATCTATGAACAGGTGCTACCAGGTGTACAGACGCTCATCGTAGGCGATGGTGTTTTACGAGATAAGCTGCAGGCTCTGCGAGATCATTTAAGACTACAGGAGGTTCACTTCCTAGGGTATCAGCCTCAAGCAACCGTTGTCCGTATTTACAATGCCGCGGATATTTGTGTCGTCCCCTCTCGTAATGAACCCTTTGGCTTAGTAGCAATAGAGGCGCTTGCCTGTGGTACCCCCGTCGTGGCCACGAATGCAGGAGGTTTGCCGAATTTCGTTAATCAACGGGTTGGAGCGCTGGTTTCTGTAGATGATTATGAGGAGTTAGCTCAAACAATAAT
The DNA here is from genome assembly GCA_030612405.1 of Candidatus Methanophagales archaeon. Lineage (GTDB taxonomy): Archaea > Halobacteriota > Syntropharchaeia > Alkanophagales > Methanospirareceae > QEXZ01. The sequence goes on along the minus strand of JAUWNY010000054.1, from coordinate 335 downwards.
TGCTGAAATTAACCAGGGTAGTAAGCAGAATAAGGGAGTTTACGCTGCCCAGTACGCATTAAAGAACTTTTCTTGGCGTTCTCAGGTAACTAAGATAATTGCGCTTTATGAACAAGTACTGAATGCTAAGTAATTTCTAGATTGACATGAGATGACATCATCAGGAGGATTCCACTATGAAGAATAAGCCTAGTGTCTCCACATTTTAATCCTTAGACGTAATACTTGGACAACTTCTTATCAGCCTTATCCCTCGTAAACTTCCAATTGATCTTCTTTTTCTGGTCATTCCTCCTCTTGGTCCATGCAGCCACTTCCCGGGCAAGTGTTTCCAA
>JAUWNY010000121.1 GCA_030612405.1 Candidatus Methanophagales archaeon | reverse complement strand
ATTAGATAACCGGAAGACTAAGCCGCTAAAAAGACACGCTTATAATCTACCGAAAAAGAAGGATTGACGATGAAGAATTTTAAGGAATTAAAAGTGTGGCAAAAAGGGATTGAACTTGTAGCGATAGTGTACAAGAGTACCTCCTCATTTCCTGAGGAAGAGAAATATGGTTTGATTGCACAGATGAGAAGGGCAGCGGTTTCTATTCCATCTAACATTGCTGAGGGGCATTTGCGAAAAACAACAAAAGATTTTAAGCAATTTCTATCCATTGCTCGGGGTTCTTGTGCAGAGTTAGAGACACAAATAATCATCGCACATGAGTTGGATTTTATTCACGGAGACAACTTCGAGAATTTATCTTCAAAGATAGAAGAACTTTCAAAAATGCTCTCCACCTTCTACTCCAAAATAAATCCTAAACCACCAACACGCTAAACCTCTAAACCCCTAACACCTGCTAAACCGCTAAACCTCTGAACCTCTAAACCGCTGAACAATGCAATTCGCCATTTCGTCCCTGTTCTCATGCGTAACTTCAAACATCTCGAACTCCTTTTTTACCCTCTTTACCAACTCGTGCTCCGACCTTTGATGAACCGATACGAGCATGGACTTTCCACTTTCTATCGCTTCTTCCACAGCTTCTATGAATCGCTTTGACTTCAGTTCCATTGGTCCTATTTCGTCCACGATGATTATAATTGGGTCAGGTTGTGCCAGCGCATTCTTTATCGAGTTCGCACCTATAGAATCCAAATCAGTGAGATTTACGATGTATTTCCCCACTTTTACCTTTGGACCTGTCTGGCGGTGACGTACATGTGCCAAAATACCTTTTTCGCCAGTATTTATATCCTCTAAGGAGAAGCCTACCCTTCTTCCTCCTTCCTGGATGTCTGCGGTAAGCATGCCACCCACAGCTATACCTTCAGCTTTCAATCTCTTTATCACTGCTTTTATAATCGTTGACTTCCCTATTCTCGGCTTCCCGGTTATTCCTATTCTTATGTCCATTGTCCTTTATTCATTTTCTCTCAACAAACTCACTTAGCCACCGCTTGACTTTTTCATTTACCCTTTCGTTCTGATTTCTCAGCTCTTTGTGCACGATTTCCATGTCAATTTTCTCATAAATCCTTTTTGCATCACCAATAGCATCAGTTTCGTATGTATCTATGGAATGACATACCTTCATAATGAACAAATCCTCCAGCGCAGGTATCCAGACGCTCATCTCGCCTATCTTCTCCTCTTTCAATCGTGAAAACATTGCTTGGCTCAGGGAAACGTCCCCTATCTTCCCATAGGAAATGTCAATGTATAAATCTCGCTCAAAGTCTATGAACTTCCATACCGCCTCTCCTTTTCTAAGCTCATACCCGCTTTCTCTTAGCGCCTCTGCGAACCAAAAACACTCACCCTGTGTAGGAAAGGCGAAATCAATGTCTCTTGTAGACCTTTTCAGTCCATAATAGACCAGTGCGGTGCCACCGATTGCAATTGCTCTTGGATGATTCTTCAAATAAGTGCCCACACTTTTCAGTTCTTTCCTTACCGCTTCCCAATCTCTAAATCTCAATTATATCACCAAAATATATCTTTAGCTGTTCACCATGATAAGGTAACAGATGATAATCTCGATAAACTTTATAAAAATCGTCATAGGTGAATCCAATTTTGATATTCCACCTTTTTTCAATCTGTTCCAAGAAACTCCTCTTTATCGCTTTTCTAAATTCTTTGTATGGAAAAATAGCGTCTTCGATTGTTCGCTCTTCAAAATTTTCATCATAATGCGCCGCCAACACCGCCTCAAATTCGTTTTTACGTTCCAACAAATTCGCTATATCTATCAGTGCAAGAATTTCGGATTGCACTTTTCCTTTTGTCGCTACCGCAATTAAAGCATTGAGATTGATGCTTTTTTCATTTATCAGCAGCGTTGGGATATCCAGTATCTCATCCTTGTCTTTTGATTGCAGTTTTTGGATGATTTGTTTTTCGTTCATTTCTGCCCCCTCTTACAAATAAACTAACTCTCAGATTTAAATACTTCTCATTACATCAAAAAGGTTTTTTGTATAGAAAAAGAGCTGCAGTCAGGATAAAGAATAATACAACTGCAGGAATGAAAGAATAAGAGATTCCAAACGAATAAACGAAGATGGCCGAACCCACGGGTCCCAACGTGAGACCCAAAGTTTTTGTAAATTCAAATATGCCTGAATAAGCACCATATCTCTCTTTTGGCACTATATCCGTAACTCTTGCTTCGATTAACGGCTCGATGAAGGCTGTGCCGATAGATACGATAAATATTGTTGCTAATAGACTTGAAATTGAACTCATAAATCCCAAGGGTATGAGCGACACAGCGGAAATCAAGAACCCCAGACACATTATTCTCGATTTCCCTATTTTGTCGCTTAATTTTCCTATGGGTATCTGGAAAAGTAGAAAAGGGAGGACCGAAACAGCTAACCAGACTCCTATTATGTAAGGGCTATAACCCAAATCATGCAGGAACAGCGGTCCAAATATCCATCTCGCAGCGTACCAGAAATACAGTGACACGGTGCAGAGAGCCAGGAGCTTTAGCTCTCTCTGCTGCAAGAACTCCTTTAGCACGGGTAAAAAATCCATCACTGCCTGATTTTTATTTGTGTTGCTATGCCCGTCCTTCATTCCAAATACCAAAATCAAATTTAAGGGTACAACGAGCAGAATAGCCGCAAAAAGGTATGGTGACCGTATTCCAAACGCCCCTGCCAGGAAACCCCCTATTAAAGGACCTATGAGCAGCCCCGCATTTGCAAATGTACCGAAAAAAGACCTGAATTCTCCTCGCCTTTCTGTTGGTGAGATGTCCTTGATGAACGCTTCGCCAACAACCCATATCGGAGCCATGAAAACACCAAATGCTATTTGCAACAATATTAATGGATAAAGGCGGGTATTAATGAAGAACGCAAGGAGCACAACTGATACGAGCCCAAAAGAGACGATTAACATCGGTTTTCTTCCCTCCCGGTCAGAAAGAGTGCCAATCGGGAGGCTGAATGTTAATCCGGCAAAGGACGATATTGCTGCAATTAATCCAACCAACGCGGGGTGTTCGACAAATTGTTCCAGGTAAAGCGGATGAACCGTGATGACCGCACCTATGAAAGAGCAAAAGAGGAGTATGACAATAGAAAACAGTAATAATTGCTTCTGTGCCCGAATTTGAGGTTGTAATCTTGATTTTGGATTGGACATGAATATTAACAAGCGTTTCAAAAAGAAAAAGAACTTTTTTTGCAAACAAAAACCTGCTACAAATTGCAACTCTCAAACCCGATGGATTTGGAAATAAACTGGGCTATTCATAGAAAAAAACGTCTCAGGTCAGAAAATATCCTAAAGCCTGCTCATGAATATCTCGACCAAGTGACCAATTCCAGCTCCAATTAAAGCCCAAACCATTGTTGATAAAAGCATTGCCATGATAGTTATCAAAATGCTACTTGGAAATATAGCATTTATTAAAGCGTATATCACCCTGCCACTAAGAAAAGCTGGAAGAAAAACGATCATTCCAATTTCATCTAATTTGAGAATATAACTAACGGACAAGAGTCCAAGTAAATAATAAACAACTCCGATTATTGCACCAATTTTCCATTTTTTCATAGTTACACATTTATCAAATAAAAAAAAGAAAAAGAAAAAAATATTTTTTGTTTTAAAAGCTCATGCTACGGCATTTACACATAGTCGCATCACGTCGCCTGCCTCATCCTTTGTGTAAAATATCCATGCTGGTTCATAGAATTCTTGCCTCTTTCCCGGTGCTTCTGCATAGTATCCAAGTTTTATTTGTGTTACCTCAACTTCTTCTTGGGACATTGGCTTTTGAATGAGTTCTCCCTTTTCTAACTTTTCGAAAGCTTTGCTTGCAGAGATTATTTCCACCTCGCCCGCATACTCAAGCGATCTCCAGCATTTTGAAAGGAAGAGCAGCTCACCATTTTCGCCAAGAGATATATCTATCTCACCACCAGCACCGACCACAGGCATGCCGTTGATTTCTCTCTCAAATTTGACATCTACACCTAAAGGATGCTCTTCCACAACTTCTCCGGTTTTAGTGTTCATTCCATATAAGTAGTTTGTTTCGACGCCTGTAAGCACAGCATCTTTCGGTATGCCTCCATACTTTTCTAAGCATTTCTTTGCAATGTCGATTGCTTCCTTTTCTGATGGCAGGTGCTTCTTTACGTGCATCATATCCGGCTTGCAGTAGGACACAGTTCCATTATCTATAACCTTGTATATTGGCGAGGTGGCTGGTGCTTCTGGCAAATCGGTTTTTAGCACGATATCACCTGATATAGGAGACATGATACCACCCCAATTCCCGTTTCCAGTTTGCGTTTGTGCTTGTAGTACAATTCCGCATATAGCAAGCATGAGCAATCCACTTACTACCAACAACTTAACTTTGGTTTTCATTTTCTTCGTCTCCTTTTTAACAACTCCAGGTTGCATAGTACACTACATCGTCATCTGGATATTCGTCTGAAGCCACTGTTCCATGTCCGTGTAAGTGATCATTGTACCACTGGTCCAAGGTATCGGCTATTGCTGTGGCTTGGACATCGCTTCCATATGTCTGTTTTGTACCATAGTAGTAGGCATTTATGACGGTGTAATCGTATTGCACTGCTCTTCTAAGAACATTGTCGGGGAGATCCTCATCTGCATAAGTAGTTGTTTTAAACCCGAGCAGCATGTGAGAGTACTTTAATGCATTTCCCCAATAGCTTACATCTTTCAGCACTTTGCAACTATGCAATAGCACCCACTCGTTATCATTATCCCATTTCTCTGAGACCTCCAAAGGAGTTACTACACCATAGAATGGATAGTCCCAAAGACAAATCACCGTAGACCATATCTCATCTACTCCATGTCCGAAATGATAGTGGAAATCCGCCTCATCAAGACCTTGATAGCCCGAGTTAGAACATCCAAAATCACTGTCCTCGACATCGTGCTCGGTCTCATGGAATTCTTCAGTCCATCCATCGTAGTCATGCAGCCAATACTCGACCTTCTCATAGCACAGCGAACCATAAGGGTCCAGATCGTTCATGAATTGGTAGTGTTCGATAGTTGTTACGGAGTATTCAGCAGCCATTACTGGAACAACTGTGCATAGCAGTAGCAGTATTGCTAATATCCCGGCTATTCTCTTCTTCATTTTTTTTCGTTTTCACCTCTTTTTATTTTAAAGCGCCCCTCCTCAGCGCTCACTGATAGTATTGTTCAAACCCCTGATAAAACTATCGAAAATGTTCGCTTTTTAGCGAACAAAAAATAAAGGATTATTATAATGAAGCACAATATAGAACAAGGGAAAATGAGCGATTATTGGAGCAGTTATATTACAAATCAGAGAAAGCATAAACCTTAATCAGCATAAATTGCTTTTATCTTGTAAGAATCTTCTCCGAACTTAATACCTTCAGTTCGGTTAGCATCCCAAAGTATTTTTAAGAATTCCACCTCCCACTTAAAAATGATTTCTGTTATCCTCTATCATTTGGTCGCAATTGTCGCACCACTGATCCGTAATACCTCCCTTTATTTGATAGTTTTTCTCCTCCGATATCTCCGATACAGGAACAGGAGCAAAATTACAATCAGAAGTAAAATCACAAATACAATAAAATAAAAAATGCCTGTGGGATGAATAGCAATACTCACGGCGGAGGAGGATGTCCCCACCATCAAACTGCCTTCACCCCACAAACTTTTCTTTGTGTTTTTCATTTTTGTCACCCATCTTTTATCGCCTATCAAGGGCCCACATATGTCCAATCCGTTGAAGCAATTACGTAGTATCCTGGTGGTATATAGCCTGGTGGATATGTCCCATAATGCTGCCCAGTCACACGATACTCACCCGCTGTGCTGGCGGAATAAGAGCCACTAGCTTCTACCTTGTAAACGTTATAGCCATCGTCAAAATCAAAGTCTTTCAGACTTCCAGTTTCGTAATACAGACCAGACCACACAGCCATGTAAGGCAGCCTATACCAGAAATGTGGCAACCACACTCTACTCCATGATTTGAAGTCTATATCAGGCCATTCTGCCTCCATCTGAGAGTAATGACGTGTCACAATAATGATTTTCGGTTGTATGTCGGTGGGCTCAGAGGCGGGTTTAAACGCTTTTGTCACCACAGGCTGTGAGTGATCTTCTCCCCTTGGAGGCTCAGATGGATCAGGCCAAATCATTTCGGTTGCGTAAAGATTCTTGGCTATCTCTTCAGGCATGTCCTCCAGAACCTCTGGAAAGACTTTTTCTATGAACTCTCCTATCGTGATATCTTGTCCCACAAGCTGGTTTATTATTTCAAGTTGCTCCTCGTTTGCTGAAATAGAATGACGGCGGGTTCGGTTTTGTTCAGTAGCAGGATTAACACTTACAGATACGGTCGTCGGCATTAATCCTTGATTTTCGTGTGTCGCCTTGAACTCCACTTCCATGCCAAATGCTTCCAGTTCCGCTATAATTTGGTCGATTTTCTCTACATAACTCAGTACATCGTCCAAGCGCCATTCCGTCACCGCCTCATTATAACTGGTTACGGCATCTTCAAGATCCTGAGACAAGTTATCGATATCATAGCTCTTCTCGTCATCTATGCCATGCTCATACGCACTCACTGCTGACAAAAGAGCCATGCCTGCAAGCAATACTACTATTAACATTGCTCCAATTGTTACTTTTCCTTTCTTTTTCATCTTTTCCATATCACCTCCTAAATTTTTTGTGTATTTCTAAAGCGCCCCTCCTCGACGCTCACTAATCGTATCGTTCAAACCCCTATGTAAAACTATCTTTTCGTTCGGATTTTCCGAACAAACCTTAGTACTTCCACGCTTTCATACTCCAACAAGATACAAAAATACTGCGTTTCCCTACATTCTCTCACTTTACCCTCCAGAAGCAATCAAAATTAGGTAATGTCCCACAAACCATGACCTTTATAAGCAGCCAATATAATAACTTACTTTATGACTGGAGCAAATTCAAGAGATCAGATATGTTTAAATCCGGATTGTCCGGACTACCGAAAGAGAAACACTGGCAACATCATCAAGAAAGGCTTTAATGCCAAGGGCAACCAGATGTTCAAATGCAAGACCTGCGGTGTACGATTTCCTGAGACCAAAGGCACGGTATTCTACAACAGACACCTCAAAGAGGATCAGATAATCCTTATCTGCAAATTGCTGGTGGAGAAAAACGGGATAAGAGCTATTGAACGCATAATGGAGATTCACAGGGACACGGTATCAGACGTCGTAGAAGACTTAGCAAGACACGCAAGGGAAGTAACGGACTTTTTGATAAAGAATGTTGGGCTTACCGAAGTTCAGGTGGATGAGATGTGGTCGTTCGTAAAAAAAAACAAAAGAAAGTTGACGAGGGAGATGGTGACGCAGATAGACATGGCGACTGTTGGATATACATAGCGAAGAAAGCAGATACGAAACTTCATCTGGCACACAGCACCGGTAAAAGAGTACAAGCCA
>JAUWNY010000131.1 GCA_030612405.1 Candidatus Methanophagales archaeon | reverse complement strand
ATCGAGGTTTTGCTCTGCAGTCATATTGCCATAGAATCCAACGTCCTCTGGCAGGTATCCGATAATCTCCTTTACTTTAAGCGGATTCCTCGCTACTTCGATGTCGTTTATGATGCACTTACCTTCGGTGGGTTCGATCATGCCCACGAGCATCAGTATTGTCGTGCTCTTCCCTGCTCCGTTCGGACCTAAAAAGCCGAATATGTCGCCTTCTGCTATCTCCAAATTCAAACCATCCACTGCCTTATTTCCATTATACACCTTTGTCAGGTTTTCCGTTCTTATCATTTTATTTTATTATACCCTCCTTTTGTAACATCAATTCAAGAGCTTCTTTGACGGTCGAAACTTCACGGATTTCAAGGTTCCAGCCCTGTTGTTTCGCGTATTCGGTGAGGTCTATAACGACTGGCTCTATTTTTCTTATTCTAATTCCTCCGTGGTGGGGAATTATCTCTATCCTTGAAAATCCCGCCTTTGATTCCTTATAAGGCACTATCTGGTAGGTTACGACCTTCGACTGCCCTTGCGGGACTAAAAATAGGCTCATCCCCGCTTCTTCCGCCGCTTCCGCTTTTTCTATTATACCGCCCACTGCTCCTATACTGCCATCAGGTCTGATTTCACCCGTGATTACTACATCGTCTCTGACATGACGATTTTCAATCGCAGCGATGGCTGCGATGGTCATCGCCGCCCCGGCACTCGGACCGCCAATTATCTCCGCAGGTGCATCAATGCTAAAAGATACATCTACGTTATTGAGATTGGTTCCGGTCAATCTCGCTGCGACTTCTGCTGCTGTTTCCGCAGAATACTGAAGATCAACCTGTGCATAAGGCTGCACACGGTAAAATACATCTCCATCCCCGGGCTCTATCTCAACGCTGATGTCACAGAGCAAACCGTTACCCTGCGAGTCCACCGCTGCAATCTTTGTCGAAGCCTCACGAATGCCAGCCGAATGTAAATGCAGACCGCTCGCAAGACTACTTCCTTTCTCTATACCTACAAACTCAGCAACTTGTTCAAAGCCGAATACACCGAATATCATGCCCGCGGAAAAGGCGAGCATCATTAGAACAACTCCTATACTACCACTCAATTTTTTCATCTTTTTGTTTACCTCATTTGCTTCTTTTTTCGCACCTTTCTACCCCGAAACTCTTTCTTCCACCGATTTCACTGTTTCGTTGCTCAAATCTATTGTAACCCGGTAGTATCTTCCTTTCACTTCGAGTGTTAGTATCGCCACGCTTTCGTCATGATTTCCTTGCTGTCCGATGCCAACTATCCTGCCTATGGCAGCTACCCGGTAGTCTTCCCTTTCAACCAATTCCTGCACTCTGCTATCTCTTTTAGCTATCTCAAGTAATTTGTTCATTTCTGCTTTTACCTGTGTTTTCTCTATTTCTCCTCTGAACCTTCCTTCCAATACACAAATTCTCTTCTGCCGGAACTTTGTTCTTCTACCGATTCTACCGTTTCGCTGTTCATGTTTATTGTTATTTCGTAGTATTTCTCTTCGACTTTAAGTGTTAGTATCGCCGTCCTTCCTTCCTGGCTAAATACTTCGCCAGTACTCACTATCTCGTATTCTTTTCCAGCGATGAGTTCCTGTACTCGCTCGTCTTTTTTGGCTATTTCGAGCCACTCATTGAATTCCGCTTCATGTTCCGCTTGTGCTTTCTCTATTTCTTCCTTTGAAAGATTGCCGAGAACTGACTCTTTTTGGTCTTGAGGTGTCCCGGGTATCTCTTCTGATTTATCTATACTTTCGTTTACTACTATAATCGGTTCACTTGAGCTACTCTCTGTTTCAATATCTGTTGCCATCGAGAGTTTTTTGTAGTGGTCAAAGCCCATAGCTACGACAGCTACTGCTGTTCCTGACACCAGCAGTGCTATTATGCATAGTATTCCTATCTTTTTTGTTTCCATTTTCTTTCCATCCCTCGTAAAAGGAAAAAAATAAAAAGGTGCAATTATTTGCACCTTCTCCAAGTTGTGTTTACTTCTTCTACTAACTTCACTGCTCCTCCGGTGGCTTCGGTATCGGTAGTAGCGGTCCTATATGCGTAACTTTCTCTTCTTCCAGGTCAACATTCACATTAAACCATCTGTCAATCTCTGGAAGGTCAATAAATACCGATGCACCAAGTAGTTCACATTCTCCCGTTATCTGTGATAGCATGTGGGCGTTTATCGCTTTAATTTCGTATTCCTTCCCTTCTATCCTCTCCTGCACTCTTGAATCGCTTAGCGCTATCTCTTTTGCCCTTGTCTTTTCCTCTTCAGTGAGGTTCTTTTCACATGTTATTATTTCTAATCTCAGCTCACTCAGGTTTACTTGTACAGCTCTTGCCATTCCCATTGTTGGCATTTCTCCTACAGCAAAATCAGTCAGGTTTGCATTTTCGCACCCCGGTCCGACACAAATATGCATTATAACGCCACTTTGTTCTTCTATGGATGTCACTGTTTGGTTCTTCATGTCCACCCATATAGTGTAACCCTTCTCTTCGATTCCTAGTCCTAACGCTACCCTATCTGCCGATCCTATCCCGCCTACTGTTCCTACACCGAATACCTGATACTCTTTTCCTTCGATTAATTCCTGCACTCTGCTATCGTTCAGAGCTATCTTCACCGCCTCTCCCTTCACTAGCTCTATTTCAATCACATTACCTTCCCACGTGATCTTAGCCTTGCGTATTTCTGGTACTTCGTTTATCTCAGTTACTTCTTCTTTTGCCAAGTCCACGATTACGCTATATTCCTTAAGTCCCTTCTCCTCTTCGTATTCTTTAAACACCCTTATCTCTACTCTTGCTTTGTCCTCTTCGTGAACGAGCTTTATTCCACTACCTTTACCCTCTTTTTCTATTTCCTCCATCTTCATAACGTCGTGAACTGTGATATGGTAGTTTTCCGCTCCTTCGAGTATTTCCTGGACGGTTTCGTTCCTCTTTGTAATCTCCATCGCCTTGCACCTTTGCTCTTCGGAAAGTTTTGTATACTCATACCCCGCTGTATACGTCCCAACCATCGCTAATCTCGGTTCACTTTCTATCCTTATTTCACCGCTTGAAGTCGAAGACACAATGCTAAACGCTCCTGTTTTTGACACATTAAGCGTTTCTATTTCCTCGCCATCTCCGAATACTACTATCTTTGTGAAGTCTCCCTGAGAAATAGCCTCAAGCCGCAGAGGCGTTTCCTCCTGAAATACCGCGCCAGCACCAAAAGCGGTCCCCATGCCCGCCAATACCAGCCCTGTTACGAACAGCGCACCGAGCAGTGCCACTCTATTTCTCCTGTTTTTTTCCATTTTTTTTTCTTTTTACCTCCTATATTTAGAAGTCGCATCAGCGACCCTGTTCAGGGGTTAGTTGGAACACCACAAATAAGAGGCATGAGAAACTGGTTTCCAACTAGTTGCAACTCGTTGCACAGTCCTTTAGCACCACTGCCAATCCGTCTCATCGCGACCTTTTTAAAAAGGAGTCTTTATTGTTGTTTTAAAAGGTTTTAAACGCATATAAATCGGAATTGCTCTTTTACGTATGCCTACTCACCTTCGCCTTTAAAGTGGGGGAGAGGGAGGAGAAAATAAATCTGCGTAAATCAGTGTAAATCTGTGTCTCAAATAGAAGGACGTTATACTTTATATACAATAAGAAATGCACGAAAAAAATGAAAGTTCCGATTCCGATTTCGATTTTGATGTGCTGCTTGAGAATTTGCAAGCGGAGATATTGAAAGAAGAGCAGGAAATATACACCGAAAGGACACTTAAGGAGGCATACAATCCAAAAAACGTCGGTGAGCTGAAAAAACCCGGCGGCGCTGCACGTGTAACAGGTCCCTGCGGTGACACAATGCAGATACATCTTAACGTTAAAGTCAATGTCAAAGAAGATTTAAGCGATAACATTGTAGATTGTAAATTCATAACCGATGGTTGTGGTGCGTCAGTCGCTTGCGGAAGTGTCATTACCGAGCTTGTGAAAGGAAAAACGATAGAGGAGGCTTCGATGCTCACCCCAGAGAGCATTTTGGCGGTGTTAGGTGGGTTACCCGAAGAAAATATTCATTGCGCTGCTCTTGCCGTAGATACGCTAAAAGCAGCAATTGCGAACTATAATGAACCACGAGATTAACACAAGAAAAAATAAATTATAGACACAGATTAACGCAGATTAACACCGATAAAAAGAGCAATGGCGTTAGCCCAGTCCAACAAAAAAAGAAAAAATTATTTGTTTTTCTTTTAGCACAGGTTTTCTTTTTGTAAAAAAGAAAAAGTGTTGTGTAATCTGGTGGTTAATAATTTTCGGAATCACTAAAAGTGCTGATACCCTACTAATTCTATCTTTTCCTTCTCTTCTCCTTTTTTAAAATAAATCCCCGCTTCATGCGGCGTTACTTTACCTATAACGCTCATATTTATCGTCTCGCTTATCCTTTTCAAACCGTTCGCATCAATGTCAATGGTGAACAATAATTCATAGTCACCACCGTAAAATGCAAGTGCTCGACGCTCAACGCCAATGGAGGACAAATCAAACGTTTCTGCAGTTCTTAGCTCTTCGCTCAATACGGGCACTTTGTCCTCGTATATCTCAAATCCAACACCGCTACTTTTTGCGAGCTCTGCTAAAGAAAGCGCAAGACCATCACTTATGTCAATCATCGAGGTTACCAATCCCGAGTCCGCGAGTGCGATGCCTTCCTGTATCCTTGGCAGAGGTTGAAATAGCGCTTTTTTCGCTATTTCTTCTACCTTCATGGGCACTTTTATTTCCCTGTCCCTTTTTATCAGGTTCATACCAAGTGCGGCATTACCCAGCGAACCCGTCACGCATACGAGGTCGCCAATTTCAGCTCCCGCTCGTCTTACTGGTCTGTCGGCAAACCCGAAACAAGTCCCTGTTAAGATGACCTCTTTGCTTCTTGTCACGTCACCGCCAACGACTGCCGTATGATAAGCAGAGGCGCATTTTTCTATTCCTTCTACTACTTCTTCCATAAATGATGTCTCGGTGTGTGCGGGGATGCCCATTGCCACGGTAAATGCAAAAGGGTGCGCACCCATAGCGGCGATGTCGCTTAAATTTACGGCTGCGGCAGTCCAGCCTATTTGAAAAGGAGAAATACCCTTCGGAAGATGTGTTGATTCTTGCACCGTATCTGTGGTGACAACGAGATATTTACGCCCCCCTCTTGCGCTGTCTACATCTATAACTGCACAGTCGTCTTCACCAGCCCCAACCGTTACGATTTGCCTATTCACATTTGCATTAAATTTGGTCACTATTGTCTCTATTAATCCCCGTTCGCCTAATTGCTCTATAAACCGTTCCTTTTCCTTAGATAAGGGTTTATTCGGCATTTTTATCATTCCCTTTTTTTATCCCCTCCCTTTTAACCATTCATTCCTTTTGAAAGCAATTCTGTATAGCGTCCTGAGCGTATCCGTAAGGCTGGACGAAGTTCTAAGGAATATTATACGCTGTGACTTTGATAGGCATCCTTAACTCGCTTCCCCAATGATTTGATGTAATCAGGAAATTCTATTTCTTTTTCTGTGATTTTGCTCATGTCCTGATCTCCTATCCTACAATAGTTCTGCAGGCGTCATAATTTCTATTTGTCTGAATCTATTTAAAGTTAATTTTATCTTTCATGTTTAGCTTCTTCTTTAAGATGCCACTTGTTACCTTTGAAACAACCCCTTATAAATTTTTCGGTTGCTGCAATTTCAGGCTGGTAAGAGCTAATAAACGATAAAGGAACCACCGCTACGGGACAACACTCACCCCTCTCCGTTTCATCCTTGTTAAGAACTCCTCCTCAGTTTCAGCATCCCGGAATTCCCTCAGCTCTTTTACAGAATCCCCTATTTTAGGTGTTATCGCTGCCAGGAATCTGGCATATTCTTCTACTGTTAGTTCTTTACCGAGTATGCCCAATGCCTTCTTAACTACTTTACTCTCTCCAATTTCCAAATCAGATATCATCTTTCTTTTCTTCACTCTCCACAAATTTTGCCGGTGCACATACTTTTATCTTGTAGCGCCGCATTATATCTTTACTTTTTCGTAATATATTATCGTCAGCAGTAATAAAATATTCCGCATTGCTTTCCAAAGCACACGCTAAGTGAGCAGCATCCCGGACTTTTAGCTTTAATCTGTTCATTATCTCTCTATACCTTTTTGGGATATAGCATATTCTCTCGGAAACCGTTCGTGAGACCAATTCATTTACAGCCTCTCTCTTTTCATCTCCTCTTATCATATCAATTTCATCATCTAAAACCACCGAACTGGTAATAACCACTTCTTCCTCACTGACCATACGCAATATCCTAAAGAAGGCCCCTGCCTCTTCCGTCACTCTATGAGAAGGTTCATCAAAGGGACGACACCAGACGCAGGTATCAAGATATATCCTTTTCATCATTTTTTAGATATGCCCCTTATGAAACTTTCTTCGCTATCCTTTTATATTCGCATTTATCCCTTTCTTCTTTAAGATAGCACTTATAGTTTATGAAATTTGGAATACGCCTTTATAAATTTTTCGGTTGTGTTGTGTTGCCAAAGAGGAAATATTCATAAAGTTCCGTAGGTTTAAAGCCTTCCATATCTCTTATGTGCCTCTTCAATCGTCATAATCTCCACGAATTCCGCCGTTTCTTCAATCCTTTTCATATCTTTGAGAAGCCTGAGCTTTTTCTCCCTCTCGATCATCTTCACGATTAGTTCATCAAAAGTTTGTCCCGGCTCTTTCAACCTACTCAATTCTTCCAAAATTTCCGGCGATATGGGTATTCTCTTTGTGGCAGCCATGTTAAATATTGTAAGTTTCCATAAATATAAATATTTCGTTTTTGTCCCCTTCTTTAAGATGCCCTTTTAACGGCACTGTCAAATTTTCCAGTGAAATTGCTATACCCTTAAATTTCACCGCAGAGCACACGGAGAACGCAAAGGCACCAGAAAAAACTGAGCAACGATTGGAACCGTCTTAAAACTCTGCGTACTCTGCGCTCTCCGCGGTGA
>JAUWNY010000068.1 GCA_030612405.1 Candidatus Methanophagales archaeon | reverse complement strand
GATTATGGGCAGCTTGTAAAGATCAGGGAGAAGGGAAGAGTCGTCCGTAAGGAGAAAAGGACAATATACGGCAACCCCGACCACGGCGATATAGAAACCACCGACATTGAGAACTTCAATGGAATACTACGAGAGAGGAATGGTAGATTAGTACGAAAGACAAAATGTTTCTCAAAACGGAGATGGAGATTGGAAGGTTCAATCCAACTGTTTCAATTCTACTGGAATTTCATAAATGAGTTCAAAAGAAGAACTTCACCTGCAATGTTGGAAGGATTAACAGACCACCTATGGACATGGCACGATTTCTTTTCATTAACTATTCTTAATTAGGACACTACCAAAAATTATTCACAGATTAACACAGATGATAATATAGCGGTTTGGCGGTTTAGCGGTTTAGCGTTTTGGTCAAATGGACTGAGCCGCTAACGAGCTAAACCTCTAAACTCGCTTAATTTGTATAAATCTGTGTCTTGAATAGAAGGAAGCTATACTTTATATACAATAAAAAAATAAAAAAAGGGTCCAGCCGATTGCTTAGACCCTCACCCTCTTTTTTAACTAATGTCTCCGTTTTGCAAGAAGCACAACCACTGCAATTGCAATCACTGCGAATATCAGTTCGAAACCTGGTGGTGTAGGCGTTGCTGCTGGCGTAGCCGATGTGACCGTTGGTGTTGGTGTTTCAGTTGGCATAGCTATCCCGTATATCTTGTCTATCGTCTCTTGAGCTATAAGTGAACCTCCTTGTCCGAGAATATCACCTTCGCAACCCTCGCAAAGCACTTCCTTGCTGTCGTGGCAGAATACACAATCCTTTGGCTTGTGTCTGTTACTGTGTGTGCGAACTAACGCGTTCTAAATTTCCCCGAAGGGGTTTTGTTCAAAATTGGAATACT
The DNA here is from genome assembly GCA_030612405.1 of Candidatus Methanophagales archaeon. Lineage (GTDB taxonomy): Archaea > Halobacteriota > Syntropharchaeia > Alkanophagales > Methanospirareceae > QEXZ01. The sequence continues at coordinate 11,405 of JAUWNY010000068.1, read as the reverse complement.
GTTTAATGTTTTGCGGAATTGGGAAAAAAAAGTGGGGGGAGGTTATTTGGAACGCCCGTAACGCCGTTTCATGATTAATGCAACGATAACCCCCATAACGACTGCAAGTGCACCAAATCCTGGTGTGTCCTGTGTGGGTGACTCTGTCACAGTTGGTTCGAATGGCGTGGATGTCGGTGTTTGAGTCACATTCGGAGCGGCAGTAGGCTCCACCTCTTCTCTCTCCTCATAAACTTCGATTTCGAGAATATGCTCGGAAAAGTTGCTTACATATAGCATCAACTGTGCCCTTGTGTTGTTGTATCGATTTAACCAGCAGGTAGTTTCACGTGCTTGTATTACCTGTTCGGGATTAGATAAACACGGCAAAACCCTACCATCGTATCGAATCTGCAACGTCTCACGGTCCTGCAGTCCGAAAGCATTGTCGAGATTGATGCCAATCAGCCTGCCCAATGGTGAATCCGAGTTCAGTGCGATTTTAAGTTGTGTCGGAGTTCTATTTAGTATTCTAAAGCATGTTCGGTTGTTGTATGATAACTGCATCGGAGTCAGGTTGGCGTAATCAAAAATGCAATATGCACTTTGTTGTGCACCGATGGTGACATCAGCCCCGATTTGGTCGTTTACCATCCGCCTGACGAAGTTTCTGTTCATTGTCATGGTGGCACCGTCATACCCAAAAATCACAGGTACTGCTCGAAGCAGCACTACACTGCTAGCAGGTGCATCAATCGTGACTATTTGCCCGGATATCGTTACTGCTGGTGCTGTGACGCCTGCTGGCGCAGTTGCAAGGATATATGCAGACACCTCGCCTGATTCGAGTTTCACACCAGTATCGTCCTCTGATATCGTTACGCCGTCTGCCACCTCGAATTTAACGGTGAAATCCGTTGTGGCTAAAAAATTCAACGGCGCTGACGGCGTATCGTGCAACATAATCGCTATTGAGCCATTCTCATTTATAATCCGTGTGACTGCACCACTCACTATTGTGTCGCCATATTCAAAATCAACGACCTCGATGGAGGTCAGCATAGGATCCCCGGCTATGCCATAGTCATAAACGATTCCGCTTGTTTCATCCACAGAAAATGTTACGTATTCGCCATACGCACACCCGCTCTGATACATAAATCCTGGACCACCGTGCATGCCAGCTCCATGACGTAACCCCTGCCCTACGCCCATTGCCTGCTGTGGCCCCATTCTCTGCATTCCGCCCTTACCGTGCATCTGTGCAACAGATACAGCCGATAGAACCAGAGCAGCAACAATAACTGTTGCTACAACAGTTATCACTATTCTATTTTTACCCATATTTTTACCTCCTGCTATTAGACATGTAATATCTTCCTTAAATTTTAGAGTATATAATGGTTTCCGATTTTTTACGCTTTATTGAGTATTATGCAATAAAAAAATAAAAAAAAGGGTCCAGCCGATTGCTTAGACCCTCACACTCTTTTTTACCTAATGTCTCCGTTTTGCAAGAAGCACAACCACTGCAATAGCAATCACTGCGAATATCAGTTCGAAACCTGGTGGTGTAGGCGTTGCTGCTGGTTCTGCTGGTGTTTCCGTTGGTGCCGCAGGCATTTCTACAGCTAAAACCTTGTCTATCGTCTCTTGTGGTATGAATGAACCTCCGGGTCCGAGCATTGTGAGGGGGGTTTGATCCTCGCAACCCTCACAGAGCACTTCCGGGTTTTCGTGACAGAATGCACAGTCTTTTGCCACTTTTGTGGTTGTATGAGGGAACCATTCAGCCCATCCTGTATGCGTTTCGTTATTATAGATAGCCGCTATTTTAAGGAACGGTTTTATCTTGCCATCAACACCTTTAGCAAGATAGAACTCGTCTGTCACTACTGTAGCCGTCCCGGGAGGCTTCTCGATATCTATATGGCAGTTTGTACATGTTGGCGTCCATCCTGAGTGGCATGCTGTACAGTCAAGTTTCTCTCCGTGTATCTTGTGCGATGGCGTATCAGGTGAATACTGCGTCACGGGCATGTCCTTGACAACCTTCCCCGGACTGTTGTGGCAGTCCTCACACTCTGTCGTGACTGCTTCAAGCATCGTGCTATACTCAACACCAGTACCGTGCATCTCTTCCGCTGTATGGCAATCTATGCATATAAGCCCCATCTCATAGTGGATGTCGGCGTTGGGTCCTGTACCTTTATGTGCTGGAGTATCTCCTACAAACCCTGCCTGCTTCTTTAAATGGCATTGGTCACATGTATCTATGGTTATCTCCGCACCATGCCCTCCTTCATGGCACTTTTCGCAGGTGCTGACATGGCAGTTAGTGCAGTTGCCCTTTGCATAAAACGCATCCATATCAATTCCGAAATGCCCTGCTGCACCTTTCTCCCACTCTGCCGGCATTCCCCTGAGGGTGTAGTGCAGCGATGTCGAAAAATTCTCGGCAATTCCCGGGTGACAGCCTTCACAACCGCCGAAGTCTTCCTCAGCCGCTATCGCTATACTCACCAGCGATACCGCTAACACTGCAATAACTAGCAGGGGCAACATTGGCTTCGCAGTCTTCACTATTGCACTCATCGATTTACAGCTTCTTGCGTATTCTCTTTTTGGCATCTTTCTTCTATCTCCCTATATCCAATAGAATCGCTGTTACGTAACTTTGGGATTACGCAGTATAAAAAGCTTTCGATTTTTTGCGACACAAATGAATATAAGACATTAACGAAGATTCTTTTTAAAAATGAAGTTTTTACTGTTTTTTCTAAATTATTGATAGGTTTTTGGTTTTTTCCCTAAATGTTTTAGGTTTTGTCTGCATCTTCTAACCAAACTTTCAGTCGTTTGATTTAAGAAGATTTGGTTTAAAAATATGATTGATAAAACAGTATGGACCCGAAGAAAAGGGGGGGAGCGCTTGCCCCCGTGAAAATCCGCGAAGTTTCTGGAGATAAATGCTTACAAAGACGTAGAGACGATTTTGTCGTTCGCGAAGCGGAAGTAAGGATAGACGTAGGGGGAGAACTACACAGCCAGTTATTTTGCCTGCCTTCGCATTTTGAAGAGCTGGCAATCGGGCATTTGAACTCCGAGGGGCTTGACACTTCTTACATCGCGAATCTCGATGTCGAAGAGGCGAAACCCGGGAAATATGTAATACGTGTTACGTTAGAGCGAGAAGTCCATCGGAAGCCCTCGAAGGTCAACTCAAGGATAAAAATAAGGTGCGAAGACGTGTTTAAACGTGTAAAAGAGTTAGAAGAGGAGGGCGTATTGTATAAAGCGACGGGTGGCACGCATGTGGTTGCGGCTTTCGATCAAAATGGACAGGGCATCTTTATCGAAGATGTTAGCAGGCATTGCGCGATAGACAAGCTCATAGGGACGTGCATTAAAAACGGGATAGCGATTTCTGAAAACATTTTAGTTACTTCTTCCCGACAAACGCACACCACCGTGAAGAAGGTGCTCTTTGCGGGTTTCCCTGTTGCCATAAGCGTTTCTGCACCTACTGAACAGGCAATACGAGATGCAACCGAATTTGGCATAACCCTTGTCGGGTTCGCCCGCGATAAACGGTTTAATGTGTACACGAACGGATGGCGGATTTTGTGATTTATAGTCATTCCAAAAAGTATTAACCACAAGATTACACAGATTTTCACGAGAGAACAATAACAGAAACCCATTTTCAGCGTTATATTAATGATTTTATCCTATGTTTACTACCATTTCTTGTAGTTTAAGCGTGTTGATTCTTATCATCTGTGTTAATCTGCGTTAATCTGTGTCTATAATTTATTTTCTGTTTTCTTGCAATTACAAACGTCTCTTAGAGATAATGCTCGCAAGTATTATTCCTACCTCATAGAAAACAATCAAAGGAAAAGCGACAATGAGCTGACTCACCACATCTGGCGGTGTAAAAAATGCTGCGAGAACGAACATTCCCACAAGGACGTACCGCCTGTATTCCTTCAGCGTGTTTACCTGGACGAGTCCGGAATAAACGACAAAGACGATAACGATAGGCAGTTCAAACGCTAACCCCAGTATGAGCGTTATTACAACAACAAAAAATACGAACTCGTTGATTGACCAGGTAGCAATAACACCCGCTGATGATGACATATAGTTGAGATAACGGAGAACGAGCGGCAGCATAAGGAAGTAAGCGTAACTTATCCCTGCAATGAACAAAGAAATGGCAGAACCAAGCAATATAAAGAGATGTGTTTTTTTCATTGGACTCTTTATCCCGAACCTCGCTTTTAATGTCTTATATGCATAATAGCATACAACAGGAGTGGCAAGTATTACGCCAGTGAGCAAGGCTATCCTTAACTTCAGCATTATCACTTCTACGGGTGAAATATAGATGAGGGTGGCGCCTGCAGGCAGGAGGTCTTGTTTTATCCTCTGTAACGCGGGGTCTACCAATAAAGAAAAAGAGAGAAGCATAGTAGCGATGACAATGCCCGAAATAAGCATGATTTTTCTCTTTAACGCTTCTATTATATATCCAAACTCCTCGCTGATGCTACTGCTTGTCATCTGTCATTGCTCCTGACTAAAAGGGAAGAGGATAAGAAAAAAATGGAATTGCAAACTGGAAATGAGATAAGTGAACCTGTGAGCGATGAGGAGCTTCCATTAATCGCGCATCTCGCCGAACTACGAAGAAGACTCGTCGTTGTTTTAATCCCGTTCGCAGCGGTTACCCTGATCATGTTCCCTTTTTCAAACGATTACCTTCACGTCTTATTAACCCATCTATTCCACGGTGATATGTCTTTATTTGTGTACGGTCCGATGGAATGGCTAAGCGTGAGGCTGATGTTCTCCTTTTTATGTGCTCTTTCTGTTATTTTACCCTTGTTACTATATGAGATTTTCGCTTTTATGCGACCGGGTTTATATCCGTCGGAGAGGCGATTTTTCATGATTGTTGTTATTCCTTCGCTATGCTTGTATGGACTCGGCGCTTTCTTCGCCTATTACATCGTGCTTCCACGCGTTTTTGATTACATTATCGCCTACTCCGGCGAGATAGCACTGGTGAGGCTTTCAGCTAAAAGGGTTTTCTCTATTATCCTTTACACCGCTGTGGGATTCGGGCTGATTTTTCAAATCCCTTTAATAATGGCTCTGGCGGTAAGGATGAAGCTCGTAACGTATTCATGGCTCAGGGGTAAGCGACTGATATTTTATGGGCTGATAATAGGAATCGCTCTCTTTGTCATCGCCGACCCTACGGGTATTTCAATGTTGATGGCGGTGGTGTCAATAGCTATGTTCGAGCTTGGATTACTAATAGCAAGACTCTCTTTAAAAAAGAAAGCTTGAAAAAATACGATATATTTATATATACCTTCAACCTTAATTAATATTATATAAATTGGAGGTGCCAAAAAACGATGATTGGAGGAATGCTTTTTATTGGAGGGATAGGACCAACTGAGATTGGGATAATAGTATTGATAATCATTCTGCTGTTCGGCGCAACTAAGGTGCCGCAACTTGCCAGGTCGTTTGGACAGGCAATGGGGGAGTTCAAAAAAGCGAGGAAGGAAGCGGAGATTAACTACAAGAAATTTGAAGAATCTGTGACAGGCAGTGAAGAAGAGATACCGAAAAAAGCGACCGCGAAGACAAAGGGCGAGGAAGTAAACATAACAGAAGTGGCTGCGTATATGGGCATAGATACCGAAGGGAAGACCGAAGAGGAGTTAAAAGAGGAAGTTCAGGCAAAGCTGGAAGCCTCTAAGTCCGAGAAGGAATAGACTTAAATAAACTCCTTTGGTGTTTGAAATGGTTGGATTTATTTCGGGAAGCCAGGTAGATGTTAAAAGTAAGTGATGAGATAAATGGAGTTTTTTTTCTTCTGATTTTGAAGATTTTTTAAAGATTTTGCAAAAAATAGTAGGTTGTGGATTTTTAACAAACTTTCTTAAAGTTTGTTTCCACAACCGTTTTTTATTTTTTTATGTTATATCGTAGATAACACGTAGGGCATGACTTCACCAAGTGACACGTTCGCACCGAAGAACACCGCCCTTCCCAGAAGTTCGCCGATTAGCGCACACAGAAACACTGCGAGTGTAAGAGCCGATGCTTTTGAGATGTCCTTCTTCTTCAGCGGCAATACAAGCGCTGTCAAGCATACGAGTGTCAGAATAACGCCTATTACCACTCGTGCATAGAAAAGCGCGGTGTAATCACCATGCAGCATGTTTTCCAGTGTTCCCGCTTGAGCTAGTGTTGTGGCTTCTGTCACTCCAACTTGTTGTAACGCAGATATGTTTGCAAACAGTGTAAAGAGCAGCACAATTACCATTACCAGCGCAATTCCCCATGTAGCCCAAAGAAAGTTCGCAAAACGTTCCACGGTTTCTTTTTTAAGCATGTATTTCGCTGAAAGAACTGCTGCTACTGCCGTTACGCCCACGAGTAGAGTAGTAACCAGGAAGAACAGCGGCGTTGTGTCTAAGTTCCACGAAGGCATAGTGGGCATCATGTACGCCTTTGCACCTATACCGAGGTACGCAAATCCCATAACCGCACCTAAGATTCCAACAACCTTCCTGAGCGGCATAAAAAACTTTGCTATCTTGGGTATTACGGGTATCCCCTTGAGACTGCCGTATTCTGGCTCAAATAGCCACAGCACCGTATATATCACCGCTAAGACTACAAACACCGTCAATGCTAAGGACTCTCTGCTCAGCCACGACGTAGCTAAGTTTGCGTTCATCGTCATCATCGCTTGGATTGGACGTGCCTCGTGTGAGAGCATTGCTATCAAGCCAATAACCGCGACCGGGACACATACCCATGCCCCGGTCTCAAAGAACTTCGCATCCTCCTTTCCCTTCGCGAGAAAGTCTGCGATGACCATTGCTATCAGTGCGCCCACTGCCATCTGACTGAATACTGTAAATACAACGTATGCTGTGTGGCTCATACTCTATTTACACCCCCACTTGCCTTTGCACCAATCTCCCAGCCATTCTCGCAGTATATATTTTTGTTATCTCCGTGACATCCCCTGCAAGCCGTGCCTTGGTTGCGCAGAAGGAAACGCATACTGGTTTTGGTTCGTGCTGTATTAAATTCCCCGCTACATCCTTCTCTTGTTCATATGGAACAACGCAGAAAGTGCATTTGTCCATTATTCCCCTGAGTTCAACAGGTCCTTTATCCGGATACTTCGGAGCCCCGAACGGGCACGCCCAACTACAGTATCCACATCCTATGCATTTGGCTTTGTCGTTTATCACAATACCATCTGGTCGCTTGGTTATCGCTTTCGTAGGACACGCTCTCAGGCATGCGGGGTCAGTGCAATGCATGCAAGCCATTGCTGCGTATTTTTCCCCTGGCTTTCCCTCGTTAAGTCTTATCACTCGTATCCTCGCTACACCCTCTGGAACACCGTTATGGTCTTTGCATGCAGCAAAGCAGCCTCCACAGTCTATACATCGGTCCACATCATGTAAGAATTTATATATTACCATTTTTTATCCCTCCTATGCCCTGTATATATTACATTGGCACACTTTCGTCTCTTGCATCTGAGTGTGAATGTCATACCCGTCAACGCAAATGATATTGACTGAATCACCGACTACGATTTCACCGCATCCTGGCGGGTATCTGTCCTCATAAGACACGCCTTCAAATATGCCTGCCCAGTGGTAAGGCATAAATACCGTCTTCCGCGTCTCGTCGTATGGTACTGCTTCCGTCACATAAGCTTTGACCTTACATCTCCCCCTGAGCGTCTCTACCCATACATAGTCATCCGTTATTCCTGTTTTATGCACATTAACACCGATTTCGCTAGCAAGTTTTGGGTTCATCTCCACGTACATCTCTGGCTGAAGCTCCGCAAGATAAGCGCATCCTCTTGTTTGAGCACCTCCTCCCATGTGCTCTACCTGTCTGCCCGTGGTAAGAACGATTGGATACTTATCGACAATGTTCCTTCTCGCCTGCTGATTTGATTTATATGGTGCGGGTACTCTGTATTGGAATGCTACATCGTCGTACGTCGGATACTTATCAATTAGGTCTGGTCTTGGGCTCTCTATCGGCTCTCTGTGTATTGGAATCGGGTCTGCAAATGTCCAAATCCATATCCTTGCTTTCCCTCTCCCTGTCGGTGGTTCGCCATCTGCAAGTGCACGCTCTATCTCCGCTGGGTCGTATGCATAACCATACTGAGGAACTGGATAGTCCTCTCTCAGCATTGACTCGCCAACGTGTTTACCAAACTTGTTCTCCGGAACGGTGTTGCCCCATTTCACTCTAAAGTCATGTCCTCCTCTGCTTACAGGTTTCGATGCATCATACAATAGCGGCGTTCCACAGTGCGTATCGTTCCAGCAAGGCCATGGTAGTCCCCAGTATTCCTTGAGAGCTTCTGACCACAGCGTATCCCTATCAAAGGTAGTATCATACTCCTGTTGCGTCTTCAGCCTCTCTGGGTCTTGTCGCATTCCGATGACTAACATCCCAGCCTTTAGCTCCGGCCAAACATCCTCTGAACGTGAGTAAGTGAAGTATTTCTTGAATGGTAATCCCGTCTTCTCCTCTAACTTCGCTGCAAGTTCCTGATATATCACGAAGTCTGACTTACTCTCCCAAAGCGGGTCTATAATCTTATGTCTCCACTGAACTTGTCTGCCGGTGGTTGTTACACTTCCCGCTTTCTCGAATGATGTGCATGCAGGAAGCAGTATTATACCATCTGACCGCTCAGGCAATGCGGAAGCGGGACTTGCACGCGGGTTAACGATGACCATGAGGTCAAGCTTCTCCATTGCTTCATTCTGCCGCTTCATTTCGGTGACTGAGTTTAACGCTTCACCCCACACAAGGCATATTTTTATGTTATGTGGCTGGTCTATTTGTGATTCGGGCATAATAACTCCCTCATACCATCTCGCAACTGTGAACCCATTCTTTCCCATGAACTCCTTCGATGCAAACCTGCCGACCATCTCCTCGTATGGAATGCCCCATACCTCGCACCAGTGCTTCCAACCTTTCTCAGTAAGTCCGTAATAACTTGGTAGTAAATGCGCGAGTAAGCACATGTCGGTAGAGCCCTGAACGTTGTCATGTCCCCTTAATGCCTGGCAACCTCCTCCTGACCGTGCAGCATGCCCAAGGACTAATTGTAGAATCGCAGACATGTGGATGTTGTTCGACCCCACAGTATGCTGTGTCTGCCCCATTGCCCAGAATATTGCAGATGGCTTATTCTCGTACAGCGTTCGTGCTATGTTCCTGATTGTATCAGCAGGCACCCAGGAGATGTCCTCTACCACTTCAGGCGTGTAGTCCTTTGCAACTTCCCATAAATCATCGAATCCAATAGTCCTGTTCTTTATGAACTCCTCATCGTGCCAGCCGTTGTTCACAATGACATTAATGAGCCCAAGCATTATTGGTATATCTGTTCCTGGTCTGAACCAACTGAATATATCCGCCTTTGATGCGGTTTTTGTGCGTCTCGGGTCCAGAACGATTATTTTAGCACCCCTGTCCTTAGCTTCGAGGAAGTGCTGCATCGCCACTGGATGTGCTTCCGCAGCATTCGAGCCAAGGAAGAACAGGCATTTGCAGTGCCTCATATCATTAATGTTGTTCGTTTGAGCGCCGAAGCCCCACGTGTTCGCCAGTCCTTGGACCGTAGTGGAGTGGCATATTCGTGCCTGATGGTCAACATTGTTCGTGCCCCAGAAAGCAGCTAACTTCCTGTATATATAGCACTCTTCGTTGTTCATCTTTGCCGAGCCCAGGAACATCACCGAATCTGGTCCGTATTTGCTTCTCACTTCCGCCATCTTTGATGCAATCTCGTCCAACGCAGCATCCCACGATATTCGCTCCCACTTACCGCCGACCTTTTTCATCGGATATTTCAACCTTCTCTCTGAGACCACCATTTCCCTCGTGGAAGCGCCCTTGGAACACATCCCGCCGGCATTTATCGGATGAGTCTCCCAGGGCTCCATGCCCGTAAACACGCCATCCTCGACCTTTCCGTAGAATCCACAGCCGACTGAACAATGCGCGCATATAGACCTCACAAGATCCACTTTCGGTTCCGGAGCCGCACTCGCGGGTTCGATCAGTTTATCCACAAACTTCGTAGGATACGCGCCGACTTCACCGATTCCACTGATAGCAGCCGCCGTTCCTAAAGCCGCCAGTTTAGTGAACGTCCGCCGCGACATTCTGAAATCACTACAACTACTTATAGAATTCGTTCTTGTCGCCATTTATTTCACCTCTTTTTTTCCCCTGAAGGCATTTATTTTTTACCTCCTGCTGGTAGATTGTATATTTACAGTATATAAAACTTGCGGTTTTTTTACAGGTGTGAACGAACATGAAGTTTTAGCCGAAAAACTTTTTAAAAATGAACTTTCATGTGATTCACTAAATTACTGTGAGGTTTTCCACCTTTTCCCTAAACATTTTAGGTTTTTCCCTCCAAAAAAAAAAATGATAGCCACAGAGACCGCAGAGGACACAGAGGGTAAATACTCTGTGCTTTCTGTGTACTCTGTGGCAAAAATTATACTTTATATACAAAAAAATCCCCCACCTTAATTGCTCAAAATCACGGGACAAAATCTGAAAGCTACAGTTTGACCTTAAGCTCTTCCTTCAACGTTTTTAGCACGAGTTCCGCATCCACGCTCTGCACACCCTCTATGTTCTTCTTTTTCTCTATCACTGCTCCACATTTCCCGTGGCCCACGCACTTAGAGATAACGAGCAGGTCGTAATCCCCGGTTACGTGATGAATGCAGCAGCTCTCATCCAGTTTCGCTATCTCCTTCCCCACCTCATCAACACTATATCCCGGCTTGATTTTTATCTTTGTGATTAACGTTACCATGCCGAGTTCAGAGGTATTGAGAACCGCAGTATAGCCGCAGATAATTCCTTTTTCCGTTAGCCTTTTTACTCTCTCGCTTACCGTGGCAGTGCTTACACCTATGTTCTGTGCAATCTTCGTGAACGAACTGCGAGAATTCCGCTGCAGTTCTCTCAGTATCTTCTTATCTAAATCATCCATCTTTTTATTGTATATAAACTATAGCTTCCTCCTATTTAAGACACCGATTTACACGGATTTACACAACACTTTTTCTTTTTCAAAAAAAGAAAACCTGTGCTAAAAGAAAAACAAATTTCTTTGGTAAAGCTTTCTTTTTGAAAGAAAGGTTTGTGTTAATCTGCGTTAATCTGTGTCCATAATTTATTTTCTGTTTTCTTGTTGGTTTTGATATTTGGCTTTTATTTTAGTTTTCCTTTCCTTTCTTTTATCTCTTATTACTTATATTCATTAAGTGCGAATTTCAGCGTCTTTTTTGCTAAACACGTGCAGT
>JAUWNY010000091.1 GCA_030612405.1 Candidatus Methanophagales archaeon | reverse complement strand
TTATTCTCAAATTTAGACCATCAACAGCTAAAAAGCTATTGTATTTCTTCGTCAGGTTTTGTGTTTCTAATATATACCTATCCGAATTGACCACTTCCTTCATCTTTTAAGGTGCAAAAAGCGAACTTATCTTCTCCACTTCATTTGCCTTCGCAAATATGGTTATGAGGTCATGCGTTTCGACGATTGTATCGCCTTTTGGCAGTATTATATCGCCATTTCGCTCTATCGCTACTATTATCCCTTCTTTTATACGCAACTTCGATAGCTTTTTCCCTACAACATGCGATTTATCAGACACAACGACCTCAAATATCTCCGCTTTTCCTCCACTTACGGTGAGAAAATCTTTTATCTTCGGCCGTTTCACCGAAAAATACAGATGACTCGCAACGGTCATGTCAGGATTTTCAAACAGAAAGATGTCTGCTTCCTTGAACATCTCCACGTGCTCTTCCTGATTCACCACTGCAACGGTTCTTTTTGTGCCCAGTCCTTTTGCCGTCAGACACATCATCAAATTAGCAGCATCGTCAGAAGTCGTAGCGATGAGTACGTTTGCCCTGCTCGCTTCTGCCTCCTCCAGGGTTGACTTCTCTGTTGCGTCACCGGCAATCATTAAAACATCGTATTTACTCGCTATCTCCCCGCACCTTTTCTCATCCTGGTCTATGACAACCACGTCATTCTTGTTCTTCGTGGCAATGTCCACCAGATTCCTTCCTATTCCCCCTAACCCCACTATTATCAGATACACACCGAGCACCTCTTTACTTTTTCTTCTCTTATTACTTTCTTTTAAAATATCTTTTATTAAAAGGTATTATCAAACATCGTTTCCAATCCATAAATTTCTATTTTTATTGTTTGCCTCCTGTAAGTTCCTTCTCCACTATCCTCAGTCCTTCTTTCATCGCTTCTTCTACCTTTTCCACGCGCTCACCGCCACCCTGTGCAATTTCCGCTTTGCCGCCACCACTACCGCCAAGCACTTCACAAACACGTTTTACCAATACCGATGCATTTATCTTATCCTTCAGATACGCAGGTACGGATGAAACAACGGATGCGTGGTTATCTTTTATTGACTTACCTATTAATATCGTTAAGAACTTATTTTCTGATAGCTGTGACGCCATTTTCATGAGGTCCTTCGTGTCTGCATCGGGCATCACCGCTGCAATTACTCGTACACCGCTTATCTCTTTTGCGTGTTCCTTCAACGATCCTATTCGCAGCTCGGCAATTTCGGTTCTCAATCTCTCGTTCTCCTTCCGTAACTGTTTCCATTCATCGAAGAACCGTTCAACCGCAACAGGCAGCTTCTCGTAGGGCACTTTTAACGTGGATGCCGATTTCCTTATCAGCTCTTCACGCGCCTGCATCGCCTCAACCGCCGCCTCCCCTGCTGAATACTCTATTCGCTCGATACCGTCCTGTATCCGTTCAGTGCGCAGTATTTTTATCGGACCGACCTCGCCCGTCTTTGAACAGTGCGTTCCCGCGCATGCCTGCACGTCCTCATCCGCGCCTATACGCACAATTCGTATTTTCTCGCCCGGGGGAACGCCGCCCTGGTAAATATCGAAACCGTATTTCCGCTCAGCTTCGTTTCTGTCTTCAAATCTCGCTATTATGTCCTTGTTTTCCATTACCATCCTGTTTGCAAGCATCTCTATCTCTCTTCGCTCAGTATCCGAGATTCTCTTGAAATGCGTGATGTCAATTCTCGCACGTTTTTCGCCTTTCTGCGCTCCTGCCTGCCATACATGCTCCCCCAGCACTTTTCTCGCCGCACATACTACGATATGCGTTGCCGAGTGGTGTCTCGTATGAGCGACTCGTCGCTTCACGTCTATATGGCCGGATACCACTGCGCCTTTGCTTATCCCGCCGTTCTCTGTTTTATGAAGAATAACGCCGTCCACTTCCTGCACGTCCAGCACGTTCAATGCCCTGCCCTCGTCTTTAAGCGTTAAAACGCCCGTATCAGCAGGTTGACCGCCACCTTCGGGGAAAAATAGCGTCCTGTCTAATATAACGGAATCATCAATCACATCCAGAACAGTCGCTTCGAACTCCACTGCCGAAGGTTTTTCGTAATACAATTTTTTGGTCGCTGGAATTGTCTTCGTTTTTTCTTCCATTTCTTCTACAAAGGGTTCCACATCCCCTTTCTTCTCCTTCTCCGCCTCCCCGCTGTGCATACTTGCAACGAGCGAATAAAATTTTTCCGGAATATCTACCTGCACAATGCCTGATTCCTGCTCGGTGGCTACCTCTTTTACAAACTCCGGCGGTAGTCCGTATGTATCGTATAGATTAATTAACGTATCGAGAGGTATTTTTTGCTCGCCTTTTTGTTTCCATTCCCGTGCCTTCTGCCTTACTATTCGCTCGCCTTTCGAAAGTGTTTCACCGTATCTCCTGTGCTCCAGCGACACTATTTCAACCACCCTATCTACGGCATTCTCCAATTCCGGAAAAGAACGCCGGAGTGTTTTTATTTGCGTGAGTATTATGTCCTCCAATGGCATTTCTATACCCAGCGCTTTTAACATCCTGAAAGCCCTCCTCAAAACCAGTCTTGCCAGGTAGCCCTCTTTCGCATTAGAAGGCACGATACCATCGGCAAGCATAAAAGCCAGGCATTTGGTATGGTCCGCAACCGCATAGATTGATTCTATCGGCTCCAGGATATTCGTGAGAAATTCAGGTGAAATACTCAGCCTCTTTGCTATTTCTCCGCTGCTCATCGTTCCCGATAAGCTCGCTATTTTCGTCATCGTATCGCTATGTTTCTCCATTGGATGCTCGATTCCTGCTGCATCTACCAGTTCGTTTATTATGCCGGGGAATATTGCATCATAGACGGTGGGGGTGCCTTTGGAAGCCCATACAAATCGTTCCAAGCCGTAGCCCGTATCCACGATGTACGTGTCCATTTTATTATAACGCTGCCCGTTCAGGCTTATCTCTCCATCACCACGCGGGGAAAGTTTGAGGTCCATAAAAACAAGCGTAGCTAATTCTAAGCCGTTTGTGATGACTTCAAGACAGGGTCCCGCATTGCCGCCGCCCACCCACGGCGCTTCCTTATACGTCACGCTGTTCATATCCACGCCAAGTTGCCGCAGAAAACCATCGCAATAGTTCACGGTCTCGTTCTTCCAGTATATTTCCTTCTCGCCTCTCTTATTGAAGGCATGATGCCCCATCATCTCGAATGCAGTTAGGTGGCGACCGGTTTTTCCGATGGATTCGAGGTCTTCAAGCCTTATGCAGGGTTGCGAGATGACGAGGGGATTTGCAGGCGGTGCGACTTTGCCGGATGTCACAAGCGGTTGATAATTTGCAATTGATGCGATGTTAAGGTAAATATCGTCCCGCCACCGTGCTACAACCGGATACCGCTTCATTCTCGTGTGCTTGTGTGAGCAATGTTCAAAGAAAGATAGAAAAGCTTCCCTTACCTCTTCCACGCTTCGCTCTTCGAAAATAGGCCTGCCTATAAACGAATAAATTTCGCAGGGTGCGTCACCACATATATTTCTATCTTTGTCACGAGTCCAGAAGTGCGAGCTGCACTTCTCGCATTTCTTCCTTATGAACCCTTCCTCCTTAAAGTATTCTATGTCGTATTCTTCGCTATTCATTTTATTTTATATATGCACGTGAGAAAGAGACATTTAAAAAGTTAAAAAGTTTTTGTTTTCTTTATTCGCTTTTGTATGGAGTTCACTTACCACTTCTGTATGTTTGGCCATGATTAAACTCCTATTTGGTTACTTAAATTTAATAGAAATTCAAACAAAATGAAGGAAACGGAATTGTTGATACAGCTAAAACGAGAATACCATTTTTGGTACACACTCTGTGAGCAGTGAAGACCTCAGAGGAAGAGAAGAACCCCAAAAGATGCCAAAAAAACAGAATTAAATGGAGCAGCATAACAAGGTCGCATGAAATCGCATTTTACGATGCGAATTTGATGCCGGTGGATGTGATGCTCGGCGAGTAAAAGTTTATAAAGGCTTTTAAAAAGATATAATAAAGAGGTGATTAAAAAATATGAGCACAAAAACCGTTACAATAAAAAATAGGGAATTTGTTGATTGGAATGAGCTATAAAATATCGGGAAAAAATTGTTTTTGATCATAAATACAGGAGATAGATATCAGAGGTGATTATCGTTGAGTAATGGAAACATAGAAAAGCTCGTTGCACTTTGCGAAGCAAAAGGGTTTTCTTTAGCGCAGGTTTCTTTTTAAAAAGAAAAGTGCGATGCAAGCAGTACTTTCAGACGGGAAGGTTGTAGTGGCAGGGTCAGAAGCAGAAACAGAAGCAGATATCCTTGCAAAAGGATATGGCAGGAAAAAAGGGAAGATAGAGCTATCGCTGGAAGAAGCGGCTTTTTTGCTCGAAACGGGAAAGATACGAATAAAAGACGAAGCAGGAAAGGAGCTGAATCTCGACGGGTTCTTAGAGCATGCATTAGACGTCTCACCAAAGTTCGCGTTGCGTTACCTCATCTATTCCGATTTGAAGGAGCGGGGCTATGCCGTGCAGCCAGGTGGAGTTGATTTCTGGCTTTATCCGCGTGGCGCTAAGCCGGGGGAGAAGCCAGCAAGGCATTTTATCCGTATCTTTTCGGAAAGCGATTTTTTATCGCTGAATGATTTAGCCGCACTACTCATTTCGGCTCGTAACATGAGAAAAGAGCCGATTATTGCTGTTGTAGATGAAGAAAGCGACATCACGTACTATGAAGTGCAGGAAGCGAAGTTTGAATCCGTTGAACCGGAGAAAGATAGAGGGGGAAGCAAGAAAAGAAAAGCGAAAACGAGTTTGCTCGGAGACCGAGTAGTTCTGTGGGATGCTGATTTGGCTGAGAGCCTCTACAGAAACGATTTCTATGGCAAATTAACGAAAGAAAAGAGGTTGCTGCTTTCGTTGGTTGAAGCGGCATATTTGATGAAAAAAGGTCTGCTGGAGATAGAAGTCAGAGAACAGAAGTCAGAGAACAGAAGTCGGGAGTCAGATTTGGAAAAAGCACAGTCTCTCAAACCTCAAACCTCAAACCACAAACCTGTGAACTTTGAACGTTTTGTCGAATATGCGAACGCAATAGAAACAGATTTTATGGATAAATACGTGGTTTATGAGGATTTAAGGGAAAAAGGACTGGTGGTGAAGACCGGATTTAAGTTCGGCTCGCATTTTAGGGTGTACAAAACAAAGCAGCAGAAACATTCTTCGTATTTAATTCACGTGCTTCCCGAAGAGCATGTTTTTTCAATGCAGGAATTATCAAGGGCGGTACGGCTGGCGCACGGCGTGAAGAAGAGGATGATTTTCGCTCAAATTCAAACTTTAGGAAAGTTTGATCAAAATGCTTCGCGGACTTTAAGAAAGTTTGGCCAAAATATCAGATATGTGGATATAGGGAGGATGAAGCTGTGAAGTGACTCCCTCTTTTACACCTCTCAGATTCGCTTGGCGCAATGAAAAAAATTGAGATAAAAGTCATTCCCAATTCAAGCGTGGAGGAGATTTATGATAATAGCAACAGGCGTTGTAATCTATTGGATAGCGACAGATATGGTTCGGTATTTATTATTGGGTGCGGTAGTTGCAGTGATTTATAAGGAAGTTAAGGTAGGGTAAGGTGATAAATTTTGGAAAATCCTTGCAAACTCTACCAAATATTGGTTCGCGGGATTGAAGAATCTTCACAAAACTATCGAGTTGATTTTACTCTCTAACAGGGAGATAGCTGAAAAAGAATTTCCTGTTCGAAAGTTTCAATGCCGAGATGAGCCGCCTTTTGTGCTTCGTAAACTCACTACAATAAATAGAGATATTTATAAAGATAGTAACATAAATAAGAAATAATGAATGCTGATAAGGACGCAGAGGATAAATTTGAGAACATTGTGGATAATATCAACACTATCTATGAAGAGCTTAAAAGACAATTCAATGTACAAGAAGAGGTATTTAATAGGCATAATAGAACATTAGAAGTTATGATGGGCTTTATCGGGATAATTATGACCTATATGGTGACGCAAAAGGACTTTTTCCAGATAGTTACCTTCAAAAATGCAGTGGTAGTTGGTTTCTTTTGTTTGGGTTTATTGTTAGTTGTACTCAGTGGACTCATATCTTTTTTAGCATATAGACAGCGGGATTTCCATGTTGGTCCAGAAGTCAAAGAATTTTTTGAGAAATACGCAGGAAAAGCAAGCTACAACTTTAAATTGGCGTTATTCCATGAAATCTATCTTAACAACCTTAAGAATCAGGCGATGTTAGAAATAAGAGGTAAATTGATGAAAAAAAAGCTATATTATCTTAGGAATCGGTTTTTCACTTATTTTAATTACTAAGACAATATATTATTTGGGCATTGTTTACAATGGTTAAAAAGACGGAAGAAAAGGAAAGCAAAGTCGGGGCTAAAAGGGAGCCAGTGGAGATGGATATATTAGATAAACCTTCACAGGTAAGAAGCGTTATCTTAGAGAAGGCTCAGGCTAAGGAAGAGAAAGAGGATTAGAAGAGCAAGGCTGTAAGTTTCTTCGGGAAGGTATCGTTTACTATAATCTGTCGAACCGAAAGGTATTCTATAGTACGCGACACACTAAGATTGTAGATGCGCTTGTGTGGAAAATTTGTAAAGATTCGGAAGTTCCACTGCCAAAATGAGTTTGCCTTTGTCATGTTGCAAAATCGCAAAATGGTAGGCGAAAATCGCTCCGCCCCACTTTGCAAGAACAAAATGTTTTTATTGATAAAGTATAAGTGTCTATAATTAGGCAAAATATAAAGAGGTGAAAAAATGAAGGCTATAATTTCATGCATTGAAGAACTTCGGTTGAAACTGGATAGACACCGAAAGGATGATTTAAAGGAGTACCCAACACGCACCATATTCATAGACCCGTTATTACAAGCCCTTGGTTGGGATGTAAGAGACCCTGATGATGTCCAGCTCGAATATCCAACCATTGACGGGAAATCTGTTGACTATGCATCAAAAATAAACCGCAAGCCTGTTCTGTTCGTAGAAGCCAAATCGTTAAATGATCCACTTACCGATGTTAAAGCTATTACGCAAGTAGTTGGCTATGCTGCGAATGCTGGTGTTGAATGGTGCATCCTTACAAACGGTGTTAATTACAAAGTTTACCGCAGTACAGAAAAGGCATCTGCACCAGATAAATTGCTTTTTGAAGTTTCGTTTGATCCAAAGGAAACTGAAGACATGGCACTTCAGCAAATTGCTGAACAGCTTGCTCGGTTCTCACGGGATGCAATGGCAAAGGGCGTGCTTGATGAGATAGGTGAACAAATTTTCACTACGGGTAAGGTAAGGAAAGCACTGGATAAGCTCTTTATGGATCCTCCGACCACCCTAATTAGAACCATACGTTCTGCTATTGGAGATGACTCTATTAAACCTGTGCAAGTAAAAGTAGCCCTCAAGAGATTATGGACTCAAACGTCAGAGGTAGAAGTCCACCCAATTTCGGCTGGCGATACCGCCTCCACAAAGCCGAAGATAGTCGATGCAAAACTTAGAAGTGGTAAAGAATATGGCGAGGAATTTCACACAAAAGGAAAACCGCGGGAAGTCACAGAACTGTTCAGAACACTTGATAAGTTTTGCAGAGAATTAGACCCAAATAATGTACAGAAAAGATATCTCGCCAAATATGTAGCCTATGCGTATGTAAAGTCCATTTTCTGCTCTGTACATCTCTTGAAAAGCGGGCTTCGTGTTTGGTTAAAACTTGATTATGCACGTTTGGAAAATCCACCTGATTATGTGCGTGACATTTCAAACGTGGGCCATTGGGGAGTTGGTGATGTTGAGCTTGCGATAAATAGCTTAGAGAGACTGCAAGAAGCTAAATCCTTGATACGGCAGTCGTTTGAAGAGAACAGTTAATCTAAACCAGTAATTCATAACTGTCCATTCGTAATTGACTTTAAACCATTCATTATCGTCGTATGTCGAATTTTGCATTTTGCACTTTGCATTTTTCATTGTGCCAACTTCTTATACCCCCCTCTCGCCTTCGCCAGCTCAATAAGCCTTTTATAACACCCTTCGCTTTCAAGCGTACGAGAATCACCGATTAAAACCAGTTTCCTCTTCGCTCGCGTTATAGACACGTTTAGCCTCCTCAAATCACGTAGAAATCCAACTTCCCCTGATTTGTTACTCCTCACAAACGACACAATCACAACTTCTTTCTCACGACCCTGAAACCCATCCACCGTCTTTATCTCCAGCCCTTCCACCCTGAACTCCTTTTTTATGCGTGCAATCTGATCAACGTAAGGCGATATAACGGCGATATCCTCGGGTTTTACACCCAAGCTTAATAACCGTTCGGCAATAGCCACGACCAATTCCGCTTCTCCTGCGTTCTCCTTAGATGTAGACCCTGCTCTCGTCCTCTCTCTGTAACCTTCGCTGCCCCCGGTATCAACAAACAAAAACGGTTTAGCGTCTTCGGGCTTTAATCCCAAGTTCGGTTCCGGCAGCAAATCCAGCAGATTGTGTCCCTTCACGCTTGCATCTGCCTTCAGCTTACCGCCGTAAAACTCCTTACTGGGAAATTCCGCTATCTCTTCGTTCATTCTATACTGCACGTCAAGCATAGCTCGTATTTTAGCTCCGTGGAGCTCCAAAAGCCGTTCAAACAAGCTCTTGCTCAGGTTTCCCCTTGCTGCTTCATCATTCAAAATCGTAGGTGGAAGCTGCTTGTGGTCGCCAGCCATGATAAACCGCTTCGCCTTGAGCACGGAGATTAAGGAAGAGGGTTCAGTAGACTGCGTCGCTTCGTCAATAACGGCAAAATCGAACCGCTCGCCTTTGAGTATTTCCGAACCCACGGTGCTGTTCGTTGCGCAAATCACCTCCGCATCGTGGATAATCATTTTTACCGCTCGCTCTTCCAGTGCTCTCGCATCGCTGAATAACTTATCCGTGCCGTGTTTCAAATCAAGCCAGTTCCGCATTCCTGCTATCTTTTCTCGCGGTATGCCCCGTGTGGTTTTCCCTTCACTTGCCAGTTGCATTATCGTTTCGTCACTCAAACCCCTGCGCCATCGCATTTCAGGCACGCTAAAGGCTTTCATACGTTCTTTTATCGCATTGGCTTTCTTTCTAAGCTCCTGCGCCTTTATGTATTCCGGCACTGCCTGAACCAGGTAATCAAGGCTTCTCCGCCTTAGAGAAGGGATTACACGTGCAGGATGCCCTATTCGCACTACTTCCACGCCTATTTCATCCAATCGCTCAACCAGATTATCCACCGCCACGTTAGAGTCAGCCGCAGCAAGAATCTTACTGTTCCTCTTCTGCTCACGTTCATGCTCAACAAGCTGTGCGATAATCTCAATGCATGCTATCGTCTTTCCGGTTCCCGGCGGTCCGTGAATAAGGAAGAAATCCCGTGCTGCTAAACACCTCAAAACCGCCTCTCGCTGGCTGTTATTCAGTTTCGCATTAAAAAATCCCGTTTCTGGTTCTGGTTCCCGTAGTTTATCAAAAGCCGGTGTCGCATTACCAAGTAGTTTAGCCTTTTTCACGCTTGGTAGTCGCCTGAAATTCTTTAACGCCTCGATCATCCGTTGAAACGTGATGTCATTCACAAAGAGGTCTATCCGGAGGTCTTTACGAAAAACAAATACCGGCGGTGCATCGTCAAAGGCAACCGTGATGGAATAAGAAGTCTTCTCGGCAACCGTCCCCGTAGGGTTGTCCTCGTCCCATGGGCTCGTGCCCGGTTTACTTATCAAAACGAGAACCCCAACTTCTATCTCGCTATCCGGTAGTGTCTCATTGTCCTTGCCCTTGTTCTGTTTTCTAAACCGCACTAAGTGCTTGCCGCCCAATCCAAGACCTTGTGATTTGCCTTTCATCCGCATAAAAGCTCTACCCTTCTCTTCTCGCTCCCTGCCGCTTAATCTCTGCATTTCCTCTTCATGCAGTCGCATCTGCTCCTCCCGCTCCAGCTCCACGAGTGCGGTGAAATGCCTTACGTATTCGTGTTCGTTCATTTTTCCTGTCTTTATGCCTGTCCTAATCTAACCTGACCTAACCTAACATAACTTAAAATAAGGAGTAAAATAGCTTAAAAGGTGTGCAGAGTACGAAAATTATTTTTTTCGTTTTCTTGAGTTTCTTATTAATATAGTAATTCTTATACTCTATACAGGCTGTCCCCCAATTAATCATCAACACTGACACCTAAAGTTAACTATTGCGTGAACACGTAAAAAATCCCCCACTTTAGATACCAAATTAGCTACTAACGTTCGAATCGTACTGATGATCGGCACATTCCTCTCCAACTTACCCCATATTACCTTCAAATTGTGAGCTGTACATACCAGATTATGCTCAACCCTAACCTTCTCTATTCCACGTGTCAGGAATTCACGGAACTTCAGATTCTGCTTGATGTTACCGAATGGCCATTCAACAGTCTCCTTACGCTTTTTGTACGCCTCTTTACCCGCCTCCGACCGCATTTTAGCTGCCATCCTGCGGCGTTCTCCCTCGTAGCCGTCACTGGTGATTACCCTTATTTTGCCTTCTCCCGCGCACTCCAATCTGAACGGGCATTCGCCACACTTCGCACCGTAATAGGCGTACACC
>JAUWNY010000144.1 GCA_030612405.1 Candidatus Methanophagales archaeon | reverse complement strand
CAGTTTGTTGGAGGTTGGTGGGAAGAGAGGGTTGATCGCACTCCCTGCAATGGGGCAACGCCATCGGAGAGCCGTATACGGGAAATCCGTACGTACGGTTCGATGAGGGGACGGAGGTCGAAAGACCTCCTCCTACTCTGCGGTGGGGCGGAGCCCCACATAAGAAAAGGTTTCTTGTGAACTCTCGTGGTTTATTAATTGCAATTTGTTACTGGAATGACTATAATCATTCGCTCCACCTCCCTTTCTCGACCCGATAATCGCATTAACTTCTGCTTGATCGTATAATACAATACAATCTCCATTTTCTACCGCTGATAAGAAGCAACAAGCGTGATATCTTCCGTCTCGGCTATTTTTACAGCACTTGGATGCACGAGATAGCCAAACATGACTTTTAATACCTCTCCTTTAATCACTGGAAGCACCTTTGAGATATCTCGAATAAATTTATTCACTTCTCGTTCGTAAATTCTTGACTTTGCCTCGCCTAAAATGGTTATCTCTTTTCCATCTCTCTTCCCTATCCCATAAAGATTTATCTCCACCTCCTCGCCGTCAACAATAAAGAACTTCCTTTCCAAATCATATACATAAATATGAAGATGTCTTTCGAGATATCCTGGAAGCACCACCTTTGCAACGTCCTCCAGCCCAAAGCCTATGTTATCGCTTAATTTACCCACCTGCGTGGCTAATTCTTTTAAACTTCCTTCGGTCCTTCTCTGTGCTTCTGCAAGTTCCTCTATTCTTTCCTCCGTCCTCGCCTGTGCCTGCGCGAGCCTCTCAACCGCATCTTCAAGCCGCCCCATGCGCTCCTCCGTCTTCGCCTGTGCCTGAGCGAGCCTCTCAACCGCGTCTTCAAGCCGTCCCATGCGCTCCTCCGTCCTCGTCTGCGCTGATGCAAGCTCCGCAACTATTGCCCGCAGTTCGTTAAAATCTTCTCTCGTCACCCGGATATCCTTTGTCCTGTCGTCAACTACCGTTGTGATTGCTTTATACAGTTGCGGACTTAACACGGCAGTTCCCCCTTCGTTCATTTCTTCCACTTTTGTTATTTTATATATAAATATAACTTCCTTCTATTTAAGACACTGATTTACACTGATTTACGCGGACTTATTTAAGTTTGACATTGTTGATTTTTATCATCTGTGTTCTCTGCGGGCTCCGCGGTAAACATGCACATCACCTCGCTTTTTCTGCCAGTTTAAGTATTGCGTTTAGTATCTTTTCCATTGTCATTCTCGATTCTTTTCGCTCTTCTTTCATCTCATCTAAGATTCTTTCGGTGTTCTTTGACGTTCTATCTATGCTCTGTATCAGTTTTTCTATATTCTCAGAAATCCTGCCATAGTCTTCACGCAAGGTCGTAAAATTATCGCGGGTTTCCGTCCGGAATTCTCGCATTTCATCAACGCCACTTTTTATGATGCCAATTGTCTGGTCTTGTTTTTCAAGTGTTTGATCATGCTTTCCAAGTGCCTGCTTCTGCATATCAATCATCCCCAGTCCCGCCTGAACGATCTTTGATAGCTGTGAAGCAGAGAGCACGCTGGAAAATTCCTTCAACGTCATTATATCTTCTTCGTATTCCTTCTCCTCTACTGTGATGCTCTCAACTTCTGCAAGTTCCGGCAAGTTTTCATGGGCAAATTTCATGAATTTGTCTATCCTTCCTTCTTCACCGCCTACCCGAACGTCAACAATCTGCTTTCTATCTTCCTTATCCTTAACGTTCTTAGCATGGAAATTCGGAATTTTGAGTTCCTGCGCTTTTTCCATAAGGAATGGTCTGTAACCTACACTATGCACCCTATTGCCTTTTATTAATATCCTTCTTTTAAAACTAATCATTCGCTCCACCTCCCCCCTTTCTCGACTCGATAATCGCATTAACCAGCTTTTCTACCGATTCCCGGTATTCCTTCCGCTCTTCTTTCAGCTCCTCTAAAATCCGCTCTATGTTCTCTGCTATCTTTCCATATTTTGTGTCCAGATTATCGAATCGCTGGATCGTGTCACGGTGAAAATCTTGCAGAATGGTTTTATTTTCCTCTCGGGACTCTCGCGTTTCGTCAACGCCACTTTTTATGATGCTGATTGTCTGGTCTTGTTTCCCCAGCATCACATCCTGCTTTGCGGCAAGCATCTCGTTTCCGCTCTTTATGGTGGAACTTATTTCCTCCCTGCCGGCATCGATCTTATTGCCAAGGTTCTCGTTCATCATCGCAGTTGTCTTAATCAACTCCTTCAACGATTTTGCAGCAGTATCCAGCCTCTCGGCAGTCTCTTCCTCGGAGCTCCCTCTCTTTATCTCGAAGAACTCGAATTCTCCTGTTGCTTTTTCATACTCTACGTCAACCTGCGTTATTCTTATCAGAGGATCATCCTCCGGCTGTGCTTTCTTGACAAACTCCTCCAAGATTTCCTCCTCTCCTTCTGCAATTATCTTTACAGTTCTATCTGGCTGGTTTTCAACGAAACCAACTACGCCCAGGTCCATCGCCCGGTCAGCTACTAAGTCCCGGTATCCCACCTTCTGTACCCTTCCTTTTACGATGATGATTGCCCTTTTCATCTTGTATCCCCCACCCACTGATTATTTTAATCTAATTCATCTATTAATTAAACCTTAACTTTCTTCTCTTTTTAAGCGTAACAATTATAATTAGGGCTGCTATACATCCAATCAAGTCAAAACCCGGAATGAGAAATGGTTTTGGTGTTTCCCGCGGGGACTGATTTGTTTTACTCTGAGGTGATGGACTTGGCGTTACAGTTGTCGGTGCCGGTGATGCAGGTGTTACAGTCGGCGATGCCGCAACAGGAGTTGCCGTAGGAGCAAGGGTTGTCGTTGGCGTGGATGTGGGCGTAGGAGTTGGTGAAGGTGTTGGCGTAGTGTCTGGTGTACCATCTCCATCTCCATCCCCACTTCCGTCTCCGCCATTAGATGACGGTGTTGGTGTAGGAGTTGGCGTTGGTTCTGTCAATACTACCTCAACCGTCTTCTCTATCCCACCCGCGGTAATCAAAAATTCGCCGGGCGGGACACCCTCGGTATCTATATCGAGTGTAAAATCGTCCTCTGAATCCGCAGTGACTTTTATAGACATGGCAACAATCAGGTTTACTGAAGTTGCGTTATCTGCAGCATCACCGGATATCTTGATATCCTTTTTGCCTATGATATCCAGTGGTGGTAAAAAATCAAATGGTGGTGAAAATAATTTTGGTAACGAAACAGAAAACTCGACAACGCCTCTTTCGTCTATAGATTCGTCCAGAAGATATTTTATCTCCGCCCCATAACATGCAATTGTCATATTTTGCCCGGAACATGTAATTGTAACGGTTTCGCCTTCAACAGGACTTAACGAAACTGTGATATTTTTTATGTTTTTTGCAATTACCGAAAAATTTTTCTCGCCCACCGGGAAATCAATGCCGATGAACTCATCATAGTATTTCCCATCGGAAACAGGCAATGCAATCGCAAATGAGGAACCTATCCACACCTCTTCGTTTGCTAATGCCTTTCCTGATACTGATAACGTCTCACCTTGCACAACTACTTCCGGTGTTACATTCAATTCCGTTACTTCTGCACTTGTGAGCGTGATAGTATTTAAAGGAGCGAATATCAACAGGATTATTGCCAGAATTATCGGCATTGCACTCATTCGTGTAAAGATTCTCGGATTCATAATAAATAGAAGAATATTGATGTCTCTATAAAAAGGTTACCGATTAATCATCGAAATTTCGTCTGCATAAAATTAAATTTCACACTTTTCTTCGTCTCAGCATCAGATATGCCACAGCGAGTAGACCAGCGATAGCAAAAACAGCTTCGAAGCCTGGTTCTCTTGGTGTTGATGTGGGTGTAGGGAAAGGAGAGGGAGAGGGAGCTGGGGAAGCGGAAGGTGTTGGCGTTGGTATAGATTCTGCGGACCCTATGTGAACGGTCTTTTTTATTTCACCTGCGATAACCAAAAATTCCCCGCGAGGGACGCCCTCAGTATTTATATCGAGTGTGAAATCGCCATTTGAATCAGCGATGACTTTGATTGACGTGGCAACATTCAGGTTTACAGAAGTTGTGGTATCTACGGCATCGCCGTATACCTTAACGTCTTTTTTACCATCTATGTCCATTTTAAATCCAGATAGCTCTGCGGGAAAGGAAACAGAAAGCGTGGCAATACCCTCAGTTGCATTTAGAACTCCATCTAAAGGATATTCAATCGTCTGCCAAAATACCGGGCTTAATGATACTCGGATATTCTTTACGTTCTCTGCGGTTACCGAGAATGTTTTCTCACCCTTAGGGAATTCAATGTCGCCAAACTCACGACTGTATTTCCCATCAGAAACATGCAAAGAAATCGCAAATGAGGAACCTATCCATACCTCTTCGTTTGCCGCTGCCTTTCCTGATATTGATACTATCTCACCTTGCTCACCTACTTCCGGGTGTACATTCAACTCCGTTACTTCCGCACTGGAGATTGTTACGGAAGCTATACCAATGAACGCACATAGTAACAATAGACCAACACACGATACCAATCCAATATGTTTCGTATTCATCTCAACCACTCCCACTCAGTTTGGTTTGTCATTTTAGCTTAGCTCAATATAATAGCTGGAATATAATCTTTATAAATTTTTCCGTTGGCATCTACGAACTCTGTGCATGTGATTGCTCCTCCGGTTACATTTGCTACATGCTGATGTATTATCTGCGGATAAGAACCTGTTATAAGGGTGTAATTATATTCCACACCTGGTTGTAATGTGAAACTTTCATCGAAGGTGATATTGTGCCAGTCCCCACTATATCCATCCCATCTTGCTGTTACATTCCAACCTGAATTATTCTCTATTCTTATATATTCCGAATGCCCACCTGTTCCCGGGCATGGATACGTGTAAAGTCTATGCACGGTTATCGTCTTGTTTGGTATGATTGCTCCGTAATGCGTGCCGGAGATGCTTGGGTATGGATTCTCTGGCGAGCCTGTGTCGAATACAGGTGTTTTTATGTAAACTGTCTTTTCTATCTCTCCTGCGGTAATCAAAAATTCCCCGAGCGGGACTCCCTCGGTACTTATATCAAGTGTGAAATTGCCATTTGAATCAGCAATCACTTTTTTTGACGTGGCAACTTTCAGGTTTACTGCTGTCGCATCGTCTGCTGCATCGCCATATACCTTAACATTTTTTTTGCCGCTAATGTCAATAGTTATACCATTCCAGGTTACTGGAAATGAAACAGAAATCGTGGCTGTACCGTTGGTTGCATTTAGAGGTCCCTCCTGTGGATATTCAATCGTTTGCCAAAATACAGGGTATAATGATATCCGAATATTCTTTATGTTCTCTGCGGTCACCGAGAATGTTTTCTCACCCGCAGGGAACTGAATGCCGTTGAACTCGCGACTGTATTTCCCATCGGAAACGGGCAATGCAATCTCAAATGAGGAACCTATCCATACCTCTTCGTTTGCCGCTGCCTTTCCTGATACTGATAACGTCTCACCTTGCACAACCCATGGTGGGACATTCAATTCCGTTACTTCTGCACTTGTAATAGGAATAGAGATGAAAACAGAAGCGAGTACCAAAGTAAGCGTTACCATCGCCAGAGTTGTTAGTATTGCATCCCCTCTAAAGGTTCTTGGATTCATAACTTGTTATGTTCCTATACTTCTATTTAAAATATACAACTTGTGTAATCCGTGTAATTTGTGGTTTGTGTATTCACCGCTCCTTTCATTGCCCCTCGTGGAACGGAGACCATTGCACAGGCATTAGGCATAACCTTGCGTACCGACCCTGAGAAACGGCAAATATAGCCATCCCGACAACAGATCCATTTAAAAACGCTTTTACAGCACCACCAGCACCTTTACAACCACAATCAGCGAGAAACTAAACAGCAGTGGACAAATCGCCGCGTTCAGGTTCATAGCGAGTGATTTCGCACTTATGTCTCTACCCCGGATTTCCCCTTTGCCCTCGCTTTCTTCACCGTAAGCACTTAACAACTCCTTCGCAATCAGCAGCATTATCAGTATGCTCACGCCAATAGCGCCGTAGACTGCCGCTTGTGATACGCCCACCGCAGT
>JAUWNY010000060.1 GCA_030612405.1 Candidatus Methanophagales archaeon | reverse complement strand
ATCCAGAAGCTCGCTCGGAGGTAATGCAGCTTGCGGAATCTTACGGAGCGAAAATATTGGACGCCACGTTAGATTCCGTAACACTGGAACTTACGGAAGAGCCGAAGAAGATAGACAGGTTCGTGGATTTGATGCGCCATTTTGGCGTGAAACAGTTGTTCAGGACGGGGGTTACGGCGATTGGGATAAGTGCGGGTGTGGAGAAATAGAAAAGAGATACATGAGTTTTCCTTTTGTGAAAAGGTATTCGAAAAAGTTTTAAACGGAGAAAAATAAATACCACATCTGTAAGGCGAAACAAAAGAAAAAAATCGGGTGAAACCATGAGTCAAGAAGTGATGGTAAAAATCGGGAAGAAGTTTGCACTGCACATTCCAGAGGCTCTTGCAGAGAGGTTTGGCCTGAGAGAGGGGGGCAAGATGAGCCTTTGCATTGAAGGGGACAAGCTCGTTTTGGAGTCGATAGGGATAAAGGACGCTGTGGAGCTTGCAGTCAAAGGAAAGAAGTTTGCATCCCTTAGTTTTGAAGAAGTGGAAAAAATAAGCACAGAGGAGCAGGGCAGATATGAGAATTCTCATTGACAACACTTTTTCTTTTTAGAAAAAAGAAAACCTGTGCTAAAAGAAAAATTATACTTTATATACAACAATAAAATTACTTAAAATACACCAAATGGGGGAGATAACATGAACGTATTACATGATGAGGATGTAGATGAGAGCATTTTAAGGGATAAAACAATAGCAGTGATGGGATATGGAGCACAGGGGGATGCACAGGCAAACTGCTTGCGTGACTCGGGAATAAACGTTGTCGTGGGTGCGAGAGAGGGAGGAAAGAGCTGGGAAAAGGCAAAAGAGGACGGTTTTGAGGTATTGCCGATAGATAAAGCGGCGGAAAAAGGAGATATTGTGCATATCCTGCTCCCTGACGAAATACAACCGGATATTTATGAGAATCAGATAAGGAAGCACTTGAAAGCAGGGAAAACACTCAGCTTTTCGCATGGCTTTAATATCTGCTTCAAACGAATTGTTCCAAGAGAGGACGTGGACGTTATTATGGTTGCACCGAAGGCGCCGGGAACCGAGGAAAGGAAGGCATATTTAGACGGCTTTGGCGTCCCGGGTCTCGTTGCCGTAAAACAGAACCCGTCGGGTAAAGCACGAGAAGTTGCGCTGGCGATGACAAAGGCGATGCACTGGACAAAAGCAGGCATCTTAGAATGTACTTTTGAACAGGAGACGTACGAGGATTTATTCGGTGAGCAGTGCGTTTTATGCGGTGGGTTAGTAGAATTAATGAAGAACGGGTTTGAAGTGCTGGTAGAAGCAGGCTACCCGCCTGAGATGGCGTATTTCGAGTGCGTGCACGAGATGAAGCTCATTGTGGATTTAGTGTGGCAGGGCGGGATAAAGCGAATGGCAGAGGTTATCTCTAACACGGCAGAGTATGGAATGTGGTCAGTGGGGCATAAGATAATCGGGCCGGAGGTAAAGGAGAGGATGAAAGAAACGCTGAAACGAGTTGAAAACGGCGAATTCGCAAATGAATGGGTTGAGGAATACAAACGCGGTATTCCGTTCTTGAAAGAGAGCAGAGAGAAGATAGGCGAGCATCAGGTTGAAATCGTTGGTGCGGAGATAAGGAAGTTGTTTGCTAAAAAATGAGCTTCTAAAATGCTCAGGTTGAGATTCCACGGCAGGGGTGGTCAGGGGGCGAAAGTTGCCAGCAGAGTGCTGGGGACTGCAGCATTTTTGGAGGGCTACTATGCTCAGGACTTCCCATTGTATGGTGCCGAGAGGAGGGGTGCACCGGTAGCTGCCTTCACACGCATATCTGAAGAACCCATCATGGAACGAGGTGTGATATCAGAGCCTGATATTGTGATAGTCATGGACAAAACCCTCTTGTACGATCCCCGGGTAACGCCCGTATCGGGGCTTAAAAGGGGTGGAATAGTTTTTATCAACACCCCTCAAAGTCCGGAGGAGGCGAGAGCTGAGTATAAGATTTCAGGACAGATTATAACATTGGATATAACAAAGATTTGCCTCGAGATACTGGAAAGGACAGTCCTAAGCACTCTCGCAGGTGCTGTTGCCTCCAAGATTGCTGGTCTTAGAGAGGATTCTTTAAAGGAAGCTGTGGAGAAGGTGATATCTGAGATTGTAACAGACAGAGTTCTTATAGAGAAGAACTTAGAGGCATCTCTGTATTGTTTTAATGCTATCCCACCCGTAGAAATAAAAACTGCCGAGGCTATCCAAAAAGGAAGTAGGGTTATCACTATGCCGTTTGAGACTGCCGAAGTCTCCAGTCCGGCTCTAAACGCTACTGGCAATACCCCCTTGCGAAGAACAGGCAACTGGCGGGTATTTAGACCTGTCTGGAATTACGATGCCTGCACCAGATGTATGATATGCGTTGCCAGATGTCCTGATGGTTGTATTTTAGTAAATGAAGACGGCTTTCCATATACAGATTACGATAACTGTAAGGGCTGTCTGATATGTGTTGAGGAGTGTCCCACAAAGACCTTAGGGAAGGTAAGGGAGGTTCATGCCGATTCCAAGAAGGTGATCGAATAATGGAAAGAGAGATGCTCACTGGCAATGCAGCGGCTGCCTGGGGAGTGAGATTAGCCGAGGTGGATTATATTCCAGTCTACCCTGTAACTCCCCAGACAGAGATTATCGAGACATTGGCAAAGTGGATATCTAATGGGGATATGGATAGCAAGCTCGTTACTATGGACTCAGAGCATTCTATGATTACAGCAGCAGGGGCTGCTTCTGCTACCGGGGTGAGGGCTTTTACAGCTACATCGAGTCAAGGGCTTATGTATGGTTTTGAGATGTTCTATACAGTGGCAGGATGGCGAGTCCCTCTGGTGATGGTCAATGTATCGAGGGGATTGTCTTCACCGATTACTCTCGAACCAGATCATAACGACGTCCTCGCAGCGAGGGATTCGGGATTTTTGCAGATACACTGTGAAACCTGCCAGGAGGTTTTAGATTCTCTACTGATGGCATACCGATTGGTAGAGGACGAGCGGGTGCTTCTACCGGTTATTGTGAATATGGATGGGTTTTATCTTTCGTTTACCAGAGAACCCGTAGAGGTGCCCGAGTTGGAGACGGTTAGGAAGTTTCTGCCGCCTTACCAGCCAAGACATGCTTTCTTCAAGGCAAGTCAACCCATGGCCCAGGGCGTGGCAGTCCTTGGCGGGTCAATGTATTCTTATTTTAAATACCAGATGCATCTGGCAAGTCAAAATGCGTTGGAGGTCTACAAAGAGGTCTGTGGAGAATTTGAAAAGGCGTTTGGTCGAAACTATGATACCATAGAAGGCTATATGCTGGACGATGCCGAATATGTTCTCGTTATGACCAACTCATTTTCCACCCTCGGAAAGGCTGCGGTGAAGAAGGCCCGAGAAGGGGGAATAAAGGCAGGGCTTTTGAGGTTGAGGCTCTTAAGACCATTTCCAGTGAAGGATATAACGGGTGCACTTAAAGGGAGGAGGGCTGTTGCGGTCATAGACCAGAACATCAGCATAGGCAAGGGCGGCATTCTGCATTCGGAGATTGCCAGTTGCCTGTATAATGAGAAACGGAGACCTCGCTTGCTATCTTTTATTGGTGGACTTGGTGGAAAAAACATAAGCCCTGGAGAGTTTGAGTTCATCTTTGATAAAATGATCAAGGTTAAGGGTGTGGAGGAAGAAGAGGTGGAAACATCTCAACTTCTCTATACAGAAGAGGAATGGAAGGAAATGGCAAGATTGAAGGGGATAGCCGGAAAGGGGTAAAAGATATGGGTGTAGCGAGCAATTTGATTTTATGGGTTGTCGTGATCACCGCGGAGAGCGCAAAGTACGCAGAGTTTTAAGAGTGTTTCATTGTATATAAAGTATAACTTCCTTCTATTTAAGACACAGATTTACACGGATTTACACGGCACGGACTTATTTATTTAAGTTTAACATTGTTGATTGTTATCATCTATCTGTGTTAATCTGCGTTAATCAGTGTCAATAACTTATTTTCTTGTCTTGTGTTAATCTCGTGAAATCTCGTGGTTTAGGTTTTTTACTGAGTTTTCTGATACCTCTGCGGTCTCCGCGTGCTCTGCGGTAAAATTTAAGGATATAGTGAGTTACCTGCAATGGGGCAACGCAAAAGCCGCCCGGGAAACATGTGCAGTTTACACACTATAATGCATAAATATTTAAGTTGTTGTGCACTAAATGTAATTTATGAGACAAATTATAAAAAGACAGAAGCAGGAAAAAGAACAGGTAGCAGGTTCGGATTTTGTCAGGCGGGATGTGACTGGAAAAATAGATACATATCTCCGACAGGACATCATAAAGGTCGTAACAGGGGTGAGACGCTGTGGCAAATCCATATTTTGCTTCATGGTGCTTAAGGGTACTGACTTTGGATATGTCAATTTCGATGAAAAGGAACTGGTAGGGCTGGAGAATTATGATGAGATATTGAGATATGTCCAGGAATTCTATGGCGATGTGGACTATCTGTTCCTTGACAAAGTCCAGAATCTTGAAAACTGGGAACTGTGGGTGAACAGTTTACACAGGAGAGGATACAACCTGCTCATCACCGGGTCCAATGCAAAGCTGCTAAGCCGAGAGCTGGCAACACACCTGACGGGCAGGCACATAGCCATAGGACTCTTTCCTTTTTCGTTCCGCGAATATCTGGACGTTGCCGGTTTCTATACCAGGGCGGAATATACCGAACAGGAGAGGGGTACATTACTGAACCACCTGAAGAAATATATAGAGGTAGGCGGTTTTCCTGAAGTGGTAGTGAAAGGATACGATTACACATACTTGCAGACACTTTTTGATAGCATTATTCTCAAGGATGTGGTCCAACGGTATAAAGTACGGTATGTAGATGACCTGTATAACCTTGCCAGGTTCCTTATGTCGTCTTTTTCTAATGAGGTTTCCTATACAAAATTGAAGAACACGTTGAAGTTCAGGAGTGTTCACACAGTCCAGAATTATGTGCGATACCTTGAAGATACGTATCTTGTTTTTCATCTGGACAGATTCTCGTTCAAACAGAGAGAGCAGATAAAATCACCGAAAAAGATGTATGCTGTGGATACAGGAATGGTAAACGCGCTTGCGTTCACTTTTTCAGAAAATATAGGGAAATTGATGGAGAATACAGTTGCAGTGGAACTTTTAAGACAAAGGTCTGCCTCCAGTTCGCGTCTCGAACTCTATTACTGGAAAGACCCGCAGCAGCGCGAGGTTGATTTTGTGATAAAGGAAGGCGCTGATGTCGCCCGGCTGATACAGGTATGCCACGATATTGATAATCCGAAGACAAAGGCGCGTGAATTGAAGTCGCTTGTCCTGGCAGCAGGTGAACTGGATTGTCGTGACCTTCTTGTGATTACCTGGGACTGGGAAGGCGAAGAGGAGTTCAAGGGCTGCGACATCCGGTTTGTGCCGCTCTGGCGGTGGTTGCAGGGGTGAGAATTTGTTTTTTTAATAGCAATTCTTATCTGCATAATTATGCCTAGTTTATTCGAGCAGTATATAAAAAGAAGGGAAAACCTCAAGTTTGGTTCTGTGAGGGGGCTAATAGCATCTTCCGGGAGGAGGTGGCTATGAACTCTACACGACAGATAGGACCTATCAAATCTATTAAAGACCTACCCTCTGAGGAGAACGTACTTCCAGGCACTCCTACTTGTGCGGGTTGTGGGGGGCTTTTAGCATTGAGGCATTGTATGAAAGCTCTGGGTAAAAGGGTTGTTATCGTAAATGCTGCCGGTTGCTTTACCCTCCTTTCCATCTATCCCTATACCCCTTTTAAGAATTCCTGGCTCTATACCGCAATGGCATGTGCCCCTGCCGGGGCGCAAGGGATACGGGATGCTCTGGATATATTGATAAAAAAGGGTAGGCTCGACCCAGAAGAGGATTTGAAGGTGGTTGTATTGACGGGCGATGGGGCTGCTTACGATATGGGTCTTTCGTCTACATCTGCGGCTATCTACCGCAATCTCGACTTCTATTATATCTGTTACGATAATGAGGCATATGGAAATACCGGCTTCCAGCGGTCCGGGGCAACACCATTTGCATCAAAGACGGGAACAACCCCACCAGGAAGAATAACTCCAATAGGATCGGAGCTTCCAAAGAAAAATCTCTTTGAGATATGGAATAGTCACAAGCCCCCCTATCTTGCCACCATCTCGCCAGCCCACCCTGTTGATTTGATTAACAAGTTTAAAAAGGCAGAACAGTACAAAGGACCAAAACTCTTTATAGCCCTTTCCCCCTGTCCTCCTGGATGGGCAACAGACCCCTCCTACTCGGTTAAACTTGCAAAATTGGCAGTTGATACAGGTATCTGGGCGTTAAAAGAGGCTGTTTTTGGTGAGGTAAAACATACGGTTGTTCCAAAAAGATTTAAGCCCGTGGAAGATTATCTAAAAGAACAAGGACGGTTCGCCCATCTCTTTAAACCTGTGAGAAGGGAAGAGGCGCTAAAAAAGATTCAGGAGATGGTAAATGAGTATTGGAACAGACATAAGCTTCTTCTTTAGCCCCAAATCCATCGCCATTGTTGGGGCATCGCCAATCCCCAGAAAAACTTCTCATGTTATATTGGAAAGCCTTAAGAGGATCGGTTTTAAGGGGGCGATCTATCTGGTAAATCCGAAATATTCATATATCAACGGCTGCAAGTGCTACCGCTCAATAGCCGAGATAAAGGACAATATTGATGTGGCTATCTTTGCACTCCCTGCCCAAAGGGTCATAGAGTGCCTGAAACCCATAGAAAATGTCAGGGGTGCAATCATTGTTAGTGCGGGTTTCAAGGAGATGGGGGATGCGGGGAGGAGGTTGGAGGAAGAGCTAAAAGAGATTGTTGAGAGGAAGGGGATAAGGATCATCGGTCCAAACTGTTTGGGTATATATGATACCGTGTCCAGGATAGATACCTTCTTTATACCTGTGGATAGGATGAAAAGACTTAAAAGAGGCGGGCTGTCCATACTCACTCAGAGCGGCTCTTTTGCTGAAATGATTGTGGATGAGATGGCATCAGAAGGTATTGGAGTGGCAAGGATTGTGAGTTATGGGAATAGGGTTGATGTTGGAGAGACCGATTGCCTCAATTTCTTGATGGATGATGAGGCAACGAAGGTTATTGTCTTATACATGGAATCGGTAGACGACGGAAGGAGGTTTGTAGATGTGGCATCCCGATGCACAAAGAAAAAGCCCGTTGTTGCCGTGAAGGTGGGCAAAAGGGAGGCGGGAGTCCATGCTGCGAGATCCCATACGGGGGCAATATGCGGGAGATATGAGATATACAGGGCTGCATTTAAAAAGGCAGGGATAATAGAGGTGGACGGATACGAAGGGTTAAAGGATGCCTGTAAGGTTTTGAACACCTATGAATTGGTCGAGGGAAAAAGGGTTTTGATTGTAACGGATGGCGGTGGCGTCGGCGTAAGTATAGCAGATGCCTGTGAGGATTTGGGACTTGAAGTGAGAGAACTTACAGAGGAGACGAGAAAACGCCTGAGCTCCAAACTGCCCGGTTTCTCCGCTACGGGCAATCCCATAGACTTGACCGGTAGTGTTACAGATGAGGATTACGTGATTGCCCTTGAGGAGGGTCTGAGGGAAGAATATGATATTGTCATTGTAGCTGTGCTATGGGGTCCGCCGGAAATCACGGAAAGACTGGTAGAAAAACTAAAAGAGGTCAGGGATACATATAATAAACCGATGATCGTATGCAGCCCAGGTGGTGAGTTTACAAGGCGAATGGCAAAGCACTTCGAAGAAAAAGGTATGCCCGTATTTTATACACCAGAAAGCGCGGCGAGGGCGGCAGCGGTGTTAGCTGGGGGTAAGATGTAAGTTATCAAAAATTATCACGAAATCAGCCTATTCCTGGATCGCATTTCTTATCGACGCGTTGATGTCTGCACTATCAGGAGTTCGTACTCGTCTATCCACGCGGATGTATACTCGGGCCGGTACGAGCAAATCTCCCGGACAAGGGCTTTATCTCGGTGACTATGGCTCAAGAATACCTTCATCGAATGCCTCCACGGACAAAGTCCTCAGTGCCTAACGTTAAGCTCAGCAGTCGCACTTGTGCGGGGTGTGCCCATGCACAGTAACGCGATCTGCTGTAGCGTCATGTTAGGTGCTCTCTATATGATATTTACACCCCCACAGTATGGGCATCTTACCTCCGCCTTCGGTTCTCTATCTCCAGCAAACCCCTGAATCACCTTTGAGAATTGAACCGTTCGGCCACAGCTATCGCAATCCTTCACAACTGTCGTCACACCCATTCCCATTGCCATATTAACAGGACGATTAACTATGACGTGGCTCTCCGAGGCAGGGCCCCCTCCTGTTGAAACGATTCTCTTGCCAGTACCTTGGCCCGAATTGGTGATTAACTCACCAACTCCTGAACCCTCAACAACAATTCGTTCTGCTGGACCCTTGCCATGATGCTGGATATCAAGGCCTATGCCCGGACCTTCATTAGACACAATGCTTCCAGTTCCTCCATCCTTGACAATCACCTCTCTACCAGAATCATCAGGTTTTCCATCTGATATCCATTTCTCATGTAGCTCTTTCCATTTAATAAGAAGCTCAACTGGATATTGAGCTTCATCGAGATCCATTTTTTTTGCACACTCTCTGCACAGCCAAATACCGTTGGAAATATCACGGCGCTCTTCGTCGGTCATTTTGGGGTCGTATCGAGCTTGATCTTTGCGGGCTGCTCGGATATGAGCTGCTTCCCCCAAGTTGACTGCTTTGCTTTCGTCTGAGTGCGGCCCACTCGTTGGCCTCTTACAGTCAGGATTTGAACAGACTTGACCAGCTCTCTTTGCCAGCGTCTGTTTGGTTTTTTCAAAAAAATCAGGTCCCGCAGGCATTTTTTTACCCTTCATTTCATGCACCTAACATTGCTTTTCATCTGTATTCTCTTATTTCTCAAGAAGCTCAGCAGGTAGCTCCCACTCTTCAAAATCATGGAGGTCGTCTTCGTCGTATGACGTGGTTGCCTTCCTAAGGCTGTTAGGGAACTCGATGATTTTAGATTTGTCCTTCATTCTTTTTGGTGCAGAACATTGCTTTTTATCTTTATTCTATTATTTCTCACTTGCATATAAATAACCGTAGCAATTAATTTATATGCCGAGAATGCGAAACTTGTAAACATGGAAATTATATCGGTGGACGTGGACGAAGAATTTGTAAAGGCTTTGGAAGCAATAAAACAACCTTATTTAGATAGATCGACACTCATAAAAAACCTTCTTTCCTCAGGGTTAAAGCAGTACAGAATAGAACTGGCAATAAAAAAGTATTTAGAGGGAGAAGTAAGCACGTGGAAAGCTGCAGAAATAGCAGGTGTCTCTTTAAGAATGATGAACAAGATCCTGCAAGAAAAAGGCGTTGAAATGCATTATTCTGAGGAATCTTTGAAGGAAGATTTGGAATGATTGCCTCAGATGCTTCGCCTCTAATCAGCTTAGCAAAAACGGGAAAACTCTATTTACTGAGAGAAATATTCGAAAGAGTGCTGATCGAAGAAGAAGTGAAGCGGGAGACAATAGATAGGGGTAAAGAAGAAGGTGCTCCAGATGCTTTAGTGATTGAAGATGCGGTAAAAGAAGGATGGATAGAAATAGAGAAAATAAAGGAGGAAAAAAGATTCAGTGGCATACATAAAGGAGAAGGAAATACCATATTACTTGCCAAGAAACACAAATGTTTAGTTTTGATTGATGAAGAAGATGCAAGGGAAGTAGCGAGAGCTGTAGATTTAAAAGTAAGAGGCAGTCTTTACGTATTAAAGGAAGCTATTGAGAAGGATTTAATTAGTAAAGAGGAGTCAATAAAAACGTTAGATGAAATGATTAAAGATGGTTTTAGAATTTCCACGAGAATGTATGCAAAGTTTTTAGAGGATGTAAAATGATAGCATTTACAAAGCTCCCTTTTGCTTCGCAAAGAGAAAAGTTTCTTTGAAATGGTTGGATATTCGATTATATACTCATCCATCCTTGAATATTCGAAAGAAGTTTCGACTGTTGGAATTATACCGTCACAACTTGAATACGAAAGCTTTACCAAAGAACACACTTTATCTACAATCTGTAGTATGAACAAAGAAGAAGCCAAAAAGCTCGTCATTAATGCCTTAACCGCAGGCAGACAAGCCCTCTTTGAGCCGGAGGCGAAGGCTCTGGTATCTGCATGGGGCATACAGGTGCCCAAATCTGTCTTTGTCGAAGGTCTGGAGGATGTGGCAATAAAATCAACTGAGATTACTCCTCCTCTTGTTCTCAAAGTGGTGTCGCAAGACATCATTCATAAAAGGGAGTTCGGTGGGGTAATAACAGGTATAAAAGACAGCGAAGAAGCGAGCATTGCCCTGAAGGAGCTGAAAAAGAATCTTGCGGAAAAAGCACCAAAGGCAAGGATAGAGGGTTTTCTTTTAGAGGAGACCGTTCCCACGGGGATAGAGCTGATAATAGGGGGCTTGAGGGACCCGCAATTTGGTCCTGCTGTTATGTTCGGCACAGGTGGCATTGCCGTGGAACTCGTGAAGGACGTGAGCTTCAGGCTTGCACCGCTGAACAGAGAAGAGGTTTTTGATATGATGAGGGAGGTAAAGAGTTATCCACTGTTGACAGGATTCAGGGGTTCGAAGCCGGTTGACATAGAGAAACTGGTATCTGCCATTATGAAGCTGTCTGAGATCTTACTGGAGATAGAAGAGATAAAAGAAATAGAAATAAACCCCCTTTTGGTTTATGAAGAGGGTGCGGTGGCTGTGGATGCGCGGGTGGTGTTACAATGACCGTATCTGCTAAAAAATCGGTGGATTTTTGAGCAGACAATGCAAAATGCAAAGTGCAAAGTGCAAATTTCAAATATAAGAACATAAGAGAATTTTATATACGGAGGGATAGTTGATGGAAGAAGTCTTTAGATTTGCGGATGAGTTAGGACCGACAAAGGTCATTCACGTTTATGAGCCTTCGGTGGGGCTGAAGGCAGTTCTGGTAGTGGACAACGTAGCCAGAGGTCCGGCCATCGGGGGATTGCGCATGGCTCCTGACGTGAGTACGGAGGAGTGCTTCCGGCTGGCACGGACCATGACATTGAAGAACGCCGCTGCCGATCTGCCTCACGGTGGCGGCAAGTCGGTGATCTACGGCGACCCGAAGATGCCGAAAAAAGAAAAAGAGGCACTGATTCGGGCTTTTGCAAGCTCATTGCGAGAAATTCAAGAGTATATATTCGCTCCGGACATGGGCACCGATGAGGAATGCATGGCCTGGGTGCAGGATGAGATCGGCCGGGTGGTGGGATTGCCCTGCGAATTCGGTGGAATACCCCTTGACGAGATCGGGGCGACTGGATGGGGCCTCAGCCACGTCACCGAGGTAGCGCTCGAGTACTGCGACTTCGATCTGGACGGGGCTCGAGTCGTAGTCCAGGGCTTCGGTGCCGTGGGTAAACACACTGCCCGTTTCCTCACGGAGAAGGGAGCCATGCTGGTGGGTGTGGCGGATTCCCGGGGGACGATCTACAATCCCCAGGGGCTTGATGTCCACGCATTGATCGAGCTGAAGAAGGCGGGCAAGAGTGTAGCCGATTATCCGGACGGAAAGAAGCTCGACCGTGACGCCGTGATTGACATCGAGTGCGACATCTGGATTCCCGCGGCGCAGCCCGATGTTATAGACGTGGACAATATGCACCGCTTGAAAGCCAAGCTGGTGATCGAAGGTGCCAACATTCCCATCACCAAAGGTGCGGAAAAATACCTTTACGAGAAAGGAGTGCTCTGCGTTCCCGATTTTATCGCCAATGCGGGTGGCGTGATCTGCGCGGCTATGGAGTGTCAAAGAGCCTGCCAGTCGGTGGCATTTCAGGCTATCGAGGAGAAGCTGCGGCGCAATACCCGGCTGGTGCTGGAGGATGCGGCAACCAAAGGGATACTGCCTCGGGAAGCTGCCGTGGACCTCGCCGTACAGCGGCTGAAGAAATCCATGAGTTATCGGCGCTGGTCGCTGTTTTCCTCAGCTCCCGGCTTCGTATAGCAAAACTTTTACAACGATTCGCAAACGGAAGTCATGCAGTGGTATGGTGATGAGTAAAACTGTTGAGAGAAAAAAACGAAAAGCTTTTATGTACCTTTATGCCAAATAATACCAGGCAGGCTCCGTACTTAAGTACTGGGTATAGTGACTTTATTATATAACGAGGAGAAATAATAATATAAATATAAAAGGAGAGATAGGAATGTCAGGGAAGAGGATTTATGTTGTAGAAAGAAGAAGCAAACGAAGTTTTGATATAGCATTGTTCACAACGTTGTACCTTATTTTAGCAGTGATAGTTGTTGTTTTTGGGATCACGGGTTTACCTTTAACTTGGGATTTATTACTATGGTTATTCATACTACCGGCATCAGTCGGTTTTGGATTATCGTGGATTGCTAAGATAATAGAAAAACAGAGGAAAAGTGGTAAAATCAAGACACTAAAAGGATATGTAAAGTGTAAATAATTTCGTGGAGGCAATAAATAAAATGGCGAAGAACAAAAAATTATTTGATAAATTT
The DNA here is from genome assembly GCA_030612405.1 of Candidatus Methanophagales archaeon. Taxonomy (GTDB): domain Archaea; phylum Halobacteriota; class Syntropharchaeia; order Alkanophagales; family Methanospirareceae; genus QEXZ01. The sequence continues at coordinate 649 of JAUWNY010000060.1, read as the reverse complement.
GAAAGGAGGTTAGAAGATGGCATTAAATAAAACTAAGTTAGAAGAGTATGCAAATAAAGTTTATAGAGGAGACCTTAGACGCTTCAAAGAAAAGCAAAAGAAAGATGCCTCCTATACATTTAACGTGTTTTTTACAAAAGAATCAAAAGCTACAAAAGGGAAAAGAGTGGCTCCGAGTTCATCTGTGGGGGAAAAAGTAGTTGATGATTGCAAAAGGAAATGTGTAATTTGTGGTAAAAAATACGATAAAGACCCTGGCGATTTTGAAATTCATCATGTGAATGGGGATCGCTCAAAAACAGCTACTGATAATTTAGTTTTACTTTGCCTTAGCTGCCATAAAAAGGTTCACAGACACGCAAGAGCAAAATTACAGGATCATAAAGTGAAAAGGGGAAGTAGTTCTTCTAAAAAGGCTCAGTCTCCCTTTGATATACCTTCGTTTAACCCACCTACATTTGATCTTCCTTCATTCGATTCACCATTCGACACCGCTCCAAAGAAAAAAGGTAACTACTCACCTACACAACCAACCGATGGAACAAACGGATTCCCTCTAAGCGCATCCTGAATCGCATCGAGCACATGATACCCGTTCTTCCGCGCTGTGGATATATACCCGCGAATGTTGCAAAATATATCTGCCCCT
>JAUWNY010000165.1 GCA_030612405.1 Candidatus Methanophagales archaeon | reverse complement strand
AGCAGCATGGATTTCATCACGGGTAGGTATGTGCATCGTGTTCTCCATCCATCAAACGAAATGTTTTATTTACAACCATTGCAATGGATAATATAATCTTATTAATAATAAATTTTGTGGTCGAGGGGGTGAGTAGTTACTATTTATTTATAGTAAGCAACTAAAAACTATCAATGGAGACGGAAGAAGAATATTTAGAAGAGATGCAAAGAAACGACAGGGAGAAGGTGTAAGGATCAGTATGAAGTATCTAAAAAAATATGTAGACATATCCAATCCGCATTCTACTATTTCGAAGGTAAGAAAGAAACGATGTAAACTTCTTCTTGCCCTAATTCATAGCATTGATGATACGGATTCGATTCGGATATTAGACGTAGGCGGGACATTAACTTTTTGGGAGACTTGTGGATTCGTAGGAACGCAAAAATGTGAAATTACAATGTTGAATCTCAATAAGTTTGAAGTCCCCTACAAATATAAATATATAAACAGCGTTCAAGGTAATGGGATGGAAATGAGAAATTATAAAGACAAAGAATTTGACCTTGTGGTTTCAGACTCAGTAATTGAGCATGTTGAAAATTACGAAAATCAGAAGAAAATGGCAGGGGAGATACAGCGTGTAGGGAAAAGGTATTTTGTTCAAACGCCGAATTTCTTTTTTCCCATGGAACCTCATTTTCTGTTTCCTTTCTTTCAGTTTCTACCTCTTTCGGTAAAAACTTTACTGCTGACATATTTTAGTCCGGGTGGACGTCAACCTACAAAAAACCCCGAAAAAGCTGAGAGTATCGCCAAATCTATAAGGCTGTTAAAAAAGAGAGAAGTCATACAATTATTTCCAGAGGGCGTTATTCTTAAAGAGAAGCTTTACGGAATGACAAACTCATTTATTGCTGTAGGAGGTTGTGATTCCGATTTGCTAAAATCGCTGAAAGCAACACTAATAAATTTTTAAAACTAGCAGTTAAAATTTAAAAAGAAATATCAATAAATAAAAACACTTCTTAGCAGGAAGAATATACAATGCAACGGCAAGAAAGGAAAGCGAACAAAAAGGAGAACAAAGAGGTAACAGAAGCGATACCTTTAGGCATAAAGATAACGACTATACTGCTTATTTTTTGCGGTTTACTCGCCCTCGTTTCTCTTCTTTATATGCTATCCCCGCCAACGTCAAAACTAAATGCCCATGGAATTTTAGCCCTCTTTGCTTTTTCCGCTTTCCCCATTGCATACGGAATATGGCTGCGAAAGAAATGGGCGTTTTATGCTTCGCTAATTCTGCTTGAATCGCTTATAATTATCTATCTACTCATCACCGCTTTTAGCCCGCCAAGCTTTTTAGAGGAAAACTGGGTATGCTTGGTGTCATTTATCGCAGTGGGCGTAATAACGGTGCCTATTCTCATATCAAACAAAACCCATCTCATCGAAACGCTTGAAACGGCGAAGGCAGAGAGACAAAAAGGTGTGAAACTGTATGAAGTCATCAAAAAACTCCCGGTTTTTAATTTCCTGTTTGTTATTTTTGGTGTTTCCCTTATCATAAGAACTATTTTACCTTATGCTCGCGTTTTTGGCGGAGAAATGATAATGTTTGGTTCTGACGACCCGGTGTATCACTTAAGATTGGCAGAGAACGTGCTTTTTGGTAATCATTTTCCGCATAGGATTTATTTTGACCCCTATACTCTTTTCCCTCATGGCACCTATGTTCCTTTTGCTCCTTTATATGACCAGATACCCGCATTTGTTACCTGGCTTATCGGCTTGGGCGCGCCCACGCACATGCTAATGGAAACCGTAGGGGCATACTATCCCGCTGTTCTCGGTGCTCTGGTTGTTGTTCCTGTTTATTTCATCGGTAAGGAGTTGTATAGCAAGGAAGTGGGTTTGCTTTCTGCATTTTTAATCGCTATACTACCCGGGTTCTTGTTTCGGTCTATATTAGGTGCAATGGACCATCACGTGGGAGAAGTCCTGTTCAGCACGCTCGCGATGATGTTTCTGCTGATGGCGCTGAAACGAGCAAAAGCAAGCGGCATAACTTTCGAGCACCTCGCGAAACGAGATTGGACGCCCTTGAAAACTCCCTTAGTCTATATTTTCCTCGCGGGTTTCTCTTTTGGTCTTTATGCTCTCACATGGAAAGGTTGCGTCATGTTCGTTTTCATCGTTTTTGTCGCTCTTTTCGCTCTATACCTCATAGAGCATTTGCGTGGCAACTCCACGGATTATCTATGCATGGTGGGTGTCCCTGTATTTCTTATTCCGCTATTAATGATCGCACCTTTCTTGAAGTATCTCGGTGTGTATAGCTCGACACACGTAGCATCAATGCTCATAGGAGCACTTGTGGTTTTGCTGTTAAGCATCTTATCAACAGTTATGGCAAGAAAAGAAATACCTCGTCATGCTTATCCGGTTGCGGTTTTGGGCATGGGCATACTGGCTTTAGTTTTTTTAACTGTGCTGTTTCCATCTCAATATGCTTCGTTGATGGGTGCAATGGGATGGGTAAAATATGGTATAGCCATGAAGGTGTTAGGGGAAATGCATCCAATGACGCTGGGCGCAGCCTTAGGGCAGTTCTCCACCTGTTTTTATGTTTCGCTTGCCGCTTTTGCATTTGTTATTTACGGAGTAATAAAGAAATGGAAACCAGAAGAGACCCTGTTTCTCGTTTGGTGTTTTATAGACCTTATGTTATTGGGCGTAATGTTTGACATGTTTGGTATTCGCCCTCCACCAATTGGTCAACAGCGGTTTGTGTATTATTACGCGGTAAACGTGGCGCTGCTATGCAGCCTATTCGCCGTTCATGTGACCAAATTGAGCTTCGCTTTTTTCGCTGAGACAGGAAAACCGAAAGCAGAAGAAAAAAGAATTAAAGGGAAGAAAGCAAAGCAGCAGCAGAAGGAAAAGGAGCAAAGGCAGAGGGTAGAAAGTAAGAAAAAAGAAGTGCCCGAGACGGGCATCACAAAGGCAAGGGCAAAGGCAAAGATAAAGGAATACGCCGCTCCAAATCGCATCATAGTAGTATTCGTAGTGATGTTCATTCTTTTTTATCCGTTCCCGCTCAATATAGCTAATCCCTTTCCTGCTGATATGCCGGAGAATTTTGAGCGTGCATATTATCAAGCCAAGGCTGGTCCTTCCGTGTTCCACGCTGACTGGTACGAATCGCTGTTCTGGATGAGGAACAACACCCCTCACCCGGGCGTGGATTACTATGCGCTATATGAAGCACCACCGCGTAATGAGGATTACAAATATCCCGAAAGCGCATACGGCGTGATGAGCTGGTGGGATTACGGGCACGTGATAACGCTTTATGCACATCGCATACCGAATTCAAATCCGTTTCAGGGTGGCATAGGTGGTACAAATGAGAATGGCTCGATACGCCCCGGAGCATGCACGTTCTTTGTATCGAGCAATGAAGAGGAAGCGAATTGGATATTAGACGAACTCGGCACGAGATATGTGATAAGCGATTTAGAGATGGCAGATGCGTGGGGAATATGCTCCTGGCTGGGTCATACGCCAAAGTTTGGTGCGATAACGGTCTGGGCTGGTAACCCCGGATACTACAACTCCCTTTCACGCTATTACAACACGATGGAAGCACGGCTGCATATATTTGACGGCGCAAGTGTGGATATAGAAGGCGAAAGCATACCCGCCTTAGCTCACTACCGGTTGGTGTATGAGACACCCTCTTTTGTTCTCCCTTTGATTATTATGGACGAAAATGAGGGGAAAATGTATTGGCGCCCTTTTGCCGGTGATTATAGCACGACAAAGTCGCAAGCGCGGGTTCTTCACGGGTATTTGTTCAGTATGCCCGCAGGAGTTGGGATAGAGGAGGTTCTGGATAATGAAAGCATACCGGAAATATTGAGCAGTGCACTTAATTCCACGGGCTTTCCGCTCTCTGCGGATAGCACGGTTATAAAAATAGACGGAACCCGATGGACAATACGAGACAGGACAAATGAAAACATGTTCAACATCAATAAGAAGGAAGGAAAGCTAAACGTTTATCTTTATGGCGTCAGAACGGGACAGCCGAACATAAAAGCATGGACACCCGAATATATAGAGCCCGTGAGTTTTGTGAAGACGTTCGAATACGTAAAAGGAGCGATAATAGAAGGAACTGCTCCTAATGGCTCCTTCGTTGAAATATCAACAAACATAACCACAAATCAGGGAAGAGAATTTGTGTATTCCGAAAGGACGTTATCGGATGGCACTTACGAGTTCATCGTGCCGTATTCGACAGAAAAACCGGTTGACGGATGGATGAGCAGCAAGGGATGGACAAATTTTGACGTTTTCGCTTCGCCATACACAATAAAAGCCATAACGAACGATACCGTAGTGCAGGAAGTAAAGCAGGAAGTTTCCGAAGCAGCAGTAATGGAAGGTAAAACAATACGTGTGGACTTGTCATCCTGAAAAATTTATATTTAAAGAAGGTATAAATAACATTATATCATAGTAGGAGATTAAGAATGTCATCTACGATATCGATTGAAATACCGCGTGAAGTTGCCCATGCCGCGCGAATGAGGCCGCGGGATCTGAGGCGGGAATTGGCAATTTATCTGTTTCAACAGGGCAGACTCTCCTTCGGTAAGGCTCGAGAGATGGCTGGCATGACCGTGTGGGCATTCCAACAGCTGCTGGCGAGCAGGGAAATTCCCGTTCATTATGATGTGGAAGATTATGAGGAAGATTTGACAACACTGAAGGAACTCGGTCGGCTATGAGCGTTGTAAG
>JAUWNY010000012.1 GCA_030612405.1 Candidatus Methanophagales archaeon | reverse complement strand
ATTGGAGTAATTGTTCCGAGATATGTGACTGTAGAGATTACCGTTGCCGTAAAAGGCGTTGGTTTCCCTTTTCCATCTCCTGCACCCATTGCCATTCCAATCGATGCTACTAGCATCACTGCAATTACTCCTGCTACTATTGTCTTTTTCATTTTTTCTTTTTTTTCACCTCCTAATTTGTTTGGGTATTTATAAAGCGCCCCTCCTCAGCGCTTGCCTTTGCCCCTCCATGGACTTGCACCATCAAACTTTTTGAAAAAGTTTGATCAAAATGCTTTCTTTGCACCATGTAAGGGACATGTTTTTTCCATACCTCATCCTTCCATTCTTTCATAATCTTGGAAAAATTATAAGAGTGGATGGAAAAACCATCCACCCTCATTTTTTACTTATTTTTACTTATTTATTTGGTTTTCTATTTTTTACCTGGTTTAAAGACCAAAATGCAGTCTTCGCCTTCAATTAGCATGCCGCCCTCTTCTTCCTTGAGGTTGCCCGTGATGGTAAGGGGGATCGTCTGTCCATCGAGTGGACATAGGTCTAATTTTTCGACTAGTTCTGGTATGCTGAACTTGAGTGTCCTGTCTATGTATCCATCGCCCTCGAGGTCATGGCAGTCGCATAGTTTTCCTTCGAATGGTGTTGCAACGTCTTCGTAGCTCCATCGAATCGGCGCAACTTCACCCTTAACACCCTCTCGAGTTAGCAGAATCGTTTCTGGGTTAATGGTTGTAACGTCGAAGTCCTCGGTGCCCAGAACGGCAACCGGCAGTACTCCCATACTCTTCTTGTTCAGCGGATTCGGACAGGAACCGGGTTTGATGTCAACGTTCACCGGGATTTCAGATGGCGGACACGGCACATCGATGGTAACCGTCTGGTCGCCATAGCTCACGCCTTTATCGTCCATAGCACTAACGGTAAAAGTGTACACGCCACATTCGGTTTCAATAGGCACACGGATGGTCTCATTGAAATACACTGTATCGCCAGGGTTGACTTCATCGTATTTAGCAGGCTCTGAACTCACCCACGACTCAAAACCTGGTGAGGCTTCAAGGTGGAGATTCTTTACTTTGGAAACAACGAGTCCCTCTGCGATCGCAGCACATACGTCATCAACCAGCGTCGCCGAGCCTGTGATAGAAACGTTCCCTCCAGTGATGTTGGTCCAATAATCCCAGTATTCCTTCCGCGAAGTTGTAGTGTGGCACTCCAGCAAGATAGTACCATTAGCACTCATGTTTGCTAAAACTGCCTGAAGATCCAGATCATCGGCTGTTCCCATTATTTCATCACGACCAGGGTCTCCACCAGTTGTCCAAATACCGATCTTTCCTGGCACTCCTTCGTTCAAGTTGCAGTCGTGAGGCACGTTGTCACCGAAGTTGACCAGAATTCGCTTGGCTCCAGAGCGCCATCCTACAGACGGATCGGCGTAGCTCTCATAGAATATCCGTGTGTAATCTTGCGGGCCATCTTCGCCAGATCCCAAGGTCAATGCATTGATGGTATCATTAACCGCAGTTCGATTGCTGGTCAGCGATTCATTCAGGCTATACGCATAGTCACCAGATGAGGCAGAACCGTATGTCCTATTATAACCGCAAGAGCTGTAGTAGCCAGGATAGTCCATATAAGACATAACCGCGTAATTGATATCAACCCCTGTCGCATTCAACGCAGTCATGATCTCTGTTGCGTTAGATTTTGCCGTGGCGATGATACCGCCCATACTACCAGTCAGGTCAAATGAGAAGACCACGTCACCCCTGAGAGGCAACTCTGGTATCTCCACTGTCTTGGTCACGTTAACGGATTCGCAAGGAGATAATTCCGCCTCCACCGTATCTGGTGAGATGCTGGCACTAGCTGGCACTGCTAAGACACACCCTATCATTACCGTCACAAACAAAATCGCTGTAATTGATTTCCGTATATTTTTTGTATTATTTTTCATTTTTTTCTTTTTCACCTCCTAATTTGTTTGGGTACTTGTAAAGCGCCCCTCCTCGGCGCTTGCCTTCGCCCCTCCATGGACTTGCACCATGTTTTTCTTATTCTTATTGAGGGACATTTTTTCTTTTTCTTTCTTAGCACAGGTTCTTTCTCGTAGAAAGAAAGTGTTGTTTAAGACGGCGAGATTATCCATTTTTTTATCCCCCCGTCCCGTTCCCCTTTTTTAGCCCGCGCATGGATTATCACCATGTAAGAGGCACCGTTTTCAATTTCATGCTTTCACCCCCGCTTTTCACACCTTCCCCTTTTTTTTACCCTAAAATGTAACACAATAGATAATTATTTTGTCAACATTAGTAAATAGATTTTCGGTTTTTTCGTTGATTCCAATTTTGAGAAGCACTTATTTTTGACGATTACAGAGAAAGTGCATTTATAAGGCGCTAAATAGAGTGCTAAGATTCGTTATTTTTATAAACCACCAGATTACACAACACTTTTTCTTTTTTACAATAAACTTTTTTGCTTCGCAAAAACCTTTACTAAAATACAAGTTTCTTTGGTAAAGCTTTCTTTTCTAAGAAAAGGTTTCTCGTGGTTTTTTCATATCATCAAATTCTTCTCAAACCTCGTCAGGTTCTCACAGCCGTTCTTCCGCACGAGCACCATATCCTCCAGTCGGACAGCACCTACTTCAGGGTCGTACAACCCGGGCTCTATTGTAATCACATTCCCTTTTCGTAGTTCGTAATCATTATCAGCAACTCGCGGGTTCTCATGTAAGTCCAATCCCACTCCATGCCCCGTGGAATGAATAAATCCTTTTTTCGTGCTTTTTCTTATCGTCCCGTATCCTCTTTCTTCGAATACATCACATACGAGATTATGCAGGGTTTTGCACGTTACTCCTTCTTTTACACGACCTAAAGCGGCGTTTTGAGCTGCCAGAACCGCTTCATACATCTCTTTTATCGCCTTCCCGGGCTCGCCCTTAACGACAGTTCTTGTCATATCTGCGTAATATCTCTCCCGCTTTAATCGTGGGAAAATATCTATGATAATTGGCTCATCTGCGAGGAGGGAACCAGTGCCGGTAAAGTGAGGGTCGGCAGCTCTTTTCCCACATGCTACTATCGGCTCTCCACCATCGCAGATGCATCCAGAATCAATCAAAGCGTGTTCTATATATGCCTTTATTTTTTCTGACGTTAGAACTTCACCGTTCTCCAACAGGGAATTATTCATCACGGAAGATTTTTTTATAGCCGCTATGGCGATTCCCATTGCGTGCTCGGCAGCTCTTTGCGCCTTTTTCATATAGCTTATCTCCTGTTCATCCTTTATCTCGCGCTCTTTCGTTAGTATCGGTTCCTCCTCCACGGGAACCACTTCTACGCCGTTTTTCCTCAGTTCCTCAGCCGTGAACAACGGAAAATCCCGTGGCACTTCTATCGCGTTTATACGTTCTTCCAGAAGGATTTTGGTAATAAGCTCTTCTGTTTTGAGGTCACGGCCATAATCAAGCGAAGACCTGATTTCAGTTACCATTGACTCTTTTCTCGCTCTTTCGTATTCCATTTGCGACACGATGAGAATGTCTTTTCCTTCGTGTGGAAACCTGAGATAAATAAAAGGGTCTACGGCAAGGAAATGAGTGGCATAATACATATCCGCATTATGCATGCTCCCGCTGGCCATTAGAAGGGGTTTGGGCATTAGCATGTTTTTTATTGTATATAAAGTATAACTCCCTCGTATTTAAGACACGAATTTACACGGATTTTTTAAGTTTAGCATTGTTGATCTTTATCGTCTGTCTGCGTTAATCTGTGTCTATAATTTATTTTTTGTTCCATCTCCAAACTACTTTAAAACTTTTTGTGAGATTAATCCTTTCAAAATTAACAATGACCACCATAGGACTGCTAATCCACGGACCCGAGGTAATAGACGAAGGCGAAGCGGGAGAAGCGATAAAAACACTGATGGATGCAGCGGGATTTGAAGTAGAGGCTGCTTTGGGTGGAATAACAGGTAAAACAGCGGTTATAGACGCCGGTATGCAGCACGTGATAGACATAAGCAGGGATATGAGACCTTCAGAAGTAATGGAAGATTTTGTCGAGCGAGACGTAAATTTTATCCTGCTGGTGAACCATGCAAAGACCGAAGAGAGCGGGTTTATGCTCGGTGAAGGCATTCTGAGACGTTTTTTTGATAGGCGTGGTAGTGCCGCAAAGAAAAATATTTCGTTTGTGCAATTAGAATACGGCAGCGGGAGCAGGATTATTATTCGATGGCTCTTGAGGCCCGACGATGAAGGGGTATATAAAAGACTAACCGGGGTTTTTAGTGAGTTCGGTGAGCGACAACCGTACAAGCTCGAATCAAGATGCAAAAAAGATGCTCGTTCTAATCGCGTATATCGCGAGATAAAGGGCGTGCATCCCGGAGAGAAAATTGTTGTGGATGGCGTTGTTATCGGAATGGTCTCATCCTCGCATGAAAACAAAAATAATAGCGTTACGCTGGTAGCGAAAGAGGGAAAACTGGTGGATATTGTTGGCGGCAGGTTAATAAAACATAACCTTGAGAAGTTGCCTTCTCCGCTGGAGTTGGAAAAAGCGTTAGTAAAGACCGCGAGTGTTATCCGGCGGACGAAACCGAAAAGGGTAGGAATAGGAACGGATGAACGTGAATCGCAGGGAAAAGGGAGGGAAAAGAAAAAGAAGCGGGCATGTCTTTTTTATAACGTTGACAATCTTTTTCCGAAACTCAAGGATGCTGAAGATGCCGGTGCTGACGTTGTGGTTGCGGTAACCATAGGGGACGATACAACAAGCATTGCCGGCGACATACTGAAACGGTTTGGGATTCGCATGATAGGCATTACAGACGGCGATGCGGATGGATTGATAGCGGGAATAGAACGAGGGGCTGCACTGGAACAATACGATAGGTTCCTGCCTCCCGATTCGTTGATCATACGATTGAAGCCCGAACAGGATGACATTATAGGAGAAAAGGTAAAGGAAGAAATTTTCGGGGGTGCCGAAGAAATCGAACTGGACGGTGACGTTGAGCAGCAAATTAAGGCGTTGAAACACCGCATACTTCTCCTGGCTGAACAGGATGTTATTGGGAAGTTGAGTTCTCCGCCTATCACCACAACCACATAATTATCGGGAGGAGTAACACACCCATGCAATTACTTCGCCGCACGCCGGAATAAATTGGGATAAGACCTATGCACGTAGCTACGAGAAGAATAAACAATCCTAAAACACCCGTAAAAATGAAAACAAGCACAGAAAGGAAAACTGCAATAGCCATAAGTATCTTTCGATACGGCAGTTTCACGAAAAAGCGTGAAAATTGCTCCCCCAGGTATTTTGTGATGAAGAACGAGCATGCAGATGCCATCAATACCACCATCAGCAAGTAAATCAATGTCAAAGGCGGAATGACCATTTCCCAGGGTTGAACGTGTAATAGGTTGCTTATCGCAATTGTTGTACCGCTTCTCGTACGGGAGATGAGAAATAGCGTTGCCAGACAGAAAATCACGTTCGCCGTGTTGACACCGCTTAAAGTTGTAATTACCTGCTCAGGCTGCCTGTTTCTTCTTGCAAGCATCGCCATCACGGTTGCATGTGCCGAAGTGATGCCCGGCAGGAAACTGACCATAGAGCCAAAGACCGAGCCAGATACGACGGATTTTGCGATTTCTCCTGGTTCCAGCTCCGGCTCCTCTATCCGTTGCTCCGGTATATCAGGCGTATAAAACAGAGAGAATAAAATGGTTGAGAGCCCGAATAAGCCGGTAAGCGCAGGAAAAAGCATAGTAGAGCGAAAAAGGAATGGTGCGTGCACCGGCATGTCCAGTATCAGATAGCCAAACAATCCCGCGAGTAGAAACACAAATAAAGAGAGGAGAATGGCTTGATATGCTTCCATCGTTTCGCTAAAACTCTCCGTGAGAATTAGCAATGCGGATATGCCGATTAGTACGTACAGCATGTGACTCTGGATTATTTCGTAGAACTGAAAAGTCGAGAAGACGAAATAAAAGGGAACGAGTAACAGAAACGAGAAAACGACAGCGCCAAAACTGCCTGTCGCAGAAAGAACCGTTGCTTCGTAGGCTCTGCCTTCCAATAATAACTGATGCGCTGGTAACACACAAAGTGCGGTGTCGCCTTCCGGAGCCCCGATGAATGCAGCAGGTATAAAATTCAAAAACGTGTGCGCCACGGAAGCAGCAAGTATGGTAGAAGCAACAAGGACAAGTACGGTGGTTCCCGAGTGGACGACAAGAGCATTTAAAAAATCTAGTTTCGCTAATATCGCAGGCGAGATGGCGAAAAGGATAAAGGCGACGTTATTGGGGTGGAAACCTGGAACAAGCCCGGTTATCGTGCCTAACAACACACCGAGCATCGAAAAAGCAACGAGTAAGAGTAACGGCAAGAGTGCGTCCATCATCTTTTATATTGATTATTGCAATTAATTAAAATAAAATGACAAAAAAGGAGATAATAGGTTATCAATTCGCAGAGCGGATAAAATCCGCGTTGATAATCAGCTCTAAGATGCTGGCGGTGATAGAGACGCAGAAGGATAGCGAGTTAGAATTAGAGGGGGCAAAAAGAACAATGTTTGCTTTCTTTGACGGGCTGTTCACCGAGACGGGAATGGCACTGAACGCAACAGGAATGCAAGAATTCATGCAGGTAGAAGAAAAAGTAATGGAGGTAAAAAGGAAGATAGAGGAAGGAGATTATGAGGCGGCGTACGCAAACCTTGGAAGAGCGGTTTCACATGCTACAACTGCCTGTGACCGAACGATGAGAACGTTGATAGAGAAGGGATTGCTGTAATCGTATTTGTATAGCGTGAAAATAAATCCCAATGACAAATACTACCAAATCCCAAGTAAATCCCAATTTCCAAATCCCAAAAATTTGGTAGTATTGGTATGTATTTGTATTTTGGATTTTATCCAAATACGCATAACATTTATATAATTAAATTACGAATAGCTACACATGATGAAAGTAGCGATAAATGGTTGGGGGAGAATAGGGCGAATTGTATTCAGAGCGGCGTTACGTAATAGCCCGGACATAAATTTCGTGGCGATAAACAGCCATGCCGCGGAGCCTTCCTGGGCGGCACATCTGTTGAAGTATGATTCCGTGCATGGCGTGCAGGAAGGAGAGATAAGAGCGGAGAAAGACACGAATGCGATAGTCGTGAATGGAAAGGAAATAAAGATATTCGCCGAGACCGACCCGGGGAAGTTGCCATGGGGTGATTTAGGTGTGGATGTGGTTGTAGAAGCATCAGGGAAGTTCAGGGAGCGGAAAGACGTATCGAAACATCTTGATGCAGGTTGCAAAAAAGTAATAATAACCGCACCGGCAAAAGACCCGGACGTGACAATTGTTCCCGGTGTCAATGATGAGATGTATGACCATGAAAAGCACGATATAATTTCGCTTGCGAGCTGCACCACCAACTGCCTGGCACCCGTGGCAAAGGTATTGAACGACGAGTTTGGCATAACTCGCGCTTTTATGACTACTGTACATGCCTACACAGGCGACCAGAAGCTTCTTGATGGAAGGCATAAAGACATGAGAAGGGCTCGTGCTGCGGCTATGTCCATAATACCCACGACAACGGGAGCAGCAGCGGCAATAGGCGTTGTGTTACCACCTCTGGCAGGTAAGATGGATGGAATAGCGATGCGTGTCCCCACGTTTAACGTTTCTGTGGTCGACCTCGTAGCAGAACTGGGAGCGGAAGTTACGCGTGATGGCGTGAACAGCGCTTTTGAAGCAGCAGCTAAAACGTCTCTGAAAGGTATTCTTGGTGTTTCGTATGAGCCTCTTGTCTCTATTGACTATCTGGGAACGAACTATTCTTCCGTGGTAGATGCACTATCTACGAGTGTGATAGGCGATAGTAAGGGCAAGGGCGAGGGTGGCAGCAGCAGTTTAGTGAAAGTGCTGTCGTGGTATGACAATGAATGGGGCTACTCATGCAGGGTGCTGGATATGATAAAGCGCATAGAGGAGAAGGGCGTGTAGAAACAAAGGAAAATGAAGGAACAGCTAAAAGAGTTCTTGACGATAGATGATTTTGATGTAGAAGGAAAAACAGTGCTTTTCAGGGCTGATTTGAACTCGGTAGTTAAAGACGGGAAGGTGGAGATGAAGGAGCGGATAGAAGAGAATGCGAAAACGATACGTGAACTCTCGGAGAAAAATGCGAAGGTTGTCGTTCTCGCACATCAAGGACGTGCAGGTGGTAATGATTTTCTGCCGTTGGAGCAGCATGCGCAATTGCTCAGGAATTTTGTGGATTTGGAATACGTTGGCGATATAATAGGGCCTGTCGCAATAGAGGCGATAAAAAAACTGACTGATGGAGATGTTTTACTGCTTGACAACGTGAGGCTACTTGCAGAGGAAACGCTGGATAAAACGCCCGAGGAGCATGCAAAATCTATTTTCGTGCGCCGGCTCGCCCCGCTTGCAGATATATACGTCAATGACGCTTTCTCGGTAGCCCACCGGTCGCATGCGTCTGTGGTGGGCTTCCCGTGGGTGCTGGATGCGGGAATAGGGAGATTAATGGAGCGTGAATTGAGGGCGCTGGGAAGAGCCGTTAACGACATAAAAAGACCCTGTGTTTACGTGCTTGGCGGTGCGAAAACCGAAGAAGTGTTTGACATAATGGAGTTTGCATTGGAGAGTGGAGTGGATAGCATACTCACGACAGGAGTCATAGGCAGCTTCTTTTTATATGCCAAAGGTGTAATTCCACTGAAAGTGGATAACCAGCTTTTTGAGTACGTGGGTAGAGCCAGGCGGATAGCGAATCGAGGCGGCAGGAGAATAAAATATCCCTGGGACGTTGCGGTTGAAGTGGATGGTAAGCGAGAGGAGATATCGCTTGATGAGGTACGAGCAAACCAGCCGATATACGACATAGGTGAGAAAACGTGTGAGAAATACGGAGAGATAATAAAAAATGCGCGGACCGTGATAATGAAAGGACCTGCGGGAGCATTTGAGAAGGAAGGATTTGCAAAAGGGACAAAAGAGATTTTCAAAGCGATTGCGGATTCTGACGCGTTTTCGCTGCTCGGTGGTGGACATACATCAGCGGCGATAAGCGATGTAGGGATGGACAAAGGAGAAATGGACCATGTCCATGTCAGTCTCGCAGGAGGAGCATTCCTGAGGTATCTTCTGGGAAAGCCACTGCCCGGGATAGAAGTGTTGAAGAAACGGTGATATCGAGAAATTTGAACTTTGATGTTTTGAGCTTGTAATTTTTAAAGTCGAGAGAAGGAAAAACTTTTGATGGTATATTATCTTATATGATGTTAACTAACCTGGAGTCGTAGGGTAGCTTGGATATCCTGTCAGGTTCCGGACCTGACGACCTGGGTTCAAATCCCAGCGACTCCGTAACAAACTTTCTTTTACAAAGAAAGTTTGATCAAAGAAACAGAGTTTTTCTTTTAGCACAGGTTTTCTTTTTGTAAAAAAGAAAAAGTGTATGAACGCAACAGTGCGAAAGTCGGGGATAAAAGGCGAGATAACTGCTCCTCCTTCTAAAAGCTACACGCATAGAGCCATTGCAATAGCTTCGCTCTCGCAAAAAAGCGATATTTTTTACCCTCTTATCTCTGAGGATACAAAAGCTACAATCAACGCCGCAGAATGCCTGGGTGCCGTTGTAGAATACGATGAGCACGTGAGGAAAATAACGATAGAAGGCACAGACGGAAAACCGAAAACACCTGAAGACGTGATAAACGCTAAAAACTCAGGCACCACGCTGAGGTTCTTCACCGCTATTTCCGCTTTATGCGATGGCACTACGGTTCTAACTGGCGATGCATCCTTAAGAAAGCGCCCAAATTCGCCTTTGCTCATGGCGCTGAACGACCTTGGCGCAGAGGCTATTTCAATAAAAGGTGATGGAACAGCGCCAATAGAGGTAAGAGGAGAGCTAAAAGGCGGAGAAACCACTATGGATGCTTCTATCAGCTCGCAGTTCATTTCAGCACTGCTCATCGCCTGTCCGCTTGCAGAAAAACCTTCTTATATTGCTGCAACTAATCTCTCCTCCGTGCCTTATATGAGAATGACCGCAGAGGTATTAGAACAAGCCGGAGTGAAAATCCCCTTTTCTCGCTCGTCCAACGATTATGCTTTTCACGTAGAAGGAGGCAAAAGATATGAGTTACGAAGGTTCACGGTCCCCGGAGATTTTTCATCGGCTTCTTATCTGTTAGCAGCAGCAGCAATCACGGATTCCGAGTTGAGAATGACAAATTTGTTCCCTTCTGCACAGGGCGATTCACGAATAGTGGAAATATTGCGTGAGATGGGCGCTGACATAAAATGGGCTGAGGAGAGCGGAGTGGTCGAAGTAAAAGGAACGAAAGAAGCTGAACTGAGAGGCATAAAGGTGGATATGCGACAGAACCCTGATTTGGTGCCTACAATTGCCGTATCCGCCGCTGTTGCCGCAGGCACGACAGAAATAACGGGAGCTGCTCATCTGCGATATAAAGAGACCGATAGATTGCGGTTTCTGACCGAAGAGCTGAGAAAAATGGGTGTGAGAATAAAAGAGAAGGAAGATGGGCTGGTAATAGAAGGCAGAAAGAAGAGTGGATTAAGAGCTGCGAAGGTGTATTCCCATGACGACCACCGATTAGCGATGGCTTTGTGTATTGCTGCTCTCTCCGCCACCGGAGAAACAGTTATAGAAGGGGCAGAATGTGCTGAAGTTTCTTATCCTTCTTTCTTTGTGGATATACGCAATTTAGGTGCCGATATAGCGCTGCCGAACACTGAACGGCACGGTCTAAAAATATAGTGATCTATCACCGCGGAGAGCGCAGAGTACGCAGAGTTTTAAGACTGTTCCAATCATTGTTTAGTTTAACCGTGCTGATCTTTATCATCTGTGTTAATCTGTGTCTATAATTTATTTTCTGTTTTCTTGTGCCTTTGCGTTCTCTGTGTGCTCTGCGGTGAAATTTAACTTTTGGGGGCTTTTATGAATTCCGTGTAGCCACATTTCCCGCATGCATATCGGTCTTTATGCTCGGCTAAAAATACGCCCGCACCGCATCTTGGACACGTCTTCCGTTTCCTTTCTAATTTCCATCCCGCCTTCGCTTTTCCTTTACCTTTTTCCTCTACCAATTCGTAAAACTTATGTATTGCAGTCATTCTTTTTGTCCCTCTTTTCCTTCCTTCTCGCCTTGACCTTCTCCTTCGCCCATGCCTATACCCTGGCTGCCGAAATTCCTTCTTATTATGTATTCCCGCTCTATTTCCTTCAGCCGCTCCTCATTTTCATATACCTTGGCATAGCCCACCGTCTCTCTTTTCCCGAATTCCGTTTGCATCTTGTCTATTACGAGCAGATTTGGCTTGCATCGAAGCTTTTTTATCAAGACTTCTCGTGCTTGGGCTCTGCTTGGCGAAGCGCCTTTCGTTTCACTCTTTTCGTCGTGCTTTAACCTGAAAAATACTTCCTTCCTCTTCAATATGAGGTTATCATCCGTCTTTGTTATTTCTATTTCCATTTTTTCCATCTTTCACCTCCTTACCTCCTCTAACTCCTCAATCTTCTCAATGTAATATTTGAGGTCATTCAATTGTATCTGAACCTCATCGAAATCCAATGCCCGCTCATAGTAGCATTCTATGTGCAGGTTATCCCGCAACGAGAAATAATACAATTCAAGTTCCTTCTCCGCATATCTGTGCACCATGTATCTTCTTCCCCAATCTGTTTTGAGCAACTCCTCTTCTTCTACTCCTTTTTTGAGCACGAGTGCGTAAGTGGCTTCTATCGCAGAAAGCCAGCCTTTTGCGCAGGCATCGCACAGAAAAATACGGTCGCTCTTCTCCCTCGCTATCTCAAACTCCTCAACCGCTTTTCGATACAATTTCTTTGCATCTTCCAAATGCAATTGCTCCTCGCTCATTCTTCTTTTCACCTCACTTTCAACGCATACTTTCCTTCTTTTTTATGCCCTAATTTCTTCGCTATCTCTGACCCTTCTGCATCTATAATCACTACATACCCGCTCCAGTCCGTACTGAGTGAATTCGAGCCGCATTTGCATACCGATTTTCCTGTTTCAATTATCCGGTGACAATCCCTGCACGCTTTCTCCATAACACTTTTTGCTTCGCAAAAACCTTTACTAAAAATATGTCTATAATTTATTTTCCTGTTCCCCTTTCTTCTCTTTCTCCCGCTCTTCTTCTATCCACTCTAATTTACCCAAACCCGGCTGCCGCATTGTTAATCCTATCTTGCTATCCCCCGGGTCCATTTCGTTCAGCGAAATCGCAACTATTCTTGCCCTTAACTTATCCCCTTCTCCTAATGTCTTGCCCGTATCCTTAGTAACGAGCTTTCCGCCCTTCTCATCATACGAAATATATTCGTCGGTAATCTGGCTGATGTGCAGCAATCCATCTAACGGTCCTATCGCCACAAAAGCGCCAAATGCTACTATCTCCACTACTTCTCCTTCTACTATCTCTTGCATCTTAGGCTTGAAAACGAGCATATCAAATACCGTTTCGTAATAAACCCCCGCATCCCCTATTATTATCCTTCCTTCTTTCATATCTACAACGTCCAGTATTGCAATTACCATCCCGATCTTCTTATCCATCCGACCTTCCAGATTATCTTGTAACATCTCTTTTACCGTAGGTCGCAATTCATCACCCAATCGCCCTGGTGGCACTCTTACTACATCAACCGCTCTTATCTTTGTATACATTTCTATTTTTTTATCCTTTTCTCCACCTCTGCTACATGTAACCGCGTTGATATTACTGCATCCGGGTTCAACGACATTGAATCTATCCCGCATTCCACCAGGAACTCCGCAAATTCCGGGAAATCGCTCGGCGCCTGCCCACAAATTCCTACCTTTCTCCTCGGCTCGTGTGCATGCGCAACTTCTATTACCTGCTTCACCAGCCTCTTCACTGCTTCGTTCCGCTCGTCAAATAAGTGTGCCACGAGGTCGGAATCCCTATCCAAACCCAGTGTCAGTTGTGTCAGGTCATTCGACCCTATGCTGAATCCGTCAAACACGTCTGCAAATTCATCTGCCAAAATGACGTTCGAGGGGATTTCACACATCACGTACACTTCCAATCCATTCTCTCCCTGTTTCAATCCGAATTCGTTCAATGTCCTTATTACTTCTCTACCCTCCTCTGGCGTTCTGCAGAACGGAACCATCACCTTAACATTGGTCAGCCCCATCTCTTCCCTCACTTTCTTTATCGCCCGGCATTCTAACCCAAATGCCTGCTTGAACTTATCGTCATAATAACGCGAAGCACCTCTCCAACCTATCATTGGATTGCTCTCCTCTGGCTCGTAAAGATACCCGCCGATTAAATTTGCATACTCGTTTGTCTTAAAGTCCGATAATCGCACTAACACCTCATTGGGATAAAACCCTGCCGCTATCTTTCCTATTCCCCGCGCTAAGTTATCGACGAAAAATTCTACCTTGTCCTCGTATGATGCGCTTCTCTCGTCTATCTCTTTAACTACTCTCGCTATCTTCCTGTCTCCTTCCTCCACCGCCCTTTTCTTTAATTCATCGTATTCTATCAGCGCCTGAGGGTGTATGCCGATATAAGAATTAATTATGAATTCCTCTCGCGCTAAACCCACGCCATCGTTAGGAATTTGACCGTGAACAAATGCGTTCTCGGGAACCCCGGCGTTCATCATTATCCGGGTGCGTGGTCTTGGAAGCTTGTCCAGTGTCAGTTTTTCTATCCGGTATTTCAACTTCCCTTCGTATATTCTTCCTATGCCTTCTGAACAATCTACCGTAACGTCTTTTACTCCTTTTAACGCCCTTGTCCCCTTAACCGTCCCAACGACACAGGGTATTCCGAGTTCGCGTGAAATTATAGCGGCATGGCAGGTTCTTCCACCCCTATTCGTAATTATCGCACCTGCCACTTTCATTATCGGTTCCCAATCCGGGTCCGTCATATTAGTAACCAGAACCTGCCCGGGCTTGAACTCATGGATATCGCGGGTGTTTTCTATTGCAATTACCACGCCATACCCGATTTTGCTGCCTACTGCCTCTCCTTCGACCAGCAGCCGCCCTTGCGCCTTTAGCAACTCTCTGTCCTCCTCAAGCACATATGTCTCAGTCACCGCAACGTCTTTTTGCGAATGCACCGTTTCCGGTCTCGCTTGAACCACGAAAAGTTCATTGGTTCTTCCATCTTTTGCCCATTCGATGTCCACCGGCGTACCATAGTGGTCTTCTATAATACAAGCCCACCTTGCGAATGTAAGCACCTCATCGTCAGTCAGCACAAACTCCCTTTGCTGTGCTTTTTCAACTTTTTCCTGTTTGGTTCCCGTTCCTTTTTCTTTGTAAACCAGTTTCTTCCTCTTTGTCCCCAGTTTCTTCTCCACAATCGGTCTAAATCCCTCCTTCAAGGTCGGCTTAAAAACATAAAACTGGTCTGGATTTACAGTCCCTTGCACGACATTCTCGCCTAAACCGTATGCCCCCGTTATGTAAACCGCATCTCGGAAACCCGATTCTGTATCTATCGAAAACGTAACTCCGGAGCACGCTAAATCCGAACGAATCATCTTCTGCACGCCAACCGAAAGATAGACGCTGAGATGGTCAAATCCTTTATCCACACGATAGGATATCGCCCTATTGGTGAATAAAGAAGCGAAGCACTCCATCACCTTTTCTACCAGTTCTTCTTCTCCTCTTACGTTCAGATATGTCTCCTGCTGCCCCGCGAATGAAGCCGTAGGCAGGTCTTCTGCCGTCGCACTGCTTCTCACCGCCACATCCACCCCTGTCCCATATCGCTCTTCCATCTTGCGATAAGCAGTTCTTATCTCCTCCTCCAGCTCTTTTGGACAGCCGGCATTCTTTATCAACGCCCTTATATGGCTGCCTCGCTTGGATAAATTCTCCATATCATGCGTATCTAAATCCACCAGCGCATCTCTAATTTTTTCCTGTATTCCCGTTTCTTGTATCAGATACCTGTATGCCCCAGCAGTGATGGCAAAACCAGAAGGAACAGCCACCCCTTTTTCACTCAAGTTTCTTATCATTTCCCCAAGAGACGCATTTTTACCGCCTACCAGAGCTACGTCTCCTGTTCCTACCTCTTCAAACCATTTTATGAATTTCATGATTTGTCCCTCGTTATGCCTATTCGCTAATTAGTATATACACCGATTCTTTTTTTCGTATATAAATAAATAATAATATTTTATACACCTTCCTATGATTCGCTTAGGTAGAGATAAAAAAGCCGCCCTGGTGTCAATAGTAGTAACGGCATTTCTGGCGGTCATAAAATATTCCGTTGGCGTCCTTTCCGGAAGCATTGCCTTAGTTGCAGATGCCGTTCACTCGCTTACTGATGTTATAAGTTCCATTGGGGTCTTCCTCGGTCTTAAAATTTCGAGTCGTAAGCCCACCGAAGCTTTTCCATACGGATTTTACAAAGCAGAGAACATAGTAAGTCTGTTGCTTGCTCTTGCGATTTTTTATGCGGGATACGACATTATTCTCTCATCGGTCGAAAAGTTTGAAGAGGTTGTCTTAACGAACGTTCCGATTGCGATCTCCGCTGCACTGGCATCGTTAGTATTCACCCTGCTTTTAAGCAGTTATCAACTCAAGGTTGGAAGAGAGACAAAATCACCCAGCTTAGTCGCCGATGGAAAGCATACAAGAACAGACGTTTATGCATCTGCCGTTGTATTAGCTGGAATACTGGGGAACTACCTCGGGTTCTATGCCCTTGACCCGATAGCAGGTATTCTGGTCGCCGTATTCATCTTCAGATCAGGCTACGAGATATTAAAAGATTCAATAAAGGTCCTGCTGGACGCATCCATAGATTATGAGAGTCTGCACAGGATAAGAGAACTTGCATCTGAAGCGCACGGCGTTAGAAAAATACGTTCCCTGAAGGCGAGAAGTTCAGGTAAATTCGTATTTGTAGAGTTGGAGATAGAAACAAACTTGAGAGACCTTGAAAGGGCGCATCATCTGAGTGATAAAATCGAAGAGAAAATAAAATCCGAGATGAAAAATGTGGATAGAGTGATAGTGCATGTAGAGCCGGAGGAGAAGGAATTTATACGCTATGCCGTCCCCTGCACGGAAAATAATGCTCTGCAGTCCAGAGTGTCCGAGCATTTCGGTGGAGCAGAATATTTCTGTATATTTGATATGAGAACAGCGGATAACGACCTGGCGGATATGAGATTCATAAAAAATCCGTTTATCGGATTGGAGAAAATGAAAGGGCTTAGGGTCGCCGAGCTTCTGGCTACCAAAGAGATAGATAAACTGGTTACAAAAGAGAGTATTGCAAAAAAGAGTGCGTTCTATGTCCTGGAAGATGCGTATGTGGAGTTTGAAGAGACCGATGCCGATACCGTCAGAGAGATTATCGAAGAGCTAAAATAAAAAAGGGCTGATGATATAGGATACCGTTAACACAAAAATAATGGCTGCAGGGTAAACGAACGGCAGAGAGAATGCATAGAAAAAGAACAGCATGAAAAAGATAATCCCTGCGGGTATCGCTATCCGCTTGTCCCTTCTATTTCTATACCTTATTCTACTGGTCATCAAGCCACATAAAACACCCATTAAAGCAATCAGAAGGAAAAAATACGGATAAAATTTCAAGGGTAATTCGATGAATACAAGCATGAACGACGCTAAAGAAATTGCCGCCATGGTAATCGGGAACCCCTCAAAGTACACTTTGTCTTTTTGAAAGAAAGGTTTTGCATCGAATCGCGCAAGCCTTAACATCCCGCTTATCACATACGCACCGCAGAAAGCCAATGTAATGTATGTGTAAGCATAAACATGCAAATAGTCGTTGAGAAGCACATACGTGACAATTGCAGGTGCGACACCGAAGGACACCATATCGGCAAGCGAATCAAGATATTTGCCTATGGGCGAACATCCTATTTTTCTCGCCACTACGCCATCCAATCCGTCAACGACCGCCGCGGCTAAAATCAATACAAGTGCATTTTCAATTGCGCTCGCATTCGCTTTACGCAGTACAAATAGTATCGCAGTGAAGCCGAACAAGGCGTTGAGGACCGAGAGTAAATCAGGCAGTTTTATTAGCTTTAAAATGCTCTCGTCAGAAAAATTAGTTTCGTTCATTTTTTCGTATCGGAATGTGTTTTCGCTTTACCCAGATAAAAGAAACGGTTTAAGCTGCGGCTGTAGTCACTCCAGACGCCTTCTTTCCCTTTCGATTCCTCCTGTTTCTGTATCTGCAGGAATTCCTTAAGCTGAGAATCGAGAAGGTCAGCATAACATAATGCCTGCGCTTCTGCAAACAATGGCTTCACCGGGGAGCCCCAGTCACCGTAATTATGATGACTCAGGATAAGGTGCAGCAACCTGAGCTCAAGTTCTTCAGGGAAACTTTTTATCTCTTTTATTTTTCCTCCCACCATTCGGTAACCCAGAACGACATGGTCTACCAGCCCGCCTTCCTCTGTTACGTCTATCCGAAACGAATATTCATACGCTGCTGTTTTCCCTACGTCATGCAGGATGGCACCCGCAAGTAACAAATCCCCGTCGAGTTCAGGGTACAGCCCGCAGATGGTTTTGCATATCGCCACAACCGACTGCGTATGCTCGATCAACCCGCCGGTGTAATTATGATGATGGAATTTAGCGGCTGGAGCCCTCTTAAACGAATTCACAAAGGAAGGGTCGTGGAAAAAAGAAAAAACCAGTTGCTTAAGATATTCATTCTCCATACTCTCCGCTGTTTTTAATAGCTCTTCGACCAGAAAGTCTATGTTTTTCGATGTTATTGGCAGATATTCGGCGATGTCGCATGGTTCAGTACTTTTTTCAAGCCCTTCAGGCGTGAAGATTAACTGTAAACGACCTTTGAAGGATTCCACCACGCCCTTTATACGAACAACGTCGCCGGGGTCGAACCGAGATGCGACTTCTTCCGCGTTATTCCAGCACTTCGCCCATATACTGCCCGAGCCATCTCCTAATCGCACCTGCAGGTAGTACCCTTCTTTTCTGATAAATTCTTTTAGTTCCTTCTCCCTTACAAGAAAAGAGGAATCAACCGTGTTACCTGCCCTTAAATCTTTCACCTTTTTTGAAATTTCGCTCATTTGCCTCGTTCCAATTCCCCCATCATCTCATCCATCGAATATATCCCCGCTTCCTCTTTCCTGTTAATCCATTCAATAGCTCTTATCGCACCCAGAGCGAAAGCTTCTCGACTGTGTGCACGATGTGTTATCTCCAGTCGCTCTCCCGTGCCCGCATATAATACCGTGTGGTCGCCAACGATGTCCCCTGCACGGATCGCATGTATCCCAATCTCCTCATCCGTTCTCTCTCCTGTTATGCCCTGCCTGCCATAGACGAATGCGGTTTTTTCTCCGAGGCAATCAGCGAGGATTCCAGCGGCTTTTACCGCCGTCCCGCTTGGAGCGTCCTTTTTATGCGAGTGGTGCATCTCTATAATCTCCATGTGATACAGATATGGCAAAAAATGCCGTGCCGCATCTGCAATCAATTTCCAGAAGACGTTCACACCGATAGAGAAGTTAGGGGAAATAATAGCTGGGACATGGTCTTTTATAGCGTTTTCCATCTCTTTGAACTGCTCCTCGGAGAATCCCGTTGTGCCAACCACGAGCTTTAGGTTGTTACGAGCGGCGACTTTAACGTTTTCAACTGCTGCTGCAGCGTTCGTAAAATCCACAAATACAGCCGGCTCGACCTTGTTTAACACGTGCTCCAGTTCTTCGGGACTCGATATTTTTACTCCCGTTCCCGGTGCTATTTCTTCTCCTACACCACGGGAATCAAAACCCGCCACCAGTTCCATATTCTCGTTTTCCAGAACGCTTCCCACCACCTGACCACCCATTCTACCTCTTGCTCCCGCAACCGCTACTTTTATTGCCATGATTAATCCATTATTCTGATTGTTTATTTATTTCTTTTGGTAAGCTTTCTTTCTAAGAAAAGGTTTATGCTGCGAATAACGTTTTTAGGGACAGGAGGCTCGACACCTACGCCGAACAGGAATCCATCTGCAATAGCGGTAAATCGCGAGGGGGAACTAATGCTGTTTGATTGTGGAGAAGGCACGCAGCGGCAGATGATGCGCGCAAAGACAGGAATGACGCTAAACTCCATTTTCGTCACACATTTCCATGCCGACCATGTGCTCGGTATTCCAGGTCTGTTACAAACGATGGCGTTGCAGGGTCGGAAAGAGCCGCTGGAGATATACGGTCCAAGACACGTGGATAAATTCCTGTACCATCTTCTGGCTTTGGGTTATGCGGGAAGGAGTTTTGAAGTAAAAGCGATAGAACTGAAACCAGGGGACGTGGTAAAAAGACCGAAGTATGAGATAAGAGCGATAAAAACGGTGCACAATATAGTAAGTATAGGATACGTGTTGGAAGAGGCAATGCGACCAGGGAGATTTAATCGAGGAAGAGCAATGGAACTCGGCATCAAACCCGGTCCTTTATTTTCCAAACTTCAATCAGGGCATTCCATTTTGGTAAATGGGGAAGAGGTACGACCGGAGCAGGTTTTAGGACCGCCGCGACCGGGCAGAAAAATTGTATATACCGGCGATACAAGACCCTGCGAAAGCGTGATAGAAGCGAGCAGGGACGCAGACTTATTAATACATGAGGGTACTTTATCGGAGGAAACGCAACGGTATGCGATTGAGTACATGCATTCGACCGCTGCGGAAGCTGCGGAAGTTGCGAAGAAAGCGAGCGTAAGAAAACTTATCCTGACGCACCTCAGCGCGAGGTATTCGGATTTAGGCGGTGCGAGCAAGCTGGAAGAAGAAGCACGGGGTGTGTTTGAGAACACCGAAGTTGCAAGAGAGTTAATGACGATAGAAATTCCTTATAGAGACAAAGATTTGAATTTAGGATTTTGAATAAGCCCCTACTGGGCTTGCGGGGTCGTGGGGCAGAGCCCCACAGTTTAGGGTTTAGAAATTAGGATTTGGGATTTTATTTTTAGTGGGTCTCTTTGAGGGGGAGTGAGGAGAGTAAGCCCCCTTCTGTTTCGGCAGCATTTATCTGCGCGCCTTCTCAAATTGAGGCTTGCACCCACGAGGTTAGTCGTTCCATCCGTAGCCATACGACCTCATCCTTACGGAATCATTGCATTGGTATGGCACGGTATCGTTTCTATACCATAGCCAAGACTCTCGCCTTATGCCCTCACGGCATTCGTGCTTTCGCGGTGGAGGGACTTTCCTCAGCCAGCCCTTCGACAAAAGGTTGACCAGTACATATTTTCCGTCAACGCTTTTTTTTTTAAAAGGGTTGTCCGGCAGCTGCCCTTCCTCTCTCCCCTATATTTAGATTGTTCTATTGCAATATATTTTTTTCTGTTCGGTTAATCAGTGAATAATTGGTATAATATCTCCGATTCCCCCTCTACGACCTGCACTTGCACCCACACCCACATTCTTTACCTTCAGGTTTGTACCCTCTTTTCGGTCTTCGTATCTTCCGCCGAATACCCATGTTGGCTCTACACCGGTAATTATCGCCGTTACCTTTGCCTTTCCCGCGTAATCGTTATCTATTCTCGCCCCCCATATCACGTTTGCATCAGGATTCAAGTCGTAGGTGAGCAACTCCACGATGTCGTTTGTCTCGATCATTGTAAGGTCCGAGCCGCCGGTGATGTGTATAAGAGCACCTTTTGCACCTCGATAGTCCGCTTCGAGCAGCGGATGGCTGAGCGCATCCGACACCACCGCTTCGGGTTTGTTCTCCGCTTTTGTCGTCTCGCCGACGAGCATCACCGCGACACCGCCTTCTGCCATTACTGCCTTGAAGTCTGCAAAGTCGAGGTTAACCAGGGAAGGTTGTGTTACCGTCCCCGCTATGCCCTGTATTGTACTTGCAATCAACATGTCCATTGTTTTAAACGCGTCATTCACCGAGAGGTTCCCCGCGTATTGTAGTAATTTGTCGTTCTCCAATACGATAACCGTATCTGTTGCTTCTCTCAATTCCTCTATCCCTTCTGCTGCCTTTTCTCTCCTTTTCCGCTCCACTGCAAACGGGAACGAGACCATAGCAACGACAATCGCGCCCGCCTCCTTTGCTATCTCTGCAATAACGGGTGAAGCCCCTGTGCCTGTTCCACCGCCCATTCCCGCAGTGAGGAACACAAAGTTCTTATCTGCCAACAACCCTTCTAATTTGTTTCTGTCTATTTCCGCTGCTTTCCTCCCTACTCCTGGAGAACCACCAGCTCCTAATCCCCGGGTAAGTGACCTCCCTATCAATACCTTCTTTTCGCAACTTATCGAATCCAGGTGCAGCTTGTCTGTATTTATAGCTATTCTATCTACGCCATTCAGTCCCCCTAAGCTCTCTAACCTGTTCATAGAGTTGTTACCCGCTCCGCCCACACCAACGATTGCTATCTTCGGCACACCAAACCAATCTTCCTCTGCTTCTTCATTCATACCTATTTCCTCTGGGCTATGCCCAAATATTGTATCCATCTTTATCCACCATCTCCTTTTTTACCCCATTTACGTACAATTTTTCTTGGTAATTGTTTCCTTAAGAAGGAAGGGTTATATAAAGCTTTCGGTTAAATGAGGATATATATATAATAGTTTTCAGAATAACTTTTTAGAAAGATAGAAGAGAATAGTAATAGAAATAGAAATTTGCCGCCCTTGGGGAGAGGGGGAAAGTGAAAATGGTGGATAAATTCAATGAAAATGCGAATGTATTAGCCACTGAATATTGGCGATTGAAAGGAATAACCGCTGATAAAGCGAGTGAGGACAAGTTAGACGAGATAGAAGAGCTATTGGAAAAGGGGATAGGGGGAAAGCTAAGGGAGAAGCTGGATGCCGAAGCGAAGCAGCTGAGAAAGGAGAAGGAAGACAGAAGCAGTGCCGCTTTGAAGGTAGAAGAGATTAAGAAGGAGATATTTGAGCTAACTGCGGATTTTGCTCCCAATCTTGACTCCTTTGATGGGACTCGCTTTCCCTACGATAGCGAGCATGAGCCGATTTCTGAAGCTTATTTCTCCGCTCTTACTGGCATCTTTCTTGGCAAACCACAGCCAAGTATTCAATTTAAAGTGGCCACTTTCTCTACGGCTGGCATAGAAATTCACTCTGGGGAGAATTCGCCTTTGAAGGTTCTAGGATATATAATAATGATAATACAGGAGGCAGCGAAGCACATGCTCGGTATGGAAAACAAAATAGGCAAGAGCTATATGCTGCTCAAACAGAATGGATACGCTCTTAGTGCATTGGAAACGTTGATTAAAGAGGGGCGGAGACTGCGGATAAAGGAAATAAAAGATATTTCTCACCACGAAGACAAGGAATATAAAGAGCTTGTAACGGATGATACCTACGACAAAGAGCTTGTTAATGGCGTTGTATATTTAGTAAGCGGTGAGAGAGGGTATAACTTGGCGAAGGAATATGACGGTGAATACGAAGCGACAGATTTTGGCGAATGGGTATGGCAAATTTGTAACATCGAGGTGAGCAAAGAGGAAGGGGGAGGGAAAAGGGAAGGGAAAAGAAAAAGTATTTCCGGTTCAAGCTTGAATATTCATAAGATGCTGAAATTTTTTAAGAAGTGAAAAAAGAATAAATAAAGAAAAGGTGGGGGGAAAGAGATGAGAGCGGAGCATGAGAAGGAAGAAGAAAAAGAGGGGAGGGAAAAAACTGTTGCCTACTTACGGTCCCGGCTATTTCCATGGAATTTCGTTTTTGAGCCGGTTGAAGAGGATGCGATAAAACATTTTGTCACCTATGCAATCCAAATTTGTGAGGAGAAGGGGATAGAGAAGGGGACGATACCCGTACCCGTCACTGAAGATGACGTAAAAGAATTGATTACAAAGGAGGTAAAAGAGGCAGTGAACGAGTACCTACTTGACGTAGATGACGGGGATATGACAAAGACACACGGTAAATATGCAGTTAGCTACCCCTTTGCGTTCGCCCAATGTTTGGTGCATACCATTTTATACCGACTTGGACTCGAACTGGAAGACGTAGTGGATGTAAAAGCGATAGGCGATTTATTAGGGCAGGATATAGAAGGGATAAGAAGGAGTGAGTCCTTTATCAGGAATTTAATATCCAAGCGCAAAAAACGAGCGATGAAGATGTTTGGTAAATCTATTTTAGATAGAAAGATTATAACGGCAGGAGGGGAGTACATAGGGAACGTGGGGGATATTGTTTTTGAAATCGAAACGGGAAATGTAGGGGGGTTAATAGTAAATCAGCAAAAACAAAAAGGCGCAGGCAGGGATTTGGAAAAGGGCAGAATATCCATGCACGATGTGCGTTTAAATATGTACAGTAAAAATGTTGTTCTAAAATATTCAAGCTATAGATGA
Organism: Candidatus Methanophagales archaeon; assembly: GCA_030612405.1. Lineage (GTDB taxonomy): Archaea > Halobacteriota > Syntropharchaeia > Alkanophagales > Methanospirareceae > QEXZ01. The sequence continues at coordinate 3,593 of JAUWNY010000012.1, read as the reverse complement.
ATACTTATATATGATAAGAATTGCAAAATAACATATATGGTATACAATATAAATTAGAAAGGAGGGGGAGAGAAAAAAATGCGGGTATTTATGATAGGTTATGGGCAAGCGGGGGGCAGAGTTGCAGATGCATTTTTGGAATTTGCAAAGCGGACGGGGCAGAATTTTGTGATTAATGCAATAGCCATTAATACAGCGAAATCCGATTTGATGGGGCTAAAGAACATCCCAATGGAAGACCGGGTGCTTATAGGCGAGGCATTGACGAAAGGGCATGGGATAGGTGCAGATAACGAATTAGGAGCGAAGGTTGCCACTGATGAAATTTATACCATACAAACTGAGGTAGATAAACGAGGGACACATCAGGTGGATGCGTTTCTGGTAATTGCCGGTTTAGGGGGTGGAACAGGTTCGGGAGGTGCCCCCGTGCTGGCAAGGAGGCTGAAGAAATTATATGAAGAGCCGGTTTACGGGCTGGGGATATTACCGGCGAAGGGGGAGGGAAGTTTATACTCTTTAAACGCTGCACGGAGTCTAATGAGTTTCATGAATGAGGTTGACAATCTTTTCCTTTTCGATAATGAAGTGTGGAGGACGGGGGGAGAGACGGTAAAAGAGGCGTATAGGGACATAAACGAGGAGATAGTGAGGAGATTCGGGATTTTGTTTGGCGCAGGCGAAGCGAACGAAGTGGGGCAGATGGTGGTAGATGCTGCGGAGATAATGAACACGCTTAAAGGAGGCGGAATATCCACAATTGGCTATGCTTCGGAAGGCATAGAGCGAAAAGGAGCATTAAAGAAGCTTTTCAGGAAGAAGGGGACGATGGATACGCTGGATTCAGTTACAAGGATTACTTCTTTGACAAGGAGGGCGGTAGCAGGCAGATTAACTATTCCGTGTGAACCGTCAAGTGCGGAAAGGGCATTGATAATAGCAGCGGGACCACCGGAGGAGTTAAGCAGGAAGGGCATAGAGAAATCGAAGGAACGGATAGAGGAGATGATAAGAGGAACGGAAGTACGAGGCGGTGATTTCCCGGTTGTAAAGAGTGAACATGTGGCGACAGTTGTGCTCTTTTCCGGTGTATCAGATATACCAAGAATAAAAGAGTTACAGGAAATGGGAGCAGAAGCACTGGAGACATTAAAAGGTGTGACAGGTGAGAAGGAGCGTGAATATAAGGAATTAATGGATACAAACGGAAATATAAAGCCTTTGTTCTGAACTAAATCAAATGAGGAAGAGGATAGCATGGAAATTAGCCGCGGACATATAGCAGTTTTGATCGTCATAGGTGCTTTTTTGACGCTGGTATGCGTATGCATGAGCGTAGATGTCGGTGCCGGCGCTACTGTAACGAAGCAAGCGAATTTGCAGGAATCTACGTTTGTGGTTGTTGAATCATCGCAGGTAAAATGTGATAAAATAGATGGGATGGTAAAAAATAATAGTGAAATTTCCATAACCGTGGTATTAGCAAATTTTAGCAAGGAAATAGAAGGGGATAAATCCGAACTATTTTTTCATTCTGATTTGGAAAAGCCAGTGTGGGGTACATCAGGTACGGGCATGGAAGGCTCGCCTGAGGAGGGTATTACGGTTGACCACAGAAAAGTGACAGAAGCAACGATAATATTGACAGGGAAAGCACCCGAAGTGAAGAGTCCGCGGAAAGAAAATGTCACGTTGTTAAGGATAACGCAAAAGATAAAAAAGGAATATTTGGTGGTAGATATAAAAAGAGATGTGACATCCGAGATAATTGAGTCTGCTATAATCGCGATGCATGAAGCACGAGAAAAGCGAACAAGTGCGAATTTGACCATTGCTAACGCTACAGAAAAAGGAATTGACGTATCCGAAGCAGATACGAATTTTGAAACGGCCCGTTTGTATTTAGAAAACGCCGAAAGAGACTATTGGGATGGGTGGCCAAAAGAGTCGGTAGAAGCAGCAACAAATGCTTCTTACTATGCCGAGCTTGCGAAACAAAAAGCAGAATCGGCAGTTGGCGCTAAAAAGCATCTGAATTATGGTGGTCTGGCTGTAGTGGCGATTATCGCAATAGTGGTAATTGTATTTTTAAATAGAGTAAGGCGAAGAAAACGAGGCATATATTGAGAAAAATTCATTCCTTCAAAATGTCTTTTATCTCTACCATTCTCGCATTCGTCTTAAATGCGGTATCCGAAAAATGCGTTCTGCTCGCAGAAAACCCACTTGACTGTAAAGCGTTAATTAACGACGAAATAGAAGAAGGAGGGACTTTTAACGCCTTGCATATCGCGTGATGCTCATAAAAAAAAGGTATATCCAACTCATTTATGGATGTCTCAACGATTTTCATTGCTTCTTTCTTTTTACCCAGTGTCCTTTTCTCCAGTTCGTTATGCACCCGTTCGCAAAAACCCTTCTGTTTTATTGTATTTATGTATAAAGGACCTGCAATGCGTATTTTCGCACCACATTCCCCGCATTTCTTCTCTACTTTCAGTTCCATCAGGTCGGAGCACGCAAAAGCGAACCGGTTGCCGCAGGAGAAGCAATGCGCGATAAACCCCAGCCGTTTCATACACTCATCGGCTTTTTTCGCCCCTTTTTCCACTTGTGCTATGAGCCTTACGAAATGCGCCTTAGAATAAGATAGCAGCGGCCGTATCGCCCTGTCATACTTGCACAGGTCTCTCGTTACTTTACTTAGTAGAATACGAGTTGCCATCTCCTTGTGATATTCGGTGTTAAGAGGCTTCGCATCATATTTCCTCAAGCCACCGGAATGTGCTCCGCATAAGGGTGCGGTATCTGTCGCAGTAATGAGCAACAGCTTCTTCGCCGATTTACATGCGGCATCCAGAAACGGAACTGGCGAGCCAAAGGGGTCTAAGTCCACCAGGTCATACTTATTCTGAAGTAGAAGCACATTTGCATTCTCGTTATACGCCTTCGCTCTTTCTTCAACCGCATTCCGCTTTATGTTTCGGTTTATGACTTCGTAAGCGGAGCTGCTTCGGTCGTTAATAACCACGCGTAAGCCAACTTCTTTTGCCACTCTAACGCCTCTCACGCCCGTAGCTGCAAGCGCATCTATGTATGTCAGAGCGCCTTGCTGTGCAGGAATTGACGAAACAAAAGCAGCTATTCCCGCTATGTCTATGTCCCTGCACAATTCCATCTGTGGATTATAAAAAATTGACTTTGTAGTTTGTGTCGGTATTAATATCCTCGTGGTTCCCTCTTTTACTTCTGAAAACATTTGTTAGTGTATTCATTGTATTCTTTTAAATTTTAAAGCACAGGAATCATATAATTTCGTAAGTATAGAAGTAGAGAAGGAGTGGAGATAAGGAAGGGACATAATGAAAAAAAATAAAAATAAAAACACAGAGGCACGGAGACACGGAGGAGGAAAGAAGGACAAACCAAATTAGAGACACAGATTAACGCTTGTGGGCTCTGCCCACGGTAGAGTAGGAGGAGGTCTTTCGACCTCCGTCCCCTCATCGAACCGCACGTACGGATTTCCCGTATACGGCTCTCCGATGGCGTTGCCCCATTGCAGGGAGGGAGTAATATTACCACGCAGGGTT
>JAUWNY010000052.1 GCA_030612405.1 Candidatus Methanophagales archaeon | reverse complement strand
GCGCGGTATATTCTCCAGAAAATATCGCGTAGTGCAGTAGAATATTGATCATCCGTGTATGACTGAATGGTATGTTCAACCTGGGGGTAACTGTGAAGTAGTATATCTTCACTCCATTACCAATCAATTTGGAGAGGATACAACAAACGACTGAATATCCGGTCTGAGAACGGCTCCGCGTCCACCACGGTTACCGCCGCAGATTCCGAGGACGTCATCGAAATAACCGCGGATTGGGTGAATGTAACCGGCTTCACCGTGACGGGTGCAACGAGCGATGACGGACTATTTCTTAATGGGGTGGAGCACTGCAAACATTTCAAATAACCACGTAACGAACAACGGAGTGAAAGGCATCAGATTGTCTTCTTCGAATAACAACACGCTTTTCAACAATACCGTAACCTCAAATGATGACGGCATCTTTTTGTTTTCTTCAGACTACAACACGCTTTCCAACAATGCCGTAACCTCAAACGATGCCGACGGTATCTCGGTATATCAACATTGCGACTACAACACGCTCTCGAACAATACCGCAAACGGAAACGGTGACGACGGCATCCAATTGTTCTACTGGAGCACCAATAACGTAATCAAGGACAATAATGTTAGCTCAAACAGCGACGACGGCATCTACTTTGTGGAGGGCTGCAACTACAACGAACTCACGAACAACACCGTCAATTCAAACACCTACTACGGCATCTACCTGTACAAGTGGAGCAAGCACAATATACTCACGAACAACACCGCAAGCTCAAACGGATGGTACGGCATCTACCTGCAAAATAAGTGCAACAACACCCGGCTTGTAAATAACATTGCAAACTTGAATACCGGATACCACGGCATCTTATTGGATCAATCATGTAGTTGCACGCTTGAGAATAACACTGCTAATTCGAACAATCAGACCGGCATCTATCTTTATGATTCGAATAGCAACACGCTCGCAAACAACACTGCAAACTCGAACGGCGACGACGGTATCTATCTGTCCCATTCTGACTACAACAATGTCACGAGCAATAACGCAGGCTCGAATACAGGCTCCGGTATTTACTCGTATTATTCAAACTACCTCAATATCTCAAATAATGCCGCAAACTCGAACCACAACGACGGCATCTCTTTGTCTTATTCGAGCAACAACAACTTAACTAACAATGATGCCAACTCGAACATTGAGGGTATTGCATTAATTAGTGGTATCTATCTGTCTCATTCGGACTACAACAACTTAACGAACAATGATGCTAACTCGAACTACTATTATGGTATCGATCTGTCTTATTCGGACTACAACAACTTAACCCGCAACAACGCTAACTCAAGCACCCACTACGGCGGCGTCAGATTGGCGCATTCGTGCAACAACAACTTAACAAACAACAACGCATACTTAAACGAGAGATCCGGCTTCTGCTTAGCACAGTCGAGCAACTACAACAATTTCACGAACAACCACGCTAACTCGAACGACTACTACGGCATCTACATGGACGGGACGGGCAGTGACAGCAAATACAATACCTTTACAGGCAATACCCTGAACTCAAACGGCAAGGGCGTTTACTCAGAGTCTTCTGACTACAACAATTTCACGAACAACACTATTAGCTCGAACAGCAACGAAGGTATGTGGTTTACCATGTCAGATCACAGCACGATCGAGAGCAACACCATAACTGACAACACCGGCATAGGACTCAAAATAAATTCTGACCATAATAACATAAGATACAACACAGTCGCTTCTAACAAGGACGGGATATATCTCTGGTACGCCCGCAATAACAACATCTCCTGCAACTGGGTGCATAATAACAACGAAAAGGGTTTCTATCTTACAGTAGGAAGCACGGGGAACACGGTAGGGAATAATAATATCATGTCAAACGGCGTGTCGGCAAACGATAGCTGGAATTACAACTTCTATAACGATCAAGAGAATGACGTTACCGTGGCGAGTAATTACTGGGGCATGGACAACGAAACGCTAATAGCGGAGAGCATTTACGACTGGAACGAGGATTCGAGTAAGGGCAACGTAACGTTTGATCGGAGAAGTGGTCCGGCGCCTTGCGCACCGATTCCAGAGCTTTTAACACTAATACTGCTCTCAGTTGGACTGCTTGTGCTTGCTGGGTATGTTGTGCTGAGAAGAAGAAAATAGCGATAGGATAAACACTTTCAGGGTTTGCGGGACATGGGCAGAGCCCACGATGTGTAATCAGAGGGGTTAAAAATCGGAGGGGAATGCAATGGAGAAAGACACGAACTTCTTTGAGGAGTTTTCTCTGCTCATCGGACTTATTTTGCTCGGATTCGTGAGTATCTTTCTTCTTTCGTCACCGTCCTCAATCCTCGCAAGCTCTATCACCACGATAGACACTGAGCTAAGCCATGCATCAGGAGATGCAATGTCCGTTCGAACGCAGATGGATTTCGGTAACAACGAGCAGGTAGCGGCATTTCCGAGGGAAATAGGTGATTGGCGTGGAAACAATTATGAAACGTCAAAACTCGAAGAAAACCTTGGTGCAGACGTGATGCTCATGCGTGCTTATTCGCATCCCAAAATACGCCAGCCGGTGTTTTTTCATATCCTCCAGAGCAATAACCTGTCGAGCTTCCATCCTCCTATCGTTTGCTATCCCGCCTTAGGCTATACGATTGCAGAGGAAGGCAAAGAGAGTATATCAGTGCAGAATGTAAGCTGGGTAGAAGAACCTTTATTTGCTATTTCAGAGAGTAAAAAGGAAGAGTTAGGCGGTTTCAACGGAACATTTTCAGTTAAGAAGCTCATTGTCGTAAAGGAATCAAATGCAGATGGAAAGGTCACAGAGCGAAGGGTCGTCTTATACTTTTATGTTAAGGGTAACCCACTCTCATCAGATACCGTTACTATTGTGCGTGTTTCAGCACTCGCACCTGTTGAAGGCTCTTATGAAGGTGTGCTCGACATTTGCAAGGATTTTATGGGCGATACGTTTCCGTATATGTTTGAATTTCAGCAAGGAGGAGCTATTATTGCAGTTCGTCTTGCAAAATCGGGAATAGCTGGTTGGAGTGTGATTGCGGTCTTGTTTGCCCTGCCCTTTTTGATTATCCTTTATCCTCGGGTTAAAAAACACTAAAAATATAGTGATTTATCACCGCGGAGAGCACAGAGTACGCAGAGTTTTAAGACTGTTTCAATCATTGTTTAGGCTTTCTGGTGCCTTTGCGTTCTCCGTGTGCTCTGCGGTGAATTTTGAGGATATATATAGCAATTTCACTAGAAAATTCGACAGTGCCCATCTTTACCTTTCATTTACTCTTCTTTCGATATAAAATTTATGCAATCTATTTCCCTATTACAAATAGCGCCTACATTGGCAGAGTTTTTCGGTGTGCATCTGGTCTCGCAAGCACATCCAGTCAAGCAAATACTCAAATTCGCGTATTCTCGCAAACCTGTCCCACAAGTGGTGGTATTGGTAGTGATAGACAGCCTTGACTTCCGGTTTTATTTCGATTTCGCAGATGAATTAGAGACAATCCACGACCTTGTCGAGCGAGACGGACTCCTATTCGAGTGTGAGACGGTAAGCAGTCATACAACACCTGCAATTGCATCCATTCTCACCGGGTTACGACCAGAATCGCATGGGATTCTCACAGGAGAAGATGTGGGCACGTCGAATGTAAACTCCATTTTGGAAATATTGGAGGATGAGGGTCAGAAGACAGCAGCGGCAATCGAAACGAAAGGTGCCAAACCTCTTTGGAGAAGAATAAGCCATGTATTCGCAGTTGATGACCGTGAAGACATATTTGAATATGACGAGTTAATAAAAACACATACGATTTCCGTGTTGAAAAAGCAGGACTTGAGGTTGGTGTTTTCTCATCTCCGTGCAATTGACCGATTTGCACACAGGGGCGGGGATTTGAGCGTTGCTGCAAAGGCTACGGATGAAAATATGAGGGCAATTGCAACTGCAGTTGGCGAAAGGGACGGGATGTTGTTAATTTGCGGTGACCACGAAACGCACTTGAAGGATAGGAAAGCAAAGCAAGCCACACAGGGTAAAGCACCTGCAACGGTGCCTTTGATTGTTTGTTGTCCTTGTATATAACGTATAATTTCTGCCACAGAGTACACAGAGAGCACTGAGTATTTACACTCTGTGCAATCTGTGGTTAATAATTTTTTCTTGTTCTCTACATCTCTTCCGGCGCTTCCGCACCCAGCAGATGCAAAACATCGCTTAAAACCGTTTTTGCCGCGTCCACGAGAACCAATCTCGGTTTTCTCAGTTCGTCCTCCGCATTCAATACCGGACAATATTTATAAAACAAGTTGAAACTTTCAGCAAGCTCTCGTGCATATTTAGCGAGCAGATGCGGCTTTAACGCTGTAGTCGCCTCTTCTACGACATATTCAAGCTTTGACAACTTCTTTATCAGCTCCTTTTCGCTACGTTCCGTTAACAGCGATACCGGTGCATCGTAATCCGTCACGCCAAAACCTCTTGCCTCCGCAGTTCTTAATATGCTGCAGGCACGTGCATGCGAATACTGAATGAACGGAGCGCCTTTCTTTTCTATGTCCAGTGCATCTTCAAAATCAAATGTGATGTGCTTATCCGGCGATACTTTCACCATGTCGTACCTTAATGCACCTATACCCACCTCGCGTGCGATCTCACGCTTCTTTACTTCGTCCAAATCTTCCCTTCTCTTTTCTACTTCTTTATACGCCCTTTCTTCAATTTTCTCTATCAGTTCGTCTACCGAGATATACCGACCTGCACGGGTGGATAAAGAACCCGTTGGCAGCGAAACGAACTCAAAAATGACAAATTCAGGCGCTTTTACGCGCAGTATTTCCAGCGCTTTTGTCAATTGCTGCGACACCAATTCATGGTCTTTCCCGAACACGTCTATAATTCTATCGCTTGTACTGCTTTTCCATCTATGGTAAGCAAGGTCTCGTGCGGTATAAAGCGACGTGCCATCAGTCCGTTGTATCACCAGCGCTTTTTCTATTCCTTCCAGTTTAAGTAAAATAGCAGAACCGTCGAATTTTATATTCCCGCTTTGCTTCAACGCCTCTATTACCTCTTTCACCGCTCCACCTCGCACGAACTCGCTTTCCCAGACGAACAAGTCGTGCCGAATATTTAACCGTTGCAGAGATGCCTGTATTCCCGAAAGACATTTATTCACCACTGTTTCATATTTCTTCACCACCGCTGCGTCTCCTGCCTCATATTTTCTCATTAACTCCCCCACATCCTTCAAAAGGTCACTATTCTCCTCTACCATCCTGTTTGCCGCGATATAAACGTCAGCAACGGCATGGTCGGCTTTTTTAGTTTCATCGAAAGCAATTCTTTCCGCACCCCACACTACAACTGCTATTTGCCTTCCCATGTCATTCACGTAATAGTGCGTCTCTACATCATATCCCGCACGTTTTAAGACTCGTACCAGCACGTCACCAATAATAGCGTTTCTGAGATGTCCTATGTGGAGCGGTCCATCGGGATTCGCAGAAGTGTGCTCGATTATGACCTTGCCTTTCTCCCCTCGGGTGGTCTCTGTCTCTGTTCCTTCTTTTAGCTGCTGCAACGTCTTATGGAAGTAGGAATCATTCACGCGGAAGTTGATATAAGGACCGACAGCCGCGGCATCGGAAATCAATGTGTTTTCGGCAGGTATTTGAATATGATTTACAATATCCGCTGCGATAATCGCAGGTGACTTTTTGTATGCCTGAGCCAGCAAGAAAGCAACCCGGGATGAAATATCCGCATGTTCGCTCTCCTCTAACTCCGGTCTCTTAGACTCATAAGAAGCTTTTTCCAACGCTTCTTTCAGCACTTGCTCAACTTCCTTTTTGAATTCACGAAACATTTCTTTTTTTTGCGAAGCACAATGTATGTTTTCTTTAATAAACGTTTCTTTTATAAAGAAAAGTTTGTTTATGCTCACTTTCGTAGGTCTCGGATTATACGACGAGAAGGACATAACCTTGAAAGGGTTAGAAGCGGTAAGAGAGGCAGATGTGGTGTATGCGGAATTTTACACCTCTCCTTTAGGTGGTAAAACAGTAGAAAAGATGCAAGAAGTGTATGGCAAACGAATTTCTGTGCTTGAGCGAAGGGACGTGGAGGAAAAAGCAGAAGAAGGGATTTTAAAGCTCGCAAAGCACCAAAAAGTGGCTTTACTCAGCGGAGGCGATGCGATGATTGCGACCACACACGTTGATTTACGGCTCAGAGCGATAGATATGGGAATAGAGACGAGGATAATACATGCACCTTCCATTTCCTCTGCGGTTGCCGGATTATGCGGTCTCCAGAGTTACAAGTTTGGTAAATCCGCAACGATTGCAGCACCATACGGCAAAAAAGGGATTATATCTGCAGTGCCGTACGACACGATACGGGCAAACAAGGAGCGAGGGCTGCACACTCTGCTCTATCTTGATATTTCGATGCGCATAAACGAAGCATTAAAACTGCTGGAAACGGCAGAGGAAAAAAGGAGCTTAGGTGGAGAACCACTGAAAAACTCAATAGCGGTTGGAATAGCGAGAGCAGGGTCAGATAAGCCAGTTGTGAGGGCAGACTATTTTGGTGCATTGAAAAGCTACGATTTTGGTGAACTACCTCATGTGCTTGTCGTTCCAGGGGAGTTGCATTTTTTAGAGAGGGAGGCGTTGATAAAAATTGCGCAGGCTCCGGAGCGTATTTGATTAAATAGAAGGAGGTTATACTGCATATACAACGAAAAATATATGTGCACTTTCGTAAAATAGCTAATCTGGGGACGAACTTTATGAACCGTAAAAATACGACAATCGCGGTGCTTTGCATCCTTTTGATTGCGTCTACGTCTATTTCTTATCACATTTACCAACAGCAGCAGCAAGTGATAGACGTACAGGAGAACATTATCGAGAAACTCACCCGTGCGGGTAGTGCGGGAAATGCAGGCAAAGAGGAAAAACAAACGCCGACAACGGTGGATGTGAACGTGCCTGTACCCGTGACCGAAAGCGGCAGTTGCGCTAATATCGTTGCTGTAAGAAGCGATACGCATTCGGGCGTGATAGGCAAGGTGCATGTGGAGCTAAAAGAAGGAAATGGGAATGTGCTGGTCAATACGAATCCGTTTGTCGAATCCACAACGCAATATTCGGTACGAGAAGCAGTGAAGGTTGCTGAGAACTACACCAATATAAACATCGCGAACAGGGACATTATCGTTTATTTTGACATCAACGGCACTTTGATAGGCGGACCCTCCGCCGGAGCTGCCATTACTGCCGCCACTATAGCTGCGATAGAGAATAAGGAAGTAAGGCAGGACGCGGCTATCACCGGAACCATTGAGGAAGGAGGGCGCATAGGGCAGGTAAGCGGTGTGTTTGAAAAAGCCGTAGCGGCGGAGGAGAATGGCATGGAACTTTTCTTGGTGCCAAGGGGTCAAAAAAAGCTGATTTATTACGAGCAGGAAATAGGAGAGAGAGAAATATTTGGATTCACGTTTACGAGGGTTTATTACACACCAAAAGAGATAGACCTCGGCGAATATATGAAGGGAAAGATGGAAGTGGAAGAGGTGTCAACAATTGATGATGTGGTGGCGTATATGGTCGCATAAAAAACGTTAACTTTATATAATATCATTTATTTTTATTGTATTCAATAATCAATAATGAAAAGGAAAGTTCAGAGGCCAGGCTTAAGGGCATTGGGCACTGCACTCCACATCGTAGACCATAAATTGATTGTGCGGGGAGCGCGAGTAAAAGTTGAACATATACTCAATTCCGTAGTTATGACCGGGGACGACCGAAAAATAGGTAGAGTTTACGATATTTTTGGCCCTGTTGACCAGCCTTATATCAGTATAAAGGTATTCAAGGGCGTAAACGAGGAAGAGCTAAAAGAGCTTGCGAATAAAAAGATATTTTCTCGATGACGTGAGGTGTGGTGTGCCGCTATGTTGTGTTGTGTGAGAAGAAGAGAATAGAAGTTAAGGGGGCGTAAAAGAGATGCGAGAAGGAAATACAGGGGACAAAGAAGAAAGCATAAGAGGCGTAAAAAGAGGGAATACCAAAACCGCGGACTCCGATAGGGAGCGTTTACACAGGCTTAGTGAACATCAAAAGCGGAAAAAAATGAGTACCTCAATAGGTAGGCAGCGTTTAGTCGCGCAAGCCGAGATAGATAGACTGTCCACACTGCTTTCTATACCTGACAAAACGCGAGAGGACAGCATGGAAATATATCGCGATGCGTGGGAAAATAATTTGATTCACGGGCGTTCAATCGAGAAAATACTGGCTGCGGCTATCTATCTGGCGTGCCGCAAACATAATGTGCCAAGAACGCTTGACGAGGTAAGAGATGCAACAAAGGTGGGAAGGAAGGACATAATGAAGACGTGCAAGTTATTGAGTGCCCGACTGGGAATGAAGCTTGCTCCAATCTCTCCTCTGGACTACGTGAGTGGTTTCTGCGCTAAATTGAATTTGAAACCGCAGGTAGAGGAACGTGCGAAGGAGATAATAAAAGAGGCTTTAGATAGGGGCATAACAAGTGGGCGAGGTCCCACGGGCATAGCAGCATCAGCAATATATATAGCGGCAATCTTATGCGATGACCGTAAGACGCAAAATGACGTTGCTAAAGCCTCCGGTGTTACTGAAGTAACTCTACGTGTGAGGTATAAAGAGATAAGAAAGGAATTGGGAATAAGAGTGGAGGTAAATGGGACACTTTGAGGTGATACCTGCGATAGACCTTAGAGGTGGCAGATGTGTTCAACTGAGACAGGGTAGAAAGGAGGAAGAGATATTCTCTTCGGCTGATAATCCCGTGGAGATAGCGAAGAAATGGGTTATGCAGGGTGCGACTCGCTTGCACGTAATTGATTTGGACGGTGCGTTTCAAGCCACGAAGAACAATTTTGCGGTGGTCAAAAACATAGCAGAATCAGAAGGAGTAAGAGGAAAAGCAAAGATCCAGGTGGGTGGGGGAATCAGGTCATACGAAGCAGCGGTTAAGTTTCTCGATATAGGTGTGGACAGGATAATATTTGGTACGGCAGCGTTAAAATCGCCGAATCTTGTGGAGACGGTAGTGAATGAGTTCTCGTCTGGACGGGTAATGGTTGCGCTGGACGTAAGAAAAGGGAAAGTGGCGATAGATGGATGGCGAGAAACGACAGGGTTGGCGGCGAAGGACGCAGCGAAGGAAGCAGAGAGAATGGGTGCGGGCAGTTTACTATTCACGAACATAGACGTTGAAGGTTTGATGATGGGAATAGAACCGAAGATTGTAGAGGAGTTCGTGAGTGCTGTGAGCGTGCCCGTGGTTATAGCAGGAGGAGTAAGCAGTATAGATGACGTTGAGCGGATAAAAGAAGCGGGAGCAAGTGGAGTGGTGATAGGTAGTGCGTTGTATACAGGGAAGTTAGCGGGGTTGGTGGGGTTAGCGGTTTAGAGGGTTTAGCGGTTTAGAGGGTTAGCGGGTTAGCGGTTTAGAGGGTTAGATAGGGGATAAACTGGAGGTTCTGATTTGCATTGGTGTCTGGATACGGGTAATTGCTCAATATCTTGGGGTATAAATTCTAAGCACTAAACCCTAAATCCTAAACAAACTCTAATATCTAAACTCTAAATTCAAAACAAACCTTTCTTTTGGGATTTTGGATTTTGATATTGTTTAGGATTTGGTGCTTAGGATTTAGGATTTCCCACTCTTTATTGAGCACATTCGGATATGGACACCTGACATCTTCAACAACGCCGCCGACAGGACTCGAACCTGTGACAAGCCGGTTAACAGCCGGGCACTCTACCAACTGAGTTACGGCGGCAGGACGGTATTCTTGGTTCTGCACTATTTTATTATCTATCTGTTCTTATTTAAACATAATATTAGCGTCTAACATAAACTTTACCACGGATAATCTTGTTAGCTGGCTTCCTATCTATGATACACCGCTTCCCGGGCAAATGTTTCACCGCAGTTCGGGCATTTTATCAACGATAAAAAGAGATTAAGACACGTTCTATGAATAATCGAATATATATATTGTATCACGGGTCGTTTGGGGAACTGGTAACCGAGCATTTAGCTATGAGCGAGTTTGCCGAGCAGATAGTGAGCTTATACGACCTTAAAGTCGCATCCGTGTCGCTTGACGAGCCGGAGAAGGACATGCCTGCGGACATCCCGCTACCCGAGTGTGACCTTCTACTGGTGCTTGGCATACTCCCAAAAGCAGGGGACCTTGTGCCAATCATCGCGGAACGGACAGTGGCAAAGGCCGTCCTCTGGCCTATCGAAGACCCGAACTTGATACCCGAGGGTAAATATTCGATTGCCGAGGAGCTAAAAAATAAGGGCGTACATATTGAGTTCCCGGAACCTCTTTGTTCGCTGGATACGGATACGAGCGACAATGAACAGGTAAAATCGTTTGTCGCATCTTTCGGAAAGCCGAAATTTGAACTGAGGGTTAATGCAAAACAGAAGGTTATCGAAACCATAAAAGTCACTCGCGATACGCCCTGCGGCACGGCATCAAAAATCGCGCCGAAGCTCGTGGGTATGTCTTACGAAGATATGAAATCATTTGAAGACGCGGTTGCGCAGATGCACGACAACGAGTGTGTGGCGTATATGGGTCCTGAAAGACCGATAATGCAACAAGCAGGTAGATTGCTCGTAGATGCGATAAAGGAGGCTCTACACAAACCTGCACGATAAGGAGTGAAAAAAATTCTGAATCAGTAGTTCCGATAGAGCAATTACGCTTAGAGGTATTTTTGGAAATAAAGCTCACTGACGAATAATTCCATAAAATTATCTTCCTCTTCAAGTTTTATGTGCTCGATTCGCTTTGCAACTGCTTCTGCATCCTCGCGCTTCATCTTTGATATTAACGCCTGCCTCGCACCTTCTATCGCAGCATTTCCTACCCTTTTCACTTTTCCTCGCTCAACGTCCGGAAGAAGTCCTATGCGTATTGCATGCTCCGTGTTTGTAAAGTTCACGAACCCCCCCCCGCGCCAGAAAAATGCTGCCTATGTCCTCAAGCTCGACCCCGTAAGAGGAGAGATTGTTAAGGTTTTTGTTGTCTTACAGGAGGGATACGAACCATCAGAAAAACTTAAAGAAAAAGGGTTATGGCATAGATAGGACTAGAAAAAGGTTACAGCAGGTAAAAGATATGGTAAAAGTCTTGGGTCACAGAGGCTGTGCAGGCATAGAGCCTGAGAACACGATTAGGGCTTTTAAGAGAGCAACGGATTTAGGTGTGGATTTTATCGAACTGGATGTGAGGATGAGCAGGGATAAGAAATTGGTGGTCATACATGATGATAAGGTGGATAGAACAACAAATGGTAACGGCTACGTAGGGGACCTTACCTTTGAGGAGATGAGAAAATTAGATGCTGGAAAAGGCGAGAAGATTCCATCCCTGGAGGAAGCAGTAGATTTATTGAAGAAAGGAAAGCAAAGGATTGCAATTGAGATAAAGGAACCAGATACCTTAGAAGGGATATTAAAGATTGTAACGAAAGAAGGGTTGAGCAGTAAAGTCATTATAGTTTCTTTCTGGCACAACGTATTGAAGAGAATTAAAGGGATAGAACCGGAAATAAAAACCGGAGCTATCTTTGTTGGCAGACCAGTGGATACAGTAGCGATAGCAAAAGCAGCTAAATCAGAATTACTATGCCTGAAACACAAATTCATTGATGAGGAAGTCGTAGTGGAATGCCACAAAAATGACATTGAAGTCAATGCATGGGTAGTGAATGACATAGAAGATATAGAGAAGATGAAGGAATTAGGTGTTGACATAATAAGCAGTGACTATCCAGATAGGGTCTTGGAAGAATTAAAATCAAAATTTTGAGATACAGGAAAAATGGGGAAAGAAATAGCCGCATTCGATTACGAAGAGGAAAGAAAGAAGTTCAAATGGGATATTCCTGAAGGCTACAATTTTGTTGAGGTTATCAGAAGAGGGGAAAAGGATAGAACAAAGTTGATGACGATTACTGAGCATCCAGACGGGAGGGTTGAGAAAGTAGCATACTGGGAAGTATGGGACAATGCCATGAGATTTGGAAACGTCTTGAGAGATTCAGGCATCCACAAAGGTGATCGGGTTTTGGTGATACTTCCGAGGGGAACGGATGTTTATGCTGTAAGCATCGGTATCTGGGCAATAGGCGGCGTTGTTGTTCCCGGTACAGTAATGCTCAGGAGAGCAGATATAGAATATAGAATTTTAGATGCCGGGGTCAAGGCTTTAATTACAAGTGATTCAACGGTTGCTGATGAGGTAGATGCAATTAAAGGTAGAATTTCAATTGACAACCTTTTCTTTTCTGGTAAGAGGGAGGGATGGCGGGACTTCTGGCAGGAGGTCAATTCGGCATCAAGTACTCTAACGCTTGAAAAAATCAAGAAAAGTGATCCCTTAGCCCTAAACTACACCTCGGGGACTACGGGCGCACCAAAAGGGGTGTTACACACCCATTCATTGATGTACTGTTTCGATAGGCTGAATAGATATTACTGGTGGGATACACAACCAGACGAGCTGTGCTGGGCAACAACCGAACCCGGATGGGCTAAATGGTACTGGGCGCCGTTTGGGGCAATTGTAAATGCCGGCGCTACAAACTTCCATTATTCGGGCAGATTTGAACCAGAAAAATGGTTTGAGTTGCTTGATAGATGGCGGATAAACAGGACATGTATGACTCCAACGGAACTTAGGGCTATGGCAACAATTGATGATGCAAACAAGAGATACGATTTGAAGGACTTGAAGGTCATTTTAACTGCTGGAGAGCCCTGCACACCATGCATTATTAGATTCTTCGATGAGAAGTTTGGAGTATCGGTTAGAGAAGGTTATGGGCAGACAGAAACTTGTGTTATTGCCTGCAATCTACCAGGAACGGAGATAAAGCAGGGATCGATGGGCAGGTTTACACCCGGGGTTGAGGGAGTAATTGTGAATCCTGAGACAGGAGAACGAGTGCCAGAGGGCGAGACGGGAATAATTGCTGTTGTTAAGGACCATCCGATGCTGTTCAAAGGATATCATAATAAACCAGAAAAAACCGCGGAATGCTTCGTTGGCAATTGGTATTTAACGGGAGACCTCGCAATGATGGATGAGGCTGGATACATCTGGTTTGACTCAAGGGCTGATGACGTCTGTATAAGTTCAGGATACAGAATTGGTCCATTTGAGGTTGAAAGTGCAGTTGATTCGCATGAGTCCGTGCTTGAATGTGCGATGATTCCAAGCCCTGACCCCATAAGGGGAGAGATTGTTAAGGTTTTTATTGTCTTAAAAGAGGGACACGAACCATCAGAAGAACTTATCACCGATATTCAGCAGCATGTCAAACGAATAACTGCGCCATATAAGTATCCGAGAGAGATTGAGTTTGTTAAAGAGCTCCCAAAAACGATTAGTGGTAAAATTAAGCGTAAAGAGCTCAGAACCAGGGAGTTTGAGAAAAAAGGAGATTTGATTGAAAAGCTTAAAGAGAAAGGCTTATGGCAGAGGTCGGACTAGAGTCACGGACCCCGTTTTCAAAAACGGGCATCAGGTTGACGCGCATGAATTTAGTATCTCTTTCTGTTTGCTTAATTTTCAAGTTCTTCTTCAAGCTCCTAATTTCTCTGGTAGATTCGGCTTCAAGGATAAAAACATTTATTAAGTTTAATATCCAACTTTATATGAAGTTGGATTCATTTTTTGGAGGAGCATAAATGTATAAGACTGAAATGGATAGATTAAGTATGAAAATCGATGAAGAACAGATCGCTCAAAGATCTAAAAAACCTTTACATGACCTTGTTGAAGAATTTTTCTCGGTAAAGTACGAGAATATTTCAGAAAAAAGAGAGGAAGAAATTAAATATGCCTTTGAAATACGATGTCTAGATGGCAAAATAGGCATGGTTCGATTCGACAGCGATGAAGTTCAAAGAATAATTGAGCAAATTAAAACCAGTTTGTTCACTATACTCGACCGATCAGTGGATAAAACGAGGAAATCATGGTGGGAAAATAATACTGAAAATCAAAGCAGAGGAATACTAGTAATTCGGGGCGTGATTCGTGGAATTCCCTATCTCGGTAATGCGATAGATGCGCTTATTTTTGGAAAGAGTTAGTTGACACTCTCGTAAAGGAGATAACAGTGCGTATCTGGCTTCGTTCCTTACAGCGCTCACCCAAATTTTAACGCCAGTTCTTTTAATCGGGGGTATAGTATAAATATAATCCCAATCACAATTATCCCTGTTATCCACTCAATTATCTCTTTAATACCTACCATTTACTTATATCCCCCCTTATTTATCAAAACCTTAATAAATCCTTCTACTGCTTTTTCTTTCGACCTTTTTTTGTAACTACTCACCCCCTCGACCACAAAATTTATTATTAATAAGATTATATTATCCATTGCAATGGTTGTAAATAAAACATTTCGTTTGATGGATGGAGAACACGATGCACATACCTACCCGTGATGAAATCCATGCTG
>JAUWNY010000028.1 GCA_030612405.1 Candidatus Methanophagales archaeon | reverse complement strand
AATCGGTTTATAATATTGGCAGGATTCAAAAGATTGATGATGTTCCACATATAAGGAAACAACATGAAAAAAGTAAAAACTACGGCGACATATGCAGAAAATATGTGATATTCAAGAGGGTGTAAAAAAAGAGGGATTTGTCTTAAATCCCCTACTTGTATCATTTTTAAAACCAAGAGTCCATAAGATATTGATACTCCATAAAAAAGCAAAAGTATCCACATATCAGGATTATCTCTAAAAATGCGAATTACTCGTGGCGAATATGCAGAAGCGGTAAGCTGAACCGCAACCAAGGTCAGCGTTACGACGATGGCAATGATTGCCGCCTGACTCTGAACCAGTGCGCTGAGCATGTATCGGGCACTGTCGGCATCGGTATGATAAAGATTGAAACGAGCAAATACGATCCTAACAACAAAAGCAACCAACAAGAAAAGAAGGATGTACTCAAAAAAACGTGTAGTCCACAATTTTCCGTAACTTATCCACCAATCATACACTTTCTTCTTGACATTTTTTACAAACCCTGTAGAATCCTCTTTTCCTTCCTGCATACAAACAAAATAATCTCGAGGGTATTTAAATTATGGTGGTGCACACGAAATTACTGAAAAAGCATTAAATATCGCTGAAGAAAGCAAAGATATTATAACCTCTCTTTTTTTTGGTGGCTTGCTCCTTTTTATTAAAGAAGTTCCACAATTAATAAACTATGTCAGGCGATTGGGGTGTAACATCAGAAGAACAGCCCGAATTTTATGAGATTTTTGTGGTGGCAATAACGTTAGGCATTAGAAACAAGAAGAAAAAAGTGGAAAAATAAAGAAGATAGGAGATGAATATCAAATTGAACCAATAAAAAGTATTTCTAAAAATGATATTTACAATTATGACTTACGAAGATTGTTAAAATTGAAGGTGAAAAAGGACGAATAGAAGAATTACCAAACGATTCCTCTGCTGTAATCATCCCTTTTATTGGGATTATCGCAATAGCTCCTTTTTCTTTCATTTTTATTGGAATAGTGTGTCCACTACTATTAATATGGTAATTCCTCTACATTAATACGATTCTTAATCTCTTTAAGAAATTTACTCTCTGCACATTTTTGAGTATAGATAACAACATCTTCTTTAGCTCTTGTTACTGCAACGTAAAACAATCTCCTTTCCTCTTCTTCCCTATCTTTCTTCCTTCCTGTTATAGCAGGTTCAAAAATATCAGGGTTTTCTAATTCACAGGGAAATCCATACATATCTTTATCCACATTAAGGATGAAAACAACTCTTGCTTGTAAACCTTTACTCCCATGCACCGACATCAAATGGATGTGGTGCATCTTCCTGGAGTCTTTTGAAATAGGTACTTTTGTCATATTTGCATAATCCAGTAAGGGTCCAATCATTTTTGGTCTATTAACAATTCTGGAGAGAATCATAATGTCTTCCGGGTTATATCCTTTTTTTAGATATTCAGAAACGTTATTTACGCAATGCTCTGCAATCTGACTGTAATACTGTTTGTAATATTCTTTTTGGTGCAGAGACGAATAAACTTTTATTGGTTTGATTTTATCAGTATGCGCAATTGTTTCCTTTTTTAGTTGTGCATTACCATTATGTTTAATAATCTCTGCCCCTGTATCTACTACTGATTTAATGCTCCTGTAATTGATTGTCAAATCTGTTCTGGCAGGATGGTCGAAATATGCATCAAACTTCACAAAAAAATCGAGATCGGAACCCGTAAACCCCATGATACTTTGCCAGTCATCACCAACGCAAAAGAGTTTGCAATCGGGATTTTTTTCCATTAGTTCTTTGATGAGTTTATATCTCTGTGTGCTAATATCCTGGTATTCATCTATAAGGATATGGTCAAAAACGTTTCTGTATAGGTTTTCCTTCTCTTTTAATTCTTTTACAGCCAGATTTATCATATCTTCAAAATCAATCTGGTTAGCGGACCTTAACTCGTTTTCATAACGCTTGTAAAGTTTAATAGCTATTTTGGCAAATGCTTCTTGTTTTGGCGACCATCTTTCATCAGACAATCTTCTCTCTATATCTTCTGGTGTTAAACTATATGTTTTAGCAATACGAATAAATCTTGCGATGTTTAAAGGCATTGCTTTTGTGGATTCTCTACATTCTTCCCACACCCTCCCTACCAATTCATCGTAAGAAAGAGAGGTAAAAGTGAACTTTTTATCAGGATATTTTTCCTCCAATGCTTTTAATATCTTCTTTTCAAGAAGCGGAAGGAAGTTTTTCTCTTCAAATTCCCCCTGCGTTGTCTCAACAAGCACATACTTATCTTGTTCTTGGAATTTCTTTTGCTTCGCTTCCATACCCCTTTTATATTCATTTGTTGGATTTTCGCCTTCAAACCATTCTGGCACCCTTCCTTCCTTATTTAATGCCCAATGCTCGATATAAATATCATAATCCAGGAAGAAAAAATCCGGTCTTGGAATGTGCTCGCCTTTTTCATCACTGTACTTCATCCACACAGCAGGTTGTTCATAGAGTATTTTTACCTTCTTTCTATCGAGATTGCGAGTTATAAAGAAATTCATTATTTCTCTTTCTGCTTCACTCTTTGCTTTTGTGCCATCAAGCGTGGTATAGGTTAGGTTGCGCATATATCGGTAGTATTCTTCTTTGATTTCAAAGTCTACTTCCTTCTTAATAACTTCATCATCGCCATACAATTTCATGTAATTAATAAGGTCATTTTGTAAACCAGAATCTTCTCGTGCTTTCTTAAAGAGAGCTTCAATGAATCTATTATATTCTTTTTCATAGTTATCCCCTGAAAATTTTAATTTTGGTACACCCTTTTTTGAATCTTTAGCAGCAGTTTCAAGAATCTCATTACCCAAAGCGTGAAAAGTCTTAATTGTTACGTCAAGCCCGTATCTTTTCTTTAATCTTTCTTTAATGTCCTGTGATGCTTTCTTTTGATATGCCAAAGCAAGTATTCTCTCTGGTTTTATTGTATCGGGCTTTCTTTCTATAAGATATGCAATTCGTGTTATTAGAACCTCTGTCTTTCCAGAACCAGCTCCTGCAACCACTAAATTATGTTTGTCATCAGTGATTATCGCTGTTTTCTGGTCATTATCCAATGGGAATGGTAATTTTTTGAATAAATGGTCATAATCCCTTATTCTTCTTTCAATGAACCCCGAATTAAAAATCCGAACTTTCTCTTCGATTGAAACAATGTGATTATAAGAATCATTAACAAAAGAGTTAAAATCATCCTGAAATTGCTTTTTTCTTGATTCTAAGAAAGACAAGTCTCTTAAATACTGATTGATGCTATCAGTTGTAGTTTCCCTCACTGAATAAATTAGATAGGTATCTTCTCTTTTTATTTGTTCATGCGTATCTTCAACCTCTTTCAATGCTTTCTTAATATCTCTCTTAACGTTATCTATTGTCTTTTCCTTAGAAGAAATTAAGTTGTGCAGGTTTTTGTTAGCTTTTTTAATAACAAAAATACCAATAATTAATGGAACTAATAGAAATCCAATAATTTTATAGAATGTTTGAATTTTTATTTTTGCTGTTATCTGTTCAAGTTCTCCTACTGTCCTATTTAGTGTCATTTGAATACCTTAATAATTGGCGAAAGTCAAGTTATATTAATGAATCTCCACCATTATAAACTATGTCGGGCAGTTGGGGCATAACACCAGATGAGCAGCCCGAATTTAATGAAATAAACAAGCGCGAAAGCCAAGATTGAGAACATAAAAAAGTTTTACCAAAGAAATAGTATACATTGCTATTTATTACAGAGAAAAAATGCAGGAAGAGAACAAATACGAAAACATATTGTACGCGAAAAACGACAAAGTCGCAACCATAACACTCAACAGGCAAAAATCGCTGAATGCGTTGAACACGGCTTTATTGACGGAGCTGCGAGATGCGCTGGATGATGCGGAAACAGATGCAGTAGTGCGTGCAATAGTAATAACCGGGTCGGGGGAAAAGGCTTTCTGCGCCGGGGCAGACATAACCGAGCTGGTTGAGAAAAGTCCCGAAGAAGCGAGCAAATGGTCGAGCTGGGTTCAGAACCTGACTAACTACATGGAAAAGCTAAAGAAGCCGATAATAGCAAAGATAAACGGATTCTGTTTGGGCGGTGGCTTGGAACTTGCGATGGCGTGCGATTTCAGGATTGCATCCGAAAAAGCGGTATTTGGTCTGCCGGAGATAAACCTGGCAATTATCCCGGGTGGCGGCGGCACACAAAGGCTACCGAGATTGATAGGGAAGACAAAAGCGATGGAAATGCTGATGTGCGGCGAGCAAATAGATGCAAAAGAAGCTTTTCGGTTAGCACTTGTGAATAAAACTGTCTCTGCGGATGAACTCGACGGTGAGGTTGATGAACTTATCAAAAAACTGCTTTCAAAAAGTGCTGTTGCACTTGGGATATTAAAGGATGCGGTGAACAGGGGTATAGAAATGGATTTGGAGCATGCGTTGGACTACGAAGCGGAATGCTTCGGGCAGGCGCTTGCGACTGAGGATGCGAGAGAAGGGTTAAAAGGGTTTTTAGAAAAGAGGAAGCCGGAGTTTAAGGGGAAGTTGAATAGCCCCTAAAAATTTGAGGGGGATTTAAAGGTGTTCCAAAATCGATTGCAGTAGTAACTTTCCTATTTATCTCCAAAGGGATAGAGCGAGAGTTAACGAGAGGTATTGAAACTTATGGATGAACGTATAGGTTTAATGATCTAACCAGTCCCCAATTGGATTTATACATATTGAAGAAAATCCTGATGATGGAACAGATAGCAATCTCACTTCCCTTAAATGATATTTATGATGAGAATCAACGGATTCATAATGTGGAAGAAATATGATGAAGTTTTCCAAAGTTGCGAATAGCTCATGAATACCCCTATCGTTGAAAAAATAATTATTATGTCTTGGAAAATCAATTTTCTTGTTATAAAAGGGATTTTTACATATAATGCCATCAGACCATTCTTCTCGTTCATTTTCAGGATAAAAATCGTTCTTTAATTTTAAATATCCCACCTTTTTGATAGTTATAAAGTCTTCTTCTAATTCTAGTCTAGTTTCAACAGTACTATTAATTACTTCAATACATTCTGGATTATTATTTAAGGTCTTAAAAAATAATTCATATCTACTATTTGGGAAAGGTATATCCTGCAATAAGAATGAGATTGAAACATGACTAATCATATCTCTGTTTGGGTTAATTTCGGGTTCCAATGATAATGAGAATAAACCTCGTCCAGGTATTTCATCAATAAATACAACTGCTTCAGAATGATGCTTTATGATATCTTCTGTCTTCTTATATCTGATCGCTCTATTTTTCAATGCTTTTAAAAAAGATTCCACACCCAGTCCAAACCAGGAATAATTAGTTTGATTTATACAATAAGAAGACTTATCACTAAATCCAAAAATATCCTCATATTTCCTTAATATAAACAACAAATCTTTAAATTGAATATTCGGATAATATAGTTCAATCCAATAATTTTTATCACTAAATCCGTAGTATATTGGTGAAAATAACACGCAATCTATTCCTTTTGATTTTGTAGTTAGATACTCGACTTTGGTCTGATTAATTATGATATCATGATAGTCCTCTGATAAAAGTCTAACATCCTCATCTTCTTTGATCTCTAGAGCAACTTTAGACTCTTTGGTTTGTAAAAAGATCTTTCTCCGTAACAATCTCTCGAAATCTAACCTCGATGTTAATATCTCTTTAGTTTCATTTTCATCAAATAAAACAATATTTCTCTTTTTAATGATGTCTGATACATATTTTTCCGCATTTTTAGTAAACCCAGACATTGAGAAATATAGTCCTATTGTATTCGGTTGTCGAATTTCCATTTTCGAATTTAATTTTTCAATGGCCGTTCTGTCGACAGGTTTTTTCAAGAATTTTGTTTCTACTATTAAATGTTTCCCTTCAAAATTAGCGATGAGGTCTATTTGATCTCCGGATTTAGTCACTCCGCGATCTCTTCTTGGCTGTAAACCATAAAATCGGAATAGATCAAGCATTAATTCTTCAAACTTATAGCCTCTTGTTTGTGGGTTTTTGATATCTTTTATTTCTTCAAATTTCTTCTTCAAAAGCATCTGATTTTGACCAGTTGGAAACATTTATTCGCCCTCTAATTTTATCCTATTCATTATATCACCCATATTATAACATTTTCTCACAAGTATGGATAATCCCCACATATCTGCAATGCGTATACCCCCTTTTTGGACGAACATCTTTTACCATCCCCTTTAATTGCCACCTACAAAAATTTGATACGACAATTTCTCTTCCCTCTTCTTTTAAAGAAAACCATCTTCTTATTTATACCTTTCCCTCTTTATTCCTTATCATGAACCTTATCTCGATATTTGACCTCTCGCAGGTGGAAATAGAAGCGCTAATAGAAAATGCGATAGAGCTGAAAAAGGAGCGAAAAGAAGGCGTAAGAGCGAGGAATGACCTAGAAGGTAAGACCTTAGCGATGATTTTCGAAAAGCCTTCTACTCGCACTCGTGTTTCATTTGAGGTTGCAATGCATGAGTTAGGCGGGGACGTAACAAGTCTAAACTGGAGCGAACTGCAGTTAGGACGGGGGGAAAGGATAGAAGAAACAGCAAAAGTGTTTTCCGCTTACGTTGATGCAGTTGTGATAAGAGCGTTTCGGCATGAGACGGTGGAGGAGTTTGCGAGATATGCTTCGATTCCCGTGATAAACGGGTTAAGCGACCTGGAGCACCCCTGCCAGACGTTAGCGGACTTAATGACGATAAAGGAGTATAAGAGCAAACTGGCGGGTGTCAAAGTAGCGTGGCTCGGAGACGGGAATAACGTATGTAACTCGCTAATTGGTGGTGCTGCGATTACAGGTATGGATGTCTCCGTAGCGTGTCCAGCGGGTTACGAGCCTGATGAGAGAATAGTAGAAAAAGCGAGAGAGATGGGGTGTGAGATACTCATAACGGGCACGGCAGAAAAAGCCGCTGCGGATGCCGATGTGATATACACCGATGTGTGGGTATCAATGGGAGATGAGACCGAAAGCGAGAAAAGGAAGACCGATCTAAAAAATTATCAGATAAACGAGGATTTGGTGCGAATTGCGAAGGAGGACGTAATCGTGATGCACTGCATGCCGGTGCATATAGGAGAAGAAATAACGGAGGGCGTGATGAACTCCGCCAATTCAGTGATATTTGAGCAGGCAGAGAATCGGCTTCATGCACAAAAGGCGGTGTTGTTGAAATTGTTAAAATATCAGCAGTAAAATACTGACATTTGTCCATTATCCGCGGGGTGTTTTAGAACTTTTTAGAAAATCTTTTAAAGACCTTTCTTCAAGAAGTATTCAGGGACCGATATTATAAGAAAAAAAATGGGCGCGACAGAAGAGGAGGAAAAGTTCCCTTTCGATATAAACCCCATGTATGAGGGAGAAAGGATAAGAAAAACAGGGCTGTATGCGGAGTTAGGAGGACAGAGTAAGCCCGGATTTGAGCTTGTCCTCTTTGAGCCTGAGCCCGAGAACATAAAAGACGGGGAAGTCAGTCTGATAGGACCCGACCTGGCAGATATGGAGGAAGGCGGCAAATACGCGTATGGGATGATATACCGGGTATACGGGGAGCAGATAGAAAAAGACCTTGAGGCTGTTATAGAGCGTAGAAATCACGAATACCAGTCTTATATCCAGGGATACATGCATCTCAACCAGAGGGGAGAAATATGGGTACGGATAAGCACGGATGCGGTGAAGAAAGGGCTGAAATCATTGAAACAAATAGGAAGGGCAACGATAATGCTGTTCAAGGCGGAACTGCCCTTTATCGAGCGCATGGAGGCTACGTTTATAACAGACGAAGAAGAGGTGGAAAAGAGGTTAGAAGAGGCGAATCAGATATACGAAGCGAGGGATATGAGATCGAGGGGACTTCATGATGAGGATGTGGATGAATTTTATCAATGCACGCTTTGCCAGTCCTTCGCCCCGACGAACGTTTGTGTAGTCACACCGGACAGGATAGCACTTTGTGGTGCGATGAGCTGGTTTGATTCACGAGCTGCAGCAAGGGTTGACCCCGAAGGACCCAACGCCCCTATCCCAAAAGGGGACTGTATAGACCCGATAGGAGGGGAATACACGGGTGTAAATGAAGCTGCAGTGAGGCTATCGAGCGGCGAATATGATTCAATAAAAATACATTCGTTTTTAGAGAAGCCGCATACGAGCTGCGGCTGTTTTGAGGTTGCGGGATTTTATATACCTGAAGTTGAAGGAATAGGATGGGTGCATCGTGGCTCGAAAGTTTCAGAGACGCCGATTGGACTGCCGTTCTCGACCATTGCGGGCTCGGTCGGCGGCGGGAAGCAGGTACAAGGATTCCTTGGGATAGGAATACAATACTTCTACAGTTCTAAATTTATCCAGTTGGACGGTGGATGGCGGCGTGTAGTCTGGATGGCATCGGATTTAAAGGAAAGAGTAGCGGATGCGATTTCTGATGAGATGAAGGACAAGATAGCGACAGAGAAGGACGTGAAAGACATAGAAGAACTCAGGGATTTTTTGCAGCGCGTAGACCATCCGGTGGTAAAAGGAGTTATCCGGGAAGTTGATGGAGGGCGGGTAACAGAGGGATGGGCAGTAAAAGAGGAAGCAGCAGAGGTAGAAGCAGAAGCAGTTCCATCAGCAGCTCAAGTTCCTCTTGCATCTATACCAATGATGGCATCGGGAGCAGGAGGCGGTACACCTATACAGATAATATTGAAGGATGCGGACATCAGCATCAGGAAGATAATAGTGAAGAAGAAGGGAGGGAAGTAGAGAGGACGAGGAGAAGGAGGGGTGAAGGGATGATGGAAAAGTTCGTATATATTAAGTTATGTTTAAAAATCTTTCATAGTTTAGTTCCTGAATTGAGAAAGTTGCCAAAAATTCCAAACTCATGCCATAAGAGGTAAGAGATATGAAGAAAGACACCAAGACATTCGTAGAACATATATTGGAGTGCGTTGAGTTGATTCACGAATATTTTGGAATAGATTTGGAATTAACGTGGGAGGTCGTTACAAGAGACATTCCAGATTTAAAGGAGAAAATGTTAAGAATGAGGGGAAAATTGTAAACATATAAAAAGACAAGCAAAACAAAATAAAAGGAGCGATGGAGAAGGAAATAACCTTAGCGGACATAGCAAAAATACTGGAGAAATACGAAATAGTGGAATTGGAGGACGTAAAGATAAAAGGCGATATAGAGTTAGAATTGGCTGCGGGTGGCGTGGCTCTTCCCCCTTCAATAGTACAAGCCCTGCAGTCCATAATAAGTGCAGGAGCAGGTGTGCAAAAAGCCCAGATACCGACGACACCCGCGGAGGAATTGGATTTAGAATTAATACGCACGGAATTTAAAGTTGCGAAAACGGAATGGAAGGGTCAGATAGAAGAAGTTACAATCGGCGCTACATCGGCTGATGGTGGCACGAGAGAAGCGACGGTAACGATAGGAGGCGAAAAGGCGCTGCCTTTCTATAATTTTGACTATCAAATGCCGCATCCACCGGTGATTTCCGTAGATTGCTTTGACATGCCGATTACGATGGCGAAGGCAGTGCGGGGGCATTACGAGGACGTGATGGAAGACCCCGGTGACTGGGCGAAGAAGAACGTGCGTGAATTTGGGGCTGATATGGTTACAATTCATCTGATAAGCACAGACCCAACGATAAAGGATACGTCGGCGAGGGAAGCGGCAAAGACGGTAGAGGACGTGCTGCAAGCGGTAAAAGTTCCTATTGTCATCGGTGGTTCAGGCAATCCGGATAAAGACCCGGGTGTGCTGGAAGCTGCCGCTGAAGCTGCCGCGGGTGAGAGATGTTTAATTGCATCCGCAAACCTGAATATGGACTACGAACGAATAGCAAAGGCGGCGCTGGAACACGGGCACGTTATTCTTTCGTGGACGCAGCTTGACATAAACGCGCAAAAGACGCTGAACAGGTATTTGTTTAAACTGGGCGTGCCGCGCGAAGACATCGTGATAGACCCTACAACCGCTGCGCTTGGCTACGGTCTGGATTATGCATTCACGAACATCGAAAGGATGCGGATTTCGGCGTTAAAAGGCGATACGGATTTGGCGTTTCCCATATCGTGCGGTATAACCAACGCGTGGGGTGCGAGAGAAGCGTGGATGAAGGATTCGCCTATCAGGGAGGATTCTGATTGGGGACCTGCGGCGAATAGGGGTCCTTTGTATGAGATAATGACGGGATTGACATTAGGGGTAGCAGGTGGAGATATGTTTATGATGATGCATCCAACGGCTGCGGCTGCGGTTAAACGCATAACGCAAATGCTGTTCGGGGCGACAGGAGCAGAGGACGAGGGTAAAAAAGTGAAGATGGCGGATTGGGTCACGTGGGGAGGGACATGAGGAAATGAAAATAAGCAGCCCAATGGAGGCATGGAAATATCTGCCAGGGACGAATTGCAAAGAATGCGGTGAAAAAACGTGTCTGGCTTTTGCGTCGCTACTGCTGGAGAGGAAGAAGAAATTAGAGGAATGTCCGCTGCTTTTTGAGCCCAAATACGCAGAAAAAGGGAAGAAGTTAGCGGAAATGTTAGCGCCGGAAGTACGAGAAGTGGAGGTAGGAATAGGCGATAAAGCGATAAAAATAGGTGGCGAAGACATCATGCACCGACACGAATTAACTTTCTTTAACCGAACAGCGCTTGCTTATGACGTCTGGGACACGATGAAGGAAGAAGAGTTAAGAGAGCGTGTAAGAGAGATAACGAATTGGCGGAAATTTTATGTCGGTGAATTTTTAGGGGTAGATGCGATTGCCGTTCGTTCGGTGTCGGGCGAAGCGAAAACATTTGCGCAGTGTGTGAAACGCGTAGCAGAAGAGACCGATTTACCACTCGTGCTATGCTCATTCGATACGAAACAGGTAGAACAAGGATTGAAGGAAGTTTCAGACAGGAATCCGCTGATATATGCGGCAACCGAAGATAACTGGAAAGCGTTTCTGGAACTCGCAATGCGATATGAAGTTCCAGTTACGCTGTTTTCCGCGGACCTCGACATGCTGAACACGCTTGCCGTGACGTTCTCCTCGGCTGGCGTGACGAATATCGTGTTGGACCCGGGGACGTATCCCACCGGGAAAGGGCTTGAGGAGACGTTTTCCCGGTTTATACGGATACGGCGTGCCGGGATAGTGGATGGGAACAAAGGAATTGCATATCCTTTGATGTCCGTGCCGATGACCGCATGGCTGGTTAACGGAAACGAAACGGGAGCTAAAGCGGAAAACACGCTGGAGACTTCTTACTGGGAAGCGATACTCGCAGATTTGTTCATCCTGAAATACGCGGATATAATGATTTTGCACTCGATAGAGCCGCATTCGTTGATACCTGAGCGCACGCTGGTTGCGAATATATATACCGACCCGAGGCGTCCAGTAAGCGTAGAGCCGGGATTGAGAGAGGTAGGGACTCCAACAGCGGGTGAATCGCCTCTTTTTGTTACTACTAATTTCGCTTTGACTTATTACACGGTGGAGAGCGACCTCGCCTCTAACAAGATTGATTCATATTTGATGGTGGTAGATGGCGAAGGGATGGGCGTAGAATCCGCCGTTGCGGGTGGGCAGCTCAATGCCGAAACGATGAAAGATGCTCTGGAATCGTTTGACGTGGAGCGAAAGGTAAAGCATAAGATAATGGTGATACCGGGTCTTGCCGCGCGACTTTCTGGCGAGACCGAGGACGTTACGGGTTGGACAGTGCTCGTGGGTCCGAGGGACAGTGGACGGATTCCCGGCTGGATGGAGAATAACTGGCCGCCTGAGACTTTTTCTTAAAAAGAAAAGTAATAAACCACGAGATTTCACAAGATTAACACAAGAAAATAGATAAGTTATTGACACAGATTAACGCGGATTAACACAGATGAAAGGAGCAATGCCGTTAAAAATACCCCACCTGTCCGACAAAAAGAAAAAATCCGTGTAAATCTGTGTAATCTGGTGGTTAATACTTTTCGGAATGACTATAATTTTATAGTTTTATAATTCTAAACAAAATAGAAAGTAATTTAGTGCTTACATTATTACAGATACAAAAGAGAAAGAGAGAGAGCGAATACAAAACGATGCTAAAGCCTGTGGAAATGCGGGAACTGCGAATTGTCACCCTGAATGACCTTGTAGACAGCGTAATCAAACGAATTGATGCTTTAGGGTCCGTTCATCTTACGGATATAAAGGAGTTCTTAGGCGACTGGAAAGGGTTAATAGAACCTTCAAAGGCAGATGCAATATTAATGAAAACCTCCGAACTCCTGGCGAGGATGGACAATTTGATAGCTCTGTTGCGACCTGGTGAGGGTGCGAAGAAGAGCTTGAGGGAGACGCTGTTTAAAGCACCTGAAGAAGTAGGGCAGGGCAAGTGGCAAGCGGAAAAGATAAATATAGAGGAGATAAGGTTAGACGAGGTAGAAAAGGATTTTGGAGAGTTAGAGCGTACCATAACCTCATTAACAGATAAAAATGAGCGATTAAGTGAAGAATTATCAACTACAAAGGAACTCTTAGTGGCATTGAAGACGTTAGAAGATTTTGGCGTTAATCCGGATTTTGTAGGTGAGCACGAATTTATTTCGGTGTATGCGGGTAAGTTGCCTATCTGTAATTTAGACGAGTTGGAAAGCACTCTTGAAACAATAACCGGTGGAAATCACCTTGTCGTGTCAAAGCAGATAACCGAGAGCGAAACGGAAGGGGGAGTGGTGCCTTTTGCTTTTGCTTTTGCGCTGATTGTGGCACTAAAGACCGATAAAGAGGAAGTGGAGCGGGTGTTGACTCGGTTGGACTTCGAATCCCAGGTGTTTCCGGAACACATTCCTGATTCTATAAACGAAGCAATACAGGATACGGCGACAAGGATGCAGCGGCTGGAGAGCGATATAAAGGAGAACGAGAGCGAAATAGAGGGGATAAGAGAGACAAGGTTTAAAGACCTGCTCGTGATGCAGGAACTTGTGCAGATAGAGGAAAGCAAAGCAAAGGCAAAGGTTCTGTTTGGTAAGAGCGAACACGTACGCGTTATCGAGGGCTGGGCGCCCAAACAGGAGGTTGAAGGCATAATAGAAGGAATAAACGAAGAGACAGGTGGATTCTCTGTGATTGAGGTGATAGAGCCAAAGCGTGAGGACGTGCGTGTGCCTTCTTTGCTGAACAATCCACGAATAATAAAACCTTTTGAATCGATAATCAAGATGTATGGGCATCCGTTATACAAGGATATAGACCCAACGCTGATTACCGCTATAATGTTCCCGGTCCTTTTTGGTCTTATGTTCCCGGATATGGGGCATGGCTTTTTTATCCTTTTGCTCGGCTTGGCATTGATGTTCGCATTTAAGGGTTTGGGAAAAGAAATGCAGGGAATGGGGATAATAATCGTGTTATGCGGGCTTTGCTCGATGGTCGCTGGGGCATTATTCGGCGAATTCTTCGGGTTCAGTGAATATGCATCGCATTTAGTCGCGGGTTCCGTGGGCGCACACATTCCTTCTATCCTCGTCTTCGAGCCTTTGTGGTTCGAACCCATACCAAACGTGAAGTTCATGTTCGTGGTGACAATGCTAATAGGCGTAATGCACATGGGGCTTGGTTTACTTCTTAATACGTTAAATAATTTCTCTAACCGGAACATATTAGAGGGGATAGGCGGATTTGTAAAGATCTGGTGTTTATTCGGCGCACTTTATTTGTTACTCGTTTTGTTTGGCTATTCTTTCATCGACCTGAAAGCGGGCATTGTAATCTTCATTCTGCTACCCATCCTCTCGCTGTTTGTGCTCAAGATAACTTCAGAACTGCGGCATGAAGCAGGAGTGGGAGGAGGAGAAGAAGCGAGTAATGCAGATAAAAAGGAAAAGAGGGGAATTATAGACTATCTTATTATCCTCATAGATGGTGTGATAGATGCACTGCTGGAGAACTTCTTCCGGTATCTTGCGAACACGGTCTCTTATGGCAGGATTCTCGCTCTGGCACTGTGTCATGCGGCGTTAATCGAGGTGTTCATTCTTTTGACGTTCATGTGCTTGCAGCTAAATCCGACGATAGGACCGGTGATAGCGGCTGCGGTGTTCTTACTCGGGACGGCTGTCGTGATAGTACTTGAGGCGATAATGGCCGGTATACATACCATCAGGCTGCATTTCTACGAGTGGTTCACGAAATTTTATGAGGGTGGCGGCGTAGAATTCTCGCCGTTTAAGTTCCGCAGGACTTATACGTATTGAATGTACTCAATAAAGAGTAAGAAATCCTAAATCCTAAGCATCGTGGGCTCTGCCCACGTCCCCGCAAACCCAGAAAGGGTTTAATCCTAAACAATTTTCAAATCCAAAATCCAAAAACGTATAAAAACGATGAAAGAAATAATGCTTGAGACAAAACAAAAGAGCATAAGACTAAAAGAGTTGAAAGACTACGGCTCTTCTCTTCGTCCTCTATATACAATAGCGGTGGAGATAGAGATAAGCGTTGAAGAAAGCCCTGATACGCTTCATAAATTTTTTACTGATACGGGGCTCATAACAAGAGAAACGATACCTTTTGAGATAGTATCGAATTTCAGAGGTTCGGCAGACAATAAACCTTTTTATTCCGCGCTTATCGTGCATGAAGGCATCACGAAAAAATACGAGGTGGTGGCGAGGGACACGGGGGGGTTTCTCAGGACAAGGATAAATTATGAGCCCGTGGTATATCCCGAGGAACTTCGGTTGACGCATCCTGCGGAATTCCCACGAATGGGCATAGAAGTAGAGGAATGGGAACTTCATAACTACAAGCATCATTTTATGCTGTTTATCGCCTCTAAACGGTACGAAAGCGTTGATATGTGGGTAAGAAGGGAAAAAGGAGGAGGAGAAGAAGAAGAGGCTTCTGAGTTTACGGTACTGAAGGTGAATCTTGCAGAATCGGAGTTAAAAGCGAGGGAAGTACCTTGCTCGTGGTATCTAGAGCGGATTTCGATATTTAAAGACGTTGACCTGAAGGAGGAAGTGAGGAGAAAGATAGAAGTGGGTTGAGTGATGTTTGTGTTAATATTAAGTAAACTTTAACATAATAATATTTGAGAATATAAGCAAAAATACAAATTATATAATGTGGTGTGAGAATGGGGGAAGAAAAAAGCATAACCATCGGAATTAAGGCGAAGCTCTATGGGCAGTTGGAAGCCATCGCACAAAAGCAAGGATCTAAGTTGGAAGACGAGGTGACAGAAGCCATCAAATCATACATTGGGCGGCTGAGTACATATAGTGACGATCCTTTCTTTCGAATAGGGAAAGCAGGTAAATCCGGCTTGAAAGACCTGGCAAAAGCTCACGATGAGTATCTCTATGGTCGTAAGGGGAGGAATAATGCTACCGAGGATATTCATTGATACCAGTGCATTTCTGGCTTTGGAAGACGAGTCGGATCAGTATCATGAGGGAGCTCTCCAATTCCGCGAGCAAGTTTTACGAAAGGAGCGATATGAGATGATAACCACTTCGTATATTCTGGATGAAACACTGACATTGATCCGTTTCAGGATAAGTACCAAGGCTTCCATTGAGTTTTCTAAGAAAATCAGAAAGAGCGAAGTAGTAAAGATTGAGCAAGTATCAAGTAAAATCGAGGAGAAAGCACTCGATATATTCGAAAGATATGAGGATAAAGATTTTAGTTTTACTGATTGCGTAAGCTTTGTTGTTATGTGGGAGAAGGGAATAAAAGAAGCTTTCGCTTTCGATCACCACTTTAATCAAATGGGTTTTATTCGAAAACCCTAACAATGAAAAAAGTAACTCTTTAACATCAAAAGAAGAATAGAAACCAACAGGAGTAATAAAAATGGGAGAAGAAACAGAACTCATATTAGATGATTATAGAGCGGCAGGTCGGATTCTGGCAGAGGTACGAGAAGAAGCAGTAGAGAAGATAAAAGAAGGCAATTCGGTATTAGAGGTTGCCGAATTTGTTGAGGACAGCATAAGGGAAAAGGGTGCAGAACCGGCATTCCCATGTAATATATCGAGGAACGAGGAAGCGGCACATGCTACTCCTTCGATAGATGACAAGACGGTGTTTGGTGCGGACATTGTAAAACTTGATATCGGTACCCATATAAACGGTTATATTGGCGATAGTGCCGTGACCGTGGACTTAAGTGGCAACAACGAGGGGCTGGTAAAAGCTTCTGAAGCGGCATTGAACGAAGCGATAAAGATAATTCGTGATGGCGTAACCACTGTTGAGATAGGAGAAGTAATTGAGAATACCATAAGAGAGCGAGGGTATAAGCCTATTGTCAATCTGACGGGGCACGGGCTCATGCGACACAATTCCCATGCTCCTCCTGTGGTTCCCAATGTGAAGTATGAGCACGGAATAATACTAAGAGAGAACAACGTCATTGCGATAGAACCGTTTGCAACGGATGCACAGGGTGCGGGAAAAGTAGTAGAGCACGGTAATGCGGAGATATACAGTCTGATAAGAGCGAAACCCGTCAGAATGATAGAAGCGAAGAAGCTGCTAAAGGAAATAAAGAAATACCAGGGGTTGCCATTCGCCAAGCGGTGGCTGCCACGCGAGAGGCTTGATATAGCACTACGAACGTTGAAAAACGGCGGAATATTAAGAGATTATCCCGTGTTGAGAGAAGAAGGAAAAGGGTTAGTTTCGCAAGCGGAGCATACGATAATCGTGAAGGAGGATGGTTGTGAGGTAACGACAAAAAGAAGTGTAAAATAAATTATAGACACAGATTGACGCAGATTAACACAGATAATAAGAGCAATGGCGTTAAAAATAGCTCATCCAACCCACCAAAAGAAAAAATCCGTGTAAATTTTCGGATTTAGTATTTGGATATTTCTTTCTTGGTAAAGGTTCTTTCTTTTTCAAAGAAAGAAAGTTTATGATCAGGATAGACGGCACCTACGGCGAAGGCGGCGGGCAGATAATAAGGACTGCAATCGCACTTGCGGCGATAACAGGCGAGGAAGTAGAGATAGAGAACATAAGAGCGAACAGACCTAATCCCGGGCTTTCAGCGCAGCATCTGCATGCGGTGAAAGCGGTAGCCAAACTGTCTGGTGGTAGAACAGAGGGGCTGGAGTTGCGTTCTACAAGGTTAAAATTCGCACCGGGTGCGCTAAACGGATTTGAAGGTGAAATAGACATAGGCACTGCGGGAAGCATCACATTGCTATTGCAGTGTCTTATTCCAGTTGCGGTTTTTGCGGATAGCGAGACGAAAGTGCGTATAAGAGGTGGAACAGACGTTAAATGGTCGCCGCCAATGGATTTTTACACTGAACTGTTCCTTAAAACTATTCGTGAAATGGGCTGTGACGTGCATCTCGACCTGAAACGTAGGGGTTATTACCCAAAAGGTGACGGATTGGTGGAAGCAAAAATAACGCCTTCGCATCAGTTGAAGGGAATTGTTTTAGTAGAGAGCGAGAGAACAAGAGAAGGAGTCGTAAAGGGCATCTCTCATTCCTGTGGGCTTCCGGCGCACGTAGCGGAAAGACAGGCGAAAGCCGCGGAAAGCGTATTAAATGCGGCGGGGTACGATAGCGCGATAAAAATAGAGATAGAGAATGGAGGTGGGAGGACAACGGGCTGTGGCATAACGCTATGGAAGGGCTACAAAAGCGGCAGTGCATTGGGCGAGCGAGGCAAACGAGCGGAACGCGTGGGTGAAGAAGCGGCAAGGAACATCATAAAAGAATTGGAATCTGCATCTACGGTTGATGTCTATCTTGCCGACCAGCTTATTCCGTATATCGCACTTGCTGATGGGAAATCGGAGATAAGGGTTCGTGAAATGACGAAGCATCTCGAAACGAACATGTACGTGACAAAGAAGTTTTTGGATGTTGAGTTTGAGGTAGAGAAAGAGAAAAAGGAAGGAGAGGTTTTCGTGATTAGAAAGGGGTAGCCGTGTAATAAGTGAAGTATAGAGGAGCTACCCAAATTCAAAGTAGTTTACAAGAAAAGGTTGCTATGCTCGAAATAGAGGTAGCATATCTCAAAGGAGTTATTACTACGCTCTTCGCTGTGCTCCTCGCAATACTATCTATAACCGTAGGGATCCTCCTGCGGTTTTTTTATAAGGACGTATCCCCACAGAAATCTATTTAGATTCGTAAGAAATCCTGAAATGGATGGAGATAACGATCATACCTAAAGAGCCTTCTTCGCTCCTTTCTCAATCGCTTCCTCCATAAGTGCCAAATTTTTCATCATAAAAACCCTCTCCTTTTCTCTTTCGGTAAATTCAACTGAATTTTTAAGTATTGATACATACTTCTTAAACCTATTAATTTTCACAGTATAATCAGATGTATCCTCAATTGGGATAGTTTCAAACCCTTTTTTCTCAAGGTACTTCAAGATATTCTTTGAAGCTACTATTTTATAAAAAGAGAAAAACCTTGAATAGATACGAAAAATATATAGTATCTAACTTTGTAGGATTTATAAGATTTTTGTGTAAAAGAGGAAAAATAATAGGGGGAATCGGCAATGGATGTTACATCCTTTAGAAAAAATATGGAGGCAGCTAGTGTCTCAACAAGTTAGTTTTTAGACAACTATAAAATACTGTGAGTTTATCCTATATTTTATGAAAAGGATAGAACTCGCGGAAGAGGAGGTAAAGTATCTCGGAGAATTTACAAAGAGAGGTCAGAAAAGCGCAAGAGCATTGACAAGAGCCCATGTTTTGCTTTTGGTTCATAAAGGGAAAAAGGAAACGACAATAGCAGAGATATTAAACATAAGCCGAGCAACTGTCT
>JAUWNY010000138.1 GCA_030612405.1 Candidatus Methanophagales archaeon | reverse complement strand
GGTTTAAGGAGGCAGGTGTCAATCACGGCAGGCTCGCTAATATCTGGGTAATGGGGTATTTGAGCGGGAGGAAAGTATAAAGTAGTATTCTGGAGACATTGGATGAAGATAATATTCGTTTGGATAACTCTGTCGCGGATATATTTTAATTACCAAGCATATAAATCGTATGGAAGAGGAGAAAAAAGATGAGCAGAAGAATAAAAATATATTTTTTCTATATCTTACTGGGTTTGTTATATCCCGTAGTCAAGGTGATTTGCTATATCAACGGTCTTGTTTACCTGCGTGGAGTGATATATGGACTAATTGCAGGTGTTTCAACAATCAGCGTTGGAATCCTCGCGCTCAAAGAGTATGGTGGCGCGGATAAGCCGGTGTGGCACTGGCTGGCTGCTCTGATACCTCTGATTATCATTCCACTTACTCCCATTGTTATGATTCTTCATTTAGGGCTCAGGACGTTTCTGATGGAGAAAATGACAATATTTATGATATTTGAAGGCATCGCGGTTGCTCAATTCATCGTGGCTATTGTGATGTTCCGGGGTGTGATATTCAAACGTGGAACGGATAAGCAGAAGATGCCCCGCATTGGCTTTGCGATAATGAAGACGGTATTAACACTACGCAGCACATTTAAAAAGCCAGAAAGAATCTTACATGAGCTGGGACTACGGGCAGGACAAACTGTTCTGGATTACGGCTGTGGAATAGGGAGTTTCAGTATCCCGGCGGCGAAAATGGGCGGCGATGATGGCGTTGTTTATGCTTTAGATATTCATCCTCTGGCTATAAAAGCGGTTGAAAAAAAAATCGAAAAGAAACAAATAGCTAACATCAAAACGATTCTCTCCTCACGAGGAACGGGATTGCCGGATCGGAGTGTAGATGTTGTTTTATTATACGATGTGTTTCAGATGGTAAGTGACAAGGATAAACTATTGGATGAACTACACCGGGTATTGAAATCGGGTGGAATTCTTTTTGCTACCGCTGAACATCTCGACCCGAAAGAATTTATGAATATCTTTGCAAGGGGGAATTTGTTCACGTTGGTTGAGCAAAGAGGTGAAGTATTCAGGTTTAAGAGGGATTGAAATTATTTATGAGCCTAAAAATTATATCAGAGATATTGTTTTGTTAGGATAGTGTAAATGGAGAAGTAAAATGGACGAGAGTTACTACCGCTACACAAGAGGATGGTTTGGAAAATGGGCGTGGTTCTACAATTTTATTGCTCTGCCTTTAATCGGCATAAGGAACAAGGTTGCAGACTTGGTTGACGAAGAAGACAAAATAAAAATACTGGACGTCTGCACGGGAACCGGGACACAGGCATTTGCATTTGCGAAAAAGGGTTATGAAGTCGTGGGGATTGATTTGTCAGAAGAAATGTTGCGGGTGGCTAAGAAGAAGAACAAATATGGAAATGTGCAGTTTGTGGTGGCAGATGCAACTAAAATGCCATTTGAAAACGACTATTTCGATTGCGCATGCATTTCTTTTGGACTGCATGAAATGCCACACGAGGTAAGACACCTTGTATTGGACGAAATGAGAAGAGTTAGCGAGAAAATAATCGTTGTTGACTATCACATTCCGAAGAACAGGTTGCATAGATGGCTGCACGTGTCCTTTACATCACTTTACGAGAGCAAGTATTACCGAGATTTTGCGAAACGGGACCTTGAGGAATTATTGCGAGAGCACGGTTTTCGTGCGGTTAAAGAAGCTTATGGACTGGTAGATTTTGTTAGGATACTTTTGTGCGAGCGGAAATCGTTTGAGGGAAAACAAGAAAATAAATCGTTGACACAGATTAACACAGACAAGATGAAACGAGCAATGCGTTAAAAATATGTCAGCTTGCCAACAAAAAAGAAAAAATCAGTGTAAATCAGTGTAAATCAGTGTAAATCAGTGTCTCAAATAGAAGGAGGTTAATTACTCTATATACAAGGATAAAAATGAAAGACATATTATTAATAATATCTCTAATCTTTGTTGGACAAACCTTCTAGGGTAAGGTAATAATATGACTGAAGAATCTGACATTCTACAAATAGTAGAAGAGGATATACTGAGGATATTGGGTGAAGAGAAAAGTAAAAGAGTCTCATTAGAATCTATAAAATCCGAGATTAAAGTCGCTTATTTATTCATATCCAACGCAATTAAAGAATTGGAGAGAGAGGGATTAGTACAATCCCAAGGTGACTTTATTGTATTAACAAAGGAAGGGTTTGGCAAGGCAGAAAATATTGTCAAAAGACACTTAGTCCTTGAGAATTACTTTAAAATTAAAAGAACGAGAAGCGAAAGAGAAGCGCATAAAATGACTGATATCCTTGAACACTACATCTCTAAAGAAGTTATTGAGCACATAAAAAAGCTGTCTACATTTAAAACGGAAGGCTTTCCGCTGACAAAACTCGAGCTTAACAAAGAAGGCATAATTACGGATATTCTGTTCCCTGACTACGGATTATTTGAAAGGATAGTCAGTATGGGCATCGTTCCCAGTGAGAAAATCAAGGTCATGTACAAGATTCCGGACGGCATGGTTATTTACGTTGGTGGCAAGAAATTCGCGTTGGGTAATGACATCGCAAAAGGGATAGAGGTGTTGGGATGAAACTCAGGATCATCTTAGTTGGGCAACCCAATGTCGGGAAATCGTGCTTACTCAATGCCTTGGTTGGTCCAGAAGTTATCGTATCTAATTATCCTGGAACTACGGTTGAAGTAACCACAGCTGAAAAGACGGTCGCAGGCGAAGAGATAGAGTTTTTAGATAGCCCAGGAATCTATTCTATTTCTGACAGAAGCGAAGAGGAGAAGGTTGCAGAAAAGGCATTATTTGAAGAGGAGATAGACGGAGCAATAATAATTGCCGATTCGGTTTCTCTTGAAAGAAGCCTTTATCTGACATTTCAAGTATTAGAAGCTGAGATTCCAGTTGTTATAGCTCTTAATTTTGTTGAGAGCGCCGAGAAGAAGGGGATAATAATAGCTCATAAGAAATTGAGTAAAATACTGGGCGCTCCCGTCATCCCTATCAATCCTTTAACAAAACGGGGAATGGGGGAACTTGTAAACGCACTTTTGGAGATCAAAGAAACTAAGGGCAAGACATTCACCGTTAGATATGACGATCACATAGAGGACGCAATAATGGAAGTATCCTCGCAGGTGACGAGAACGCAACTGCCAAAGAGATTCGTAGCATTAAGAGTCCTGGAAGAAGACGCGGATTTTTACGGATACTTGAGCGATACGCGAACAATCAAAGCGGTTAAAGAAGGTTTAATCGAGCACCCAAAAGTTGCAGAGGACATCGCAATAACAAGATACGGTACAGCGGCTTTTATTTCCGGGAAGGTAACCCATTTAGTTCATGTAGAAGAAGCAGCAAGAAGTTTGGATGAGCGGCTCGATGGAGCTCTTCTACACTCGTTAGGGGGGCCTATTCTCACTATTCTAACCTTCGTCACCATTTTTGGTGCGCTGCTGTTCATTGGAAGCTGGATTCAAGATATCCTCACTGGCTTTACAGAATACCTTTTGTCATTGATTCATTTAGGTGTGGGTTTCAGTGGTACAGCGTTAGAAGCGGGTTTAGCAGGGATGATGGCGGGCATTTCCATTGCTTTGCCTTACGTCTTTATATTTTACATCCTTTTTACGCTGATTGAAGATGCTGGACTACTCTCAAGATACGTCGTCAACTTGGAGAGATTTTTAAGATGGTTCAATCTCCCTGGAAGTGCGATTATACCCTTAGCTTTAGGCTTGGGTTGCACCGTACCCGCTACGAGGAGTACGCGAATTCTGTTTACAAAGAAAGAGAAGTTCTTTACAGCAGCCTTACTTAGCTGTGTACCCTGCTCTTCTCGAATCGCCATAATAATGGGTGTAGTTGGCTATTTTGGTAGCAAATGGTTGGCACTTTCCGTTTTTATTACGCTCTTCGTTTCTTTTTTAGTCTGGGGCGGCATAATGAAGAGGATTACACGAATAGAGAAGAAGCCAGTGCTCTATGAACTGCCGGAATTGCCCCCTTATAGAATACCTTCAATTGGAAATATCGTTACCAAGAGCTGGATTAGAATGAAGACCTTTGTATATCTCGTTGTACCCCTGTTATTCTTAGGTGGAGTGGCATACGCGGGATTGGATACTTTAGGACTCACCAATGTGATTGTGGCACCTCTATCGCCGATTACTTGGTGGTTAGATTTGCCTAATGTAGCCATTATCCCGTTGGTATTTGGATTTTTGCAGAAGGATTTAACCGGCTCAATGCTTCTGTTAGTTTTAGGCGGTAAAGTATCCTCTGTTTTAGCTCCTCTTCAGATTTATACCTTTGGTGTTGCTGCCACTATTGGAATCCCGTGCATAATCGCGTTAGGAATGTTTATTAAAGAATTTGGCTTCAATAAAGCGGTACTTTTAACCGCAGCATCAATACTGTATGGTTTATTATTCGCGGGTTTAGCTTGGAGGCTAATATCGCTTTTTTGTGGTTAATTGGTAATTCAGTCGTTTACGGTGATGAACTCTTTTATCATTGGAATAGTCACGTTCTGGATTATTGATAGAACCTTGCCCCATATAAATCCAGAGTTACTTAGAAAAGAGAAGCCATCCATTGAAAGAAGCGTTACTATGCTTGTTATCGGCATGGCTTTGCATAACCTCCCGGAAGGATTGGCAATTGGGGTTGGGTTCGCTTTAACGCCTGTACTGGGAATTACGATAGCGTTGGGGATTGCAGCACAGGACGTGCCAGAGAATATCGCAACAATCGTTCCTTTATACGGCTTAACGAAAAAGCGAATGAAATCTTTTGTTATAGTAACAGTGACAATATTGTTTGAATTACTTGGTTTTATTTTTGGCTATTATGTCTTAAAAGGAATGTCTTTAGATTTATTAGGCGCCTTGCTTGCACTTGCAGCAGGATTTATGACCTACATTTCCGTAGAAGAACTGATTCCCGCAGCGCAAATAAAACAGAATTTAAAAACAGGTCTTACCGGTCTTATTTTGGGATTGGTGTGTGTTTTATTAATCTGCTTTATAACAAAAGGTTGATTCAAAAGATATTTTGAATTTGAAGGGGGCAAACCATGATCACCCTAAAAGATTCAGTAGAAAATCTGAAAAGATTGTTAGAAAGGTGAGAAGCATTTGTTTAGCTAACCACAAGATTACATAACACTTTTTCTTTTTTACAAAAAACCCTTTTGCTTGCAAAAGCCTTTACGGAAAAATCGCTTCGCAGAAAACCTGTGCTAAAAGAAAAACAAAGAGAATGTTTTTAGTCAAGGTTTTTACTGAAGGTAAAAA
The DNA here is from genome assembly GCA_030612405.1 of Candidatus Methanophagales archaeon. GTDB lineage: Archaea > Halobacteriota > Syntropharchaeia > Alkanophagales > Methanospirareceae > QEXZ01. The sequence goes on along the minus strand of JAUWNY010000138.1, from coordinate 1,296 downwards.
AGTTGTTGGTAAAGCTTTTCTTTCTAAGAAAAAGTTTCTCGTGAAATCTCGTGGTTTTTTACCATGATTATACAAATACAATCAAATTATCTTAAAAAGCTCACCAATTGATTCGAGGACATAATCTGCCTTTGAGAAATCTTGCTTCTTTGTATATTTATTAGGGATAGCTACGCATTTCAATCCTGCGGATTTTGCTGCACTCACGCCTATTTCCGTATCTTCCACGACAATTATTTCATCGGGGTTATAACCAAGTTCATTCCTCGCCTTAATATAAATTTTGGGATTTGGTTTTCGTTCTGATACATCCTCTCGGGTTAAAACCACTTTGAAATAGCCCTCTAAACGAAACTTTTGTAGAAATCTTTTTACCGAATCTCTTGTGGACGTAGTTGCGAGCGCAAGCATTGTTCCTTTGCTCTTGAAAGTATCCAACGTTTCTTTCACATTGGGAAATAGTTTAGATGTCGTATCCCAGAGTTCACGATAAAGTCTTTTCTCCTCCTCTACTATCAATCGCTGCTTTTCCTCTGGAATATCGAATTCCTCGGCAAAGAAAGCGATACGGTCCGCAGGATGCCGACCGATAACGAGGGGTTGAGCCGATTTTGTGATGGAATACCCGAATTTTTTGTATGCCGCCACCGTTATGGCTATATCCCGCCCGACCGAATCTGACAATACACCGTCCAGGTCAAATATTACCGCTTTTAGCATAGTGGGATACATTCTCCAGAGAATCCAACGCCGGCACAGTCTAAAAATCAAGTGATTTATCACCGCCGAGAGCGCAGAGACCCCCCGAGTTTTAAGACTGTTTCAATCATTGCTTATGTTTTTTTTTTGTGTCTCTGCGTTCTCCGTGAACTCTGCGGTGGAATTTAAGGATATAGCAAAATGAATGATTACGCGACAACACCTATTGCGCCTGCCCGAGCTGGAGATACATGTTTGCTACTCCCCTTCTCTATATTCCCCCCGCTGTATTTCCTTTTAAGATAGCGTTCACACTGCTTTAATCTGGCATAGCCCAGCATCGTGCCAAGAATAAAGTCCTCCTCATCCGTCAGGTTTGACAATGACGTGAAATGCATCTGCTTGATGACACCAATGCAGATAGAATCACCGAAAAAGACATTTATCTTCTTCTCGTTCACTTCTTGAATATAATAATCTATCATTGCCCAGTTCAGCCTCTTTTCAATCGCAGTCCTGTTCGTTGCTCTTGCCGTATGAAGGACAAGTGTTCTCAAGCCCTTTTTATATTCCTGTATATGATGCGTAAGTACATCC
>JAUWNY010000066.1 GCA_030612405.1 Candidatus Methanophagales archaeon | reverse complement strand
TGGATTGGAAATACGCGGTGGCTCGGATACGGATGGCACACCGATGCGAAAAGACGTGTCGGGCGCTGTAAGAAAGAGAATCTTAATTACTTCGCCACCCGGCTACCGACCAAAAGAGAAGGGAAAGAGGAGAAGGAAGTCGGTCAGGGGCAACGAAATATCATCGGAGATATCGCAGATAAATGTGAAGATAATGGAGTACGGGACGAAACCGATAGAAGAATTGTTGGGTGCAGAGGAAGAAGCGGGAAAGGAGAAGTAGAAGGAAAAAATATACCTTTAAATTTTTCTATTTCTTTTCTTTTATCACGCCCACAGCCTTATTGCAGGTGTCCAGTCATAATAAACCCTCCCGTTTGCGTCTGTAAATTTAATACATGTTATTTCTCCATCTGGCACTGTTAAAGTCTTATTATGGTGAATCTGAGGATAAGAGCCTGTGCGAATGGTGTAGTTGTATGTTTCATTTACTTTTAGGATGAAAGGCACATCGAAGGATATATTATGCCAATCTCCCTGATAGCCAGCCCAATTAGCAGTTACATTCCAAGTTTCATTCCATATTTTCGCGTATTCAGTATGCCCGCCTGTGCCTGTGCATGGATATGTGTAAAGCAGGGATACCGGGATTGTTTGATTTGGCGTGATTGTGCCATTGTGCGTGCCAAAGATGCTGGGATATGTGCCTGCTCCAGTATCGAAGACAGCTACTGGCGGCAACAAACCTTCATACCAGTCATACAAAAACACATCCGTATAAAATCCTGCTACGTCTTCATTTTCTATAATCACTCCAACTTCTCTGTTATTTGTTGGGCTGTACTCATTCCAATTGACGCTTGAGATCAGAACTTTACTGCGGTCAACAATCACGCCTTTGTTGTGTGTTTTGTTGAGCCCTGTTCTTTCAATATCAATAAATTTTGCATCTAAGTTGAGCCCTTCGTCTGCTGCAATGCCACGAACATAATCAATTGTAGCCTGGTTTGACTCGAGACTGTATGTTGGGTTTAGCAATATCTTCACTTCACAGCCTCTCCTTGATGCATTAATCACAGCCTCTAAGAACGGATTTGGTTTTGGCTCGGCATGCGTCCCCCAGTCCTTAACATAAAGCTGCTCGACGTAAACAGAGCTCTCCGCTCCTTTTATCATGCCAATAATAGATTTTGTCTGCAATAGCGAAGTATCCGGTGCTAAAACTGGAGAAACATTGAACTCACCGGAAATAATTTCGCTATTAAACGGATGCGAGTAATTGCCGGTTGGAATCGTCCGATTAGGCACGAAATCCGGTGGAGAGCAGCCATATTTGTTCCCGTAGATTGGGTCATCAGGGGTAAATGGGAAACAGTCTTTGCTCGCGGGCTTCCCGTCTTCACGGAAGACCTCGCTGAAATAATTTGTTACATCTGGATTGTTTATAATAATGCCCCAACCACGGTTTCCAAAGGTATTATTGGTGGGCACACCTGTATTTTTCCAGTTCTCGGACATTACTATCGTCGTTTCATTGTCTATAAGTGCATATTTCGCATGATTGAACGCATATCTGTCATAAATGCCTTCACTTTTGTTATTTATCATAAACCTTACCGCTCCGCCTGCGGTAACGGTTTCGTTTGCAATATATCTTTCATCATCGGCAATCCCATTTACGGGGTCGCCTTCGAGCATTATTTTGACTTCAACGCCTCTTTCCAACGCATCTATTAGGTGGTCCATCAGATAGAAATTGTGGAATTGGTAAACATTCAAGTAAATTGATTCATTGGCGTTGTCTATTGCATTTGCGATTACGCTAAAGCTGCTGTCCGGAGAGGTGAATACCGTTACATTTCCTTCAAAGCTAAAAGTCTCATAAGGGAAGTGCGATTGCCCAACGACGTATACTCGATAATCATCCCAATCCGCAGACGTATTTGTATCTTCGTATTGCCCGGTTGTCTCGTTTCTGTCTCGTTCTAAGATTATACCCGCACCTACGTCTTTCACTGGAGCTCCAGTCCAGCCAACCCCGGCATACACGGAGTTACCATAAATCACAACATCTATTATCCTGCCTTCATCATCTTTCAGGATTACTTCGTCTCCCGCATTAGCTAATTTTAGACTGCCTGATTTTGTCATGTCTGGCGTCGTGTTAGAATCCACGCCGTACTCAAAATCTGCTTTCTGTAGCATTTCTTCATAAAACGCCGTTGCGTTGTAAGCGAGATATAGACTACTACCAGCACCTATATTCGCCCATGCGGGGAACGTGATAACGCCTTCGAGATCTGTAATCTGCCAGCCACCGATGTTGATTGAACTTTCTGCGGGATTGTGCATTCGTATGAATTCGCCATCTATATCACCACTCAGATAGGTATCATAATATACTTCGGTAATGATTGGATTTTGAGATGTGTTTACTGCACTAATGGTAACAAATGTCGCTAATGAAGTTGCAAGTAGAATAATGAACACAAATGCCATTCCAATTTCTCTTCTGCTTTTCATTTCGCTTTTTTATTACGCTTCACCACTCATTTGTAAAGATAGATAAATAAAACGTTTCGGAACTAAACCATTTATTCTTCCCATTTTATTAACAAATTTGATAAGATTTAAAGAAAAATTCATATAAACGCGAAAAAATAAATTATTGACACAGATTAACGCAGACAAGATGAAAAGAGCGATGCCGTTAAAAATAGCCCTGCCAGCCCAATAAAAGAAAAAAACAGTGTAAATCCGTGTCTTAAATAGAAGGAAGTTATACCTTATATACAACCAGAAAAACCGAGCAATGATTGAAACCGTCTTAAAACGCTGCGTACTCGGCGCTCTCCGCGGTGATAACTCACTATATTTTTAGATAGTGCCCACCATTGCTTCTTTTAAGGCCACAGAACCATCTCCGCAGCTTTTTTCACTTCTTCGCGGTATCTCGCAGGTGTGTAAACGCCCACTTTATAATTTTCTCGGAATGCCTGACTGAGCATTGACACGAGCGATGAAACCTCACGTAAACTCTTGATTTCTTGTGCGCTCTGCTCTCGACCCTGTAAACCCTGTATGGGCTTATCAACGACAACCTTCGCCACGCTTTCTTTTAATTCATCTCCTTTTTCTCCTTGAAAGTCCAGTATAACATATTTCTCGTCCACACCCGCTCGCTTGCTTATCTCCTCTTCTATTTCTTTTCTTCGCTTTTCTTCACTCAGTTGTGCTGCTACATCCCCATTTAGCTCGTTTACGCCTTTATATACCGCACGTTTGAACAGTTGCCGCTTGTTTATCAGTTCCACCATCTCCCCCGGGTAGCCTTTCGCATTCCGCAGCGCAATGTTTATTTCCGAATCGTCCATCTTTCTTAATGCCAACGCGTATTGCCGGATGTGGCCATCAGATTCAAATTTCGATTCGATGAAATACTCAAGTGCTTTCGAAAACATCAACTGTGCTATTCGGCTCGTGTGATGATTATAAACTGTAGGATACATCAAGAAACGAGAAAAGAGCAAATATTCCGCAGGTAGTATTCCCTTTTCTGTTATAGCGACTTTACCATTGACAAAATCCAGCCCTTGAATGATCCGTATATTGTCAACAACGCCGTATGCCACGCCGGTATAATATGAATCGCGGACTAAATAATCCATCTTATCCACGTCTATTTCACCGTTTAAAACCTTTGATAGGTCCCTCTCGCCCTCCACGTATTCCGCCCTCCTTTCGCCTTTTATGTATCTCGCTATCCTTTGTTTGTCTAAAGAAAGCTCATCCAGGACTTCTACAATAGTTTTAGCGGATTCAACTTCAACTTTAGCTTCAACCTCGACTTCTTGTTTGAATATTATGTCTTCTATGTCCTCATGGCTGTTTCCGGTGATTTTTTTTATTACGGGTTCTGTCACGTGCGAATAGGGACCGTGGCCAATATCGTGGATTAAGGAAGCAACGATAAGCTCCTGCTCCTCTTCTTTCGCTACTTCCAGCCGGTCGAGCAGAAGGCATATCAAATGATAGACGCCGAGCGAATGCTCAAATCTCGTGTGGTTTGCACCGGGATAAACCAGATAAGAAAAGCCAAGCTGTCTTATTCTTCTTAATCGCTGCATCTCCACGGTATCTATTATCGCGATTGCAAGGTCGTCTATTTCTATGTATCCGTGTATGGGGTCTTTTATTACCTTTTGCATGAATCTGTTCTTTCCCGCTTATTAGGAAAGGAAAGATTTTGTTTAATTCTATTTTTGGATATATACGGCATAATATATATTTATCACAAAAAATGAACATAACCGTCTTAGGAGGACACAAAGAAATCGGTGGGAACAAGATATTAGTGGAGCATAAAGGAACGAAAATTTTATTGGATTTTGGTATGAGTTTTAGTCAGGCGGGTAAATATTTCTCGGAATTTTTACAGCCGCGTAAATGTGCTTCATTAACCGATTTTTTCGAGTTTGGCTTACTGCCGCAGATTAAAGGGATTTACCGTGAAGATTATCTCAGCCACATGAATATGGCGAAAGAGGAGAAGGAAGTGGATGGGGTTTTTATCTCTCACGCCCATGCAGACCATGCACAATACATCCATTTCTTACGATTTGATATCCCGATTTATTGTGCCAGAGCAACCGAAGTCATTTTGCGTGTTTTAGAAGAAACAGGAAGCAATCCGCTCTCTGAATTTATTACTGCCTGTGAAGCGTTCACGTTTTACACTAACAGGAAAGGAACACTGAGCAGAGTTACCCGAAAGAACACCGATTTTGTTCACGTGCGTGATATCGAAGTAATGGAAGCATACCAAAAAGTTAAGGTTGGGTCTTTAGAAGTGGAATTAGTGCCGGTAGACCATTCTTTGCCCGGTGCTTGTGGTTATATTATCTATTCAGACGCCGGGAATTTGGTTTATACCGGCGATATTCGGTTTCATGGCTCAAATCAGGAATTAAGTAAGGAATTCGTAAAGCGAGCAAAAGCAGCGGAACCTCGATGGCTGCTGTCGGAAGGAACGAGAATAGACAGCAAGGAAAAAGATAGTGAAGAAGGAGTTAAAAGGAAGATTGCTAAATTTATTGCCGGATCAAAATTTCAGCTGGTTTTTGTCGAACACCCGATCAGGGATTTAGACCGAGTAACGAGTATTTTTGAGGCGGCAAAAGAGAACAACAGGCACTTTGTAGTTAATCTCAAACTTGCGTATCTGATAAACGAGTTGGATGATTTATGCCCCTTCTCTCTGGACGAGGTTGAAATTCTCGTACCCAGGAAGAGCTGGGGTTTGATTGATAAAGAAGGAACAGACAGTAAGTTAGTTGAACAGGACTATTCGGTTTGGGAAAGGGCGTTTATCAACCGGGCGAATTGCATCACATACCGCGAATTGCAGAGAAATCCCGCGAAATATGTCGTTTCAATGAGTTTGTGGGAATTGAATCAACTTACGGATATAAAACCCAGCAGTGATGCGATATGGATAAAATCGTCTTGTGAGCCGTTCTGCGATGAGATGGAATTAGACGAAGAGAGGAAGCGGAATTGGTTAGACCATTTCAAGATAAAAGAATATTTTGCTCATGCTTCGGGCCACGCATCGGGAGATGAAATCCGAGCAATGATTAAAGAGATAAATCCTGAAGAGCTGATTCCTATTCATACGGAACACCCGGAATTGTTTTGATGCGGGGATTCTGTGCTATTAAAGTAAAGACAAAATGAAACAAATATAAAAGGAGAATAATAAATAATGGAGAGCAAAAAAGTATTTTTGGTGTCTATCGTCCAGAAAGGTAAATTCTTAGGGGGCAAGGTGTCCGGAACTTGGCGTGACGTCACAGGGCGAATCCCTTGTAGAAGCACAGCAGAATCTCAAAGAGGCTATCGAGCTTTATATCGAGAGTTTCTACACAGAGAACTTGCAAAAGGAACGTTACTTGACATCCTTCATCAGACAGGGTTGAATAAGGACGACCTAATTGAATTTCTTAAATAGACAATCTCCGATTAACCGCAGAGTTCACGGAGAGCGCAGAAGATAGCGGGTTAGCGGTTTGGTGGGTTAGAGGTTTAGCGGATTGGCGGGTTAGAGCGGCTACTTAATTTGATTTATAGTCATTCCAGTAATAAATTGCAAATAATGAACCACGAGATTTCACGAGAAACCTTTTCTTAGAAAGAAAAGCTTTACCAACAACTTTTTTACCTTCGGTAAAAACCTTGACTAAAAACATTTCCAAAGTTTTTCTTTTAGCACAGGTTTTCTTTTTGCAAAAAAGAAAAAGTGTTGTGTAATCTGGTGGTTAATAATTTTCGGAATTGTTTTAACTTGATTTAACATAACATAACTCAACATAACATAACATTAACAATGCCATACAAATTCAGCCCATCTAGTTTAAGTCTGTTGAAGGAATGCCCCAGATGTTTCTGGCTTAGATTCCGAAAGGGCATTAAGAGACCTGCGGGGATCTTCCCTTCACTGCCGAACGGAATGGATAGAATACTGAAGGCGCATTTTGACAGTTTTATGCGTAGGGGTGAATTACCGCCGGAACTTCACGAACTGGAGCGGGAACTGGATGGAGCAGTAAAGCTATTTGACGATGTGGCACTTCTCAGCATCTGGAGGGACAATTACAGAGGTATTCGATGGACGGATAAGGATGGAACTCTTTATCGAGGCGCCGTGGACAATATTCTGATGAACGGCGATAAACTCATTGTTATTGACTACAAGACGAGAGGATACCCGCTTAAAGAGAATACGCCGGGCTATTATCAGAACCAGATGGATATTTACAATTTCTTGCTGCGAAAGAACGACTGGAAAACGGAGGATTATGCTTATTTGATATTCTACCATCCGTTAAAAGTACGAGAGCAGGGGGACGTTGTTTTTAATGTTGACCTTGTGCGAATGGAGATATCAATAGAAAACGCAATGCGGATTTTTACGACTGCATTAGACCTGTTAGAAGGAGAAATGCCCGAACCGGCTGAAGATTGTGAATATTGCAACTGGGTTGACAATTGTAATTCGGAGATGAAACCAAAACCAACGGTTGTGATGAAACAAGGCCGAGAAGGAGAAATGGAAGGAGAAAGAGGAAGAGGAATAAATGCGAGCAGGGGGTTGAGAACGCGACAGATAAAATTGAATGACGAGCAGGATGGTGTTTGGTTTTAATCCTCGTTTTTGTTGGTTCGTGGTGAAGTGTTTTTCGGTTTTTTACCGCAGAGTACGCGGAGCACGCAGAGGCATCAGAAAACACGAGTAAAGATTGAAACAGTCTAAAAAAAAACTCTGTGCTCTCGGCGGTGGTAAATCACTTATCTAACTATTGAGCAAATCAAGAATAAAATGGTTTCCAGAAGGAGGAACGAGGAAATCGCTGACATGTTCCATGAAGTTCATTTTGTGGAGAAGTGGGGCAGGGGGATTAGCTTAATATTGGATAAAGAGCCAGATGCAGATTTTGAGGTAGTGGCAGGAATTTTTGTCACGACATTTAAGCGTAAACATTACGTGCCAAGTCCTGCCAAAAAAACTGTGGAGGAAACTAGGGTGAAAACTAGGGTGAAAATTATAGACTTAATAAAAAATAATCCTGAAATATCAACCGGTGAATTGGCAAAAGAACTTGGAATTACTGTAAAGGGTATTGAATGGAATATTAAAAAATTAAAACAAGCAGGCATATTAGAAAGAATCGGCCCAGCTAAAGGCGGGCATTGGGAAGTGAAAGAATGACGGTTGTGAATAAGTTATTGGGCAACAAGTAAGGTGGTATGAAAGGTGGTATGAAAAGTTCGGTGAAAATGAGCCAAAACCAAACTTTTAATTTTAAGCCCTGTAGAGAATTACTGTTCTGGGGAGTGGGGAGGCGAAGGGGGTACTGAGATTTATATTGAGTATAAATATTTACACATATACACAATGTTTCTTTAGTGGCGAGGCGGGGAAATGTCAGACAATTTGAAAAGCGTATGGAAGAGGAATTGAAAGGGAGGACAAATTATGACACAGAACTTAACGTTTATAACTAACGAGGGCGAAGAGAATCTTTTAAACCGATTTAGTACTCTTATTAAAGATACACGTTTTTTTGATTGTTTAGTAGGGTATTTCTATGCAAGCGGTTTTCATTCGCTTTACAAATCATTAGAAGAAACTGAAAAAATCAGAATATTGGTGGGTATAAGCACAGGAAAAGAAACTTTAGATCTTATCCAGGAATCAAAAAGAGAAGTTCAACAAACCCTGAATTTATCCCATAAAGAGATTAAAGAAGAAGTTTCTAATCAGGTAGTAAAAGAAATGGAAACCTCTATTGATTCGATAGATGTTGAAGAGGGAACCAAAAAATTCATTGAATGGATTAAATCCGAAAAGTTAGAGATACATGCTTATCCTGCTGAAACTATCCATGCCAAGTTATACATTATGACTTTTAAGGAAGGTGATAGGGAACCAGGAAGAGTTATAACTGGATCAAGTAATTTTTCTAAATCGGGTTTATCAGACAATTTAGAGTTTAATGTGGAGCTAAAAGATGATCGAGATTATAGATTTGCCAAGGAAAAATTCAACGAGTTATGGGAAAACTCAGTTGATGTTTCCGAAAAATATGTTGAGACCATCAGAACACGAACATGGTTAAACGATTCAATTACGCCTTACGAGCTATATCTAAAATTTCTTTATGAGTATCTCAAGGAAAAAATCAACATAGATAAGGCTGAACTTTTTGATGTTTACCATCCCGAAAATTTTATGGATTTAAAATATCAGAAGGATGCAGTTCGTGATGCCGAGACGAAACTTGAAGGATATGGAGGTGTATTTATAGCTGATGTTGTTGGACTGGGTAAAACGTATATTTCTGCAATGCTTGCTAATCAACTGGACGGTAGAAATTTAGTTATTGCTCCGCCTGTCTTGCTTAAGAAAGACAATCCCGGGTCGTGGTGCAATGTATTCTCGGATTTTGGAGTAAGACAAACCGATTTTGAATCAATAGGGATGTTAAATAAGGTTGTAGAGAGAGGTACGGAAAAGTACAAAAACATATTCATTGATGAAGCCCATAGATTCCGGACGGAATCTACACAGATGTATGAAAAGATAGCCCAGATATGCAGGGGTAAGCGGGTGATTTTAGTATCCGCAACACCACTTAATAATACCCCGTTGGATATCTTGAGTCAAATAAAGCTATTTCAAGATGCGCATAAATCTACACTACCCAATCCAAAAGTAAGAGATTTAGAAAAGTATTTTACGAAACTTCAGAATAGATTGAAAGGATTAGACAGGCAAAGAGATAAGGAAGATTATTTAAAAATTGTTCAAGAAAATGCCAAAGATATTCGTGAGAATGTTTTACAATATTTGATGGTGCGAAGAACCAGAAGCAACATTATAAAATATTACAGTAAAGACTTTAAGAAACAGGAATTAAAATTCCCTGACGTGGATGACCCCAATCCAATTTTATACCATTTTGATGAAGACCTGGATAAAATTTTTAACAGAACAGTAGAGTTAATCGTTAAGGAATTTGCGTATGCGAGATATACGCCTCTGCTCTATCTAAAGAAGGGCATTTCGCAGCCTGAAGAATTAGCTCAGAGGAACATGGGGCGGTTTATGAAAATCCTTTTGCTAAAACGATTAGAGAGCAGTTTTTTTGCGTTTAAAAAATCCGTAGGAAGATTTATACGGTCTTATGAACGATTCTTAGCCGAATACAAAAGGGGAAATGTATATGTGAGTAAAAAACACATAAATAAGATTTTTGAGTTGTTGGAGAATGACAATGAAGAAGAAATACAGAAACTAATTGATGAAGAGAAAGCCTACCGGTATCCTTCTAAAGACTTCGAACCAGAGTTTATTCAACTTTTAGAAAAAGACTTGAAAATGCTTGTGAAAATTCGTGATATGTGGAAGGGTATAGAAAAAGATCCTAAACTTGATAAGTTCATAAAAATTTTATCAGAGGATAAGATACTCAAGAAAAACAAATTACTTGTGTTCACCGAGTCGAAAGAAACAGCGGAGTATCTTGAGGAGAAACTGAGCCCTGTGTTTGCCAATACCGTATTATGCGTTTCCAGTGCTTCGGGAGAAGGCACAAGAAACAAAGTAATTGAGAACTTTGATGCACGAGCGAGACATCCAAAAGATGATTATCGTATTTTGGTTTCAACAGAAATTCTATCAGAGGGAGTGAATCTGCACAGGTCAAATGTAGTTATAAACTACGACATCCCCTGGAATCCAACGAGAATGATGCAAAGAGTAGGTCGTATTAATCGAGTTGATTCTAAGTTCGATAAAATCTATACGTATAATTTTTTCCCCGCAGGACCCATTAATGTGAATATCGGCTTAAAAGAAGCTGCAGAAGCAAAAATCAACGCCTTTATCGAGATGCTGGGTAATGACGCACGGCTCTTAACCGATGAAGAGATAAAGTCCCATGACTTGTTTGACCGATTAACATCAAAAAAGACGTTAACAGGAGAAGGCGAAGAAGACGACCCTGAACTGAGGTATTTGACGTATTTACGGGATATACGCGATAACAATCCGGATTTATTTGAAAAAATCAAGCGACTGCCTAAGAAAGCACGAACAGCAAGGGAATATGCTAAAGATTACAATTCGGTATTAACGTTCTTCCGTAAAGGCAAACTGAGAAAGACTTTTCTGGCTAATATGAACAACGCGGTTGAAGAAGTTGATTTCTTCAGAGCGGCGGAGATATTAGAGGCGGACCCGAATACAAAACGTGTACGGGGTAAATTAGATGCTGAGTTCTATAAACATTTAGAAACGAACAAAAAGGAGTTTGATGCGGTATTTACTGATGCAGGGGGCGAGATAAGACATTCTGGCGGCAGTGAGCCGAGGTTAATCAAGCTTCTTAGAGCGATTGAACGGTCACCCGAATTCACCGATGATGACGAAGATTATATCCATAAAGTTCTGCAACGCCTGAAAGAGGGTGCGATACCAAAAGCAACGAGTAAGAAATTAGTAAAGGAAATAACAAATCGAGGTGAAATAAACCCGCTTAAAATCTTGGCAAAAGTCAAATCAGGGATTGCTCCAGAATTCCTACAAAAGCGAGTGGTTACAGGAGCGGCGGACATTTCAGGACCAAAAGAGGTCATACTTTCGGAATATTTGATAAAAGGCAAATAATTATGAAATGTAAAGAAAGCGAAACCGTGGAACTGAAACCATCATTGTCCCAGATGGAAAGAGTGCTCAAAACGGTTTGCGCTTTTCTAAATCACAAAGGAGGAATAATCTATTTCGGCATTTCAAATAAAGGTGAAGTAATGGGTCAGGTCGCTACTGATTCCAATCTCAGGAAAATATCCCAGCAAATAGGTTCCCGAATAAAACCCGCTGTTGTTCCTGTAATTGAAGAGATTGAAGTTGAAGGACTGCCTGTAATAAAAGTAACTGTTGAAAAGTATAATAAAGAACTCAATTATTTTGATGCTGTTCCATATACAAGGTCAGGCACAGAAACAATTGCTATGCCGCCAGATGAAGTAAAGAAAACAATTCTTAATTGCAGTAAATTCGAGTGGGATGGATGGATTTGCGAAGATTCTTCATTTGAAGATATAGACACTGAAAAAGTTAAAAAATATCTCCAATTCCGGGAGAAAGAAAGAAATATCTCTGCAAAAATTAACATGCCTCTAAAGGATTTTCTCAACAATATTAAAGCAGTTTCAGGAGACACGCCCACGAATGCAGGAATACTATTTTTTGGGAAAGACCCGTTGAAACATCTGCATCATGCGCAGTTAAGAATTGCAAGAATAAAAGGAACAAAGATATTCAATACAATTCTTGATAAATGGGACTGCGATGGTACTTTGTGGGATATGGTTCTGGAAGCTGAAAACTTCATCAAAAGAAACATAAGGTACATGGGCTTAAGGACAGACAAGTTCCAGAGGATAGATAAATATGAGTATCCAATAAAAGCGCTAAAAGAAGCAATAATTAACGGCTTGATTCACAGGGATTATCAAAGCAGGGCAGATGTAAGGGTTTTCATATTTGATGACCGTGTTGAGATTGCAAGCCCCGGTTCATTTCCTGAAGGAGTAACGCCTGAAAAGCCCATTCATAAGCCGGTTAATTCTATTTTGTCCAGCTATATGTATGATATTGGTCTTATTGAAAAATATGGCTCCGGGATTTATCTTGAAAATGAGCTTTGTCGCATAAATGGCAATGAAAAGCCAATATATGATTTAGGTGAGATTGAGACAAAAGTCATTTTTAAATCACAGGTTAAGACAATTTCAATTGATGTAATTGAAGAAAAACACGAATTAAATGAAAGGCAGAAGAAAGCAATTGAATATATTGCTGAAAAGGGTAAAATAACCACCCAAGAGTATATGGAGATAGCAGAAGTCTCGCTGAAAACAGCAAAAAGAGATATATCTGATTTAAAAGATAAGAGAATTATCCGGTTTGTAGGGTCGCTGAAAACAGGATATTATGTATTGAATGACCCTATAAATGACCCTATAAATGACCCTGTAAATGACCCTCATGCGTGTTCGGATAAGAGATTGACATTCTAACTATTGATACTTTTTATATAGCCTAAAAGCGATTATTTTACCTGGTGAGCCAATGTATGATTCCAGATAATGAAAATAAGGTGGACCCTACGGTACAGACCATTGTT
>JAUWNY010000082.1 GCA_030612405.1 Candidatus Methanophagales archaeon | reverse complement strand
GATCTTCTTTTCTTCTCACATTTTAGCCGAGGTCGCTCAGGTCTGTAATACGATAGGCATAATCTCAAATGGCACGTTGATAGAGCGCGGCACACTTGATGAAGTCAAGACGAAATTAGACGTGCGGAAGACCGTCAAAATTATCGTGGAAACAACAGAAGATATGCCCGCGATAGAACATGAAAATATCGTTAACGTGGAGTACAAAGGTAGAAAGGCGGTCATAGAAGCGAAATCCGATATAAGAGAATATATATCAAGGGATTTGCTTGAAAACAACGTTGGAATTAAGGAGCTGAGAATAGAAGAGCCAACGTTAGAGGATGTTTTCATGGAATCCGTTTATAAGGGTAAAGGAGGTAAATAGATGTCTGGAATATCCGTGGTAGCAAAAAAAGAATTCTTGGACCACGTAATGGGAAAGAAATTCCTGGTGATTCTCGCAATACTCATGTTAATTTCGCTCTTGGCGATATATGGGGGTGTTGAGGACTATAATAAGCGATTTGAACGCTATAAAGAGCGAACGGCGGAACTAGAGGCGCATCCATAGGTAATGCCGCCGCGTGGGATGCCGGAAAAACCTTCGATGCTACTTGTTTTCCACGGGATGAGTGGATTGTTTGGCATTCTTGGAGCGATACTGGCGATAGCGATTGGGTTCAATTTGATTTCCGGGGAGAAAGAGAGCGGTTCTCTGAAGTCGTTGTTATCGCATCCCGTGTTCAGGGATACGATAATCAATGGTAAGGCGCTCGGCGGAATGGGAGCACTGGGATTTGCGATGCTAATTATGACGTTATTGTCAGTAGGAATACTAATGATGCTCGGGCTCATGCCGACCGGTGACGAATTTGTGCGGATTTTAGTCTTCATGGGATTTAGTCTGTTGTTTATGTTCTCGTTTTTTGCGATTGCACTGATGTGTTCAACGATTGCGAAAAACAGTACCCGCGCAATAACCTACACGCTTGTGATATTCATTGTGATCTCATTCGTCATGCCCATAGCGGGCACATTCGTTGGTATGCAACTCGCTGGAGACATGCCTGAGCATCCCGGGATGGGGAGACAAGAGATAAATGAGTCTGGAGGCGAAGGCATAAGCAAAGAAGAACAAATAGAAGAACAAGAGAGAATACGAGAAGAATGGCAAGAAGAATTCCAGGAATACTGGGATAAAGTGATGGGGGTGCAAGAGATGTTTTCAATAGCCGATCCAAAGAGCAATTTCGAAAAAGTATCTTCTGCGGTTCTTAATCCGGGATTTCAATCATCTACTGTATCTTTTGGTTCACGTTCGACGACGATGATAACAGGGTCACGAGCTGAAACGAGTATCCTCGAAGCTCTGGGAATGGTGTGGAAGAATCTACTCGTCTTACTGGTCTTTCCGGTGATAATGTTTGCAATCGCATACGCAAAATTCATGAGGATGGATATACGGTAAAAATGCAAAATGCAAAGTGAAAAATGGAAAATGGATAAAATGAAAGCAAAAGTAAAAGCAAAAGCGAGGAAATTAGTGCCAATCCTTACTCTCTTTTTATTTTTTCTCACGCTCTTTTTTCTTTCTCCGGCGGCAGCGCAAATAGAAGGTGTGGGGAAGAGAGTGGAGATAAGGTGCGATTTCCCGGCTCAGAAGATAGAAGCAGGAGATACCGCTATTTTTGAGCTACTGCTCGTAAATAATGGTAAAACTGCCACTTACAATTTGCGATGGTGGGCATACCGCGAAGCGAAGAATTGGGACATAAAATTTGAGGACGGCGAGAAGGAGGTGTATAAGGTATTGCTTCCCGAAGGTAGCAGCAGCCCCAAGACGGTAACACTCGCCGTAGAGACACCGGGAGATGAAAAGGTTGGAGAATCGCCGATACACGTGGATATTGGTGACGGGCGTATTACGCTGTACGTTAAAATAACGGAAACGCATAAAGGAGAGAAGGGGACGCTTGCTTTGACGGTTACGGACAAAGACGGGGACAGCATCAAAGGTGCTACGGTTAGTGTTTATAAACGGAATGAATTTGTGGATTATGCAAAGACAACCGTAGAAGGGAAGATAGAGCTGGAGTTAGAAAAAGGAGAGTATACGGCAGAGATAGTAAAGGAAGGGTATCATGCGAAGGAGACAAAGGATTTTAAGATACGGATAGGTGGAACGACAGACATTGGTATCATCTCATTGGAGCAAAAAGAATTTTATGCGGAAGTTTCGAGCAAATCGCCTTCTAAGACCTCCATGGTTGGGGAAAATCCGGTGTACCAGATAAAGATAAAAAATAGTGGTAAGGCGGACGACACGTATGGATTAGATATTGATGGATTACCCGGGGATTGGTATTCCAGATATAAGGAGACGGAGGAGGGAAAAGAAGACATTTCTGAGCTCTTCATCGGCTCAGGAGAAGGGAAAACGTTGTATCTGGAGTTTGTTCCCCCGTACGATGTGGAGATAGTGGAATATAACTTTACAAGCTTAGTTCAATCTTCTACGGGGCAGTATGAGCTCAATCTTACGTTAAAAGTTCGCGGGAGCTATGAACTGAGGTTGTATTCACGCAGGCTCAGCTATGAGGTAAAAAGGGGTGAAAGGGCTTCCATAGAGCTAACCGCTTCGAATGCCGGTAAGGGCGGTACGATAACGAATATAAAACCTGAGATAAGCGCTCCTGAGGGCTGGACTGCGACGATAAATCCAAAAGAGGTGACAAGTTTGAAACCCGGTGAGAGCGAGACTTTCACGATGAAAATAACGCCTCCCGGTGATATTACGCCCAGCGATTACAAGGTGACGGTGAAGATTAAAAGCGATCAACTGGAGGAGGAAGAGGATTTTAGAATAATCGTCGAGGAATCGTCTAATGTAGCCCTCTATGGCGTGGTGATCATCGTTATAGTGATACTGGCTTTGGCTTTCATGTTCAGGAAGTACGGGAGGCGGTGATGAAGAAATAAAATGGAAGCAAAGGGATTGCTTAACGTCGCACGGAAGGAATTCATTGACCACATAACGAGCAAGAAATTCATTCTCGTTCTTGCTTTGTTCCTCATTATATCGGCGTATTCCATGCATATGGGCATGGACTACTACAACACGAGGCTGGAAAGTTACAAAGAGCAAGTATCACAGATCAAGGAAGAGGAAGGACCTGTAAGGTGGATGCCAGAAAAGCCTTCTATACTGATTATATTCCAAAGGCTGCATTTTGTGATGTCATTACTTGGTGCGATACTTGCGATTGCGATAGGATTTGATTTAATAACGAGGGAGAAAGAAAGGGGCTCGTTAAAATCGCTGCTGTCACATCCGGTATATCGAGATGAGATAATCAACGGTAAGGCAGTTGGAGGAATTTTAGCACTTGTGCTTTCAGTAGGCATTGCCTTTCTCATATTATTTGCAATGCTTCTCTTATTCAGCATCGTGCCCGACCTCGATGAGTTCTGGAGGATTGTATTGTTTGGGGCGGTTACGGTCCTGTGCCTTCTCACGTACTTCTCGATTGCGCTTATGGCATCCACGGTTTCAAAGGACAGTGGAAGGGCGCTCATGTATGCACTCGTCATCGTCCTTGCGCTCTCGTTCGCCATGCCGATGATTGGAGGGATGGTCGCAGAAAGCGTGGTTGGAGAACGACCTGAACCGCCTGTGTTTCAGTCCCAAGAAGATATAGAGATATATGAGTCTGGAAAAGTCATCAAGCAGATAGGACCAATGAATAAAGAGGAAGAAGAGGAATGGGAGCGATACAGAGAAGAGCGAAAGGCATATAATGATAAAAAATGGGCAATTCGAGATGCGTTTGACATCTTCTCGCCAGATGGCAATTATGGAATGGTCGCAGTATCGCTAACTGACCCGTATGTTACAGAGGTGCATAGCGGCAGTTGGAGCTCATCCCACACTCTCGGCGACACAACGAGCATCAAGGACTCACTCGAAAAGGTCTGGAAGAACATCTTTGCACTCTTTATCTTACCAGTCATATTCTTTGCACTCGCGTACATAAAATTCATGAGGATGGATATACGGTGAGGTGAAGGAATAAAATGGAAGCAAAGGGGTTGTTTAACGTAGCAAGAAAGGAATTCATTGACCACATAACGAGCAAGAAATTCATTCTCATTCTTGCTTTGTTCCTCATTATTTCGGCAGTTGCGATGGAACAGGGCATAGGCGATTACAACAATAGGCTGGAGGATTACAAAGAGCAAATATCGCAGATTGAGGAGGAGGAAGAAGGTTTTTATCCGATGCCAAAAAAGCCTTCTATACTGTTTATATTCCAAAGGATGCGTTGGCAGATGCCATTATTTGGTGCGATACTTGCGATTGCGATGGGATTCGATTTGGTGACAAGGGAGAAGGAAAGTCGCTCGTTAAAATCGCTGCTGTCACATCCGGTATATCGAGATGAGATAATCAACGGTAAAGCACTGGGCGGTATTTTAGCGCTTGTGTTTGCAGTAGGAATTGCATTTCTCCTATTATTTGCAATGCTCCTCTTATTCAGCATCGTGCCTGACCTCGATGAGTTCTGGCGGATTGCATTGTTCGGGGCTGTTACGGTCTTATGCCTTCTCACATATTTCTCGATTGCACTTATGTCGTCAACGGTTTCAAAGGATAGTGGAAGGTCGCTCATGTATGCATTCGTTATTCTTTTAATACTTTCATTCGGTGTGCCGATGCTCGGAGAAATGGTCGTCAAAAGCGTAGTTGGAGAGCGACCTGAACGACCTGAGTTTCAGTGCCCTAGAGCGATAGATACCGAACATCCAAGCGAGGAAGGAGAGGAATGGTTACGATATTATGAAGAGTTAGAGACATATAATGAGAAAAAAAGTGCATTTCGAGATGCGTTTGCGATTTTCTCCCCGGAGAGCCATTATGAAATGGTCGCAATATCGTTAACTGACCCGTATGTTACAGAGGTGCACAGCGGCAGTTGGGGCTCTTCTTACACTCCTGGCGACACAACGAGCGTCAAGGAATCACTCGAAAAGGTCTGGAAGAGTATCTTAGCACTCATAATTTTACCAGTCGTATTCTTCGCAATCGCATACATAAAATTCATGAGGTTGGATATACGGTGAGGTGAAGAAATAAAATGGAATCAAAAGGATTGTTTAACGTCGTAAGAAAGGAATTTATTGACCACCTGACAAGCAGAAAATTTCTTATCATTCTTGCAGTGTTTCTCATTATTTCGATGTATTCTATGCATGCGGGCATAGGTGAATATAACGAGGCGCTGGAAAATTACAAAGAGCGTATATCGCAGATAGGGGAGGAAGAAGGTCCGGGTCCTCAAGTGATGCCGGAAAAACCCTCAATACTGCTTGTATTCCAAATCATCTATGAGATAATGCCATTACTTGGTGCGATACTCGCGATTGCGATGGGATTTGATTTGGTAACGAAAGAAAAAGAAAGCCGTTCGTTAAAATCGCTGCTGTCACATCCGGTATATCGAGATGAGATAATCAACGGTAAAGCGCTGGGTGGTATCTTAGCGCTTGTGTTTGCGGTAGGCATTGCATTTATCCTATTATTTGCAATGCTACTCATATTCAGCATCGTGCCGAACATGGATGAATTTGTAAGAATTGTGCTGTTCGGAGCCGTCACAGTTCTGTGCCTTCTCTCATATTTCTCAATTGCGCTTATGGCGTCCTCGGTTTCGGAAAATAGTGGTAAGTCGTTCATTTATGCACTCATCATTTTCTTTGCAATTACACTCTTTGTGCCGATGGTAGGAGATATGGTCGCGGAAAACGTGGCTGGAGAACGACCTGAACCGCCTGCTGTACCTCAGTATGAATATGAAACACCACCGCCATCAAGTGCAAATGAAAATGAGCAGGTCGTACTCGTACCTGTTAAAAGAGTGCGGGTGAATGAAGAAGAATGGCAGCGATATGAGGAGGAATTAGGGGCATACTGGGAGAAGCGAAGGGCAATACGTGATGCCTATCAGGTCATCCAGCCGGATAGAAATTTTAATAAGTTTTCGAGAGCGGTGATCGGTCTGTGTACCTCTGGCGAAACAAGCATCCTGAAATCACTCGAAAGGGTCTGGAAGAGCATCTTTGCGCTCATAATCTTCCCGATTGTATTCTTTGCCATCGCATACATAAAATTCATGCGGATGGATATACGGTAGAAACGCAAATGCTCATTGAAAAATGCAAAACAGGAGAAAAATGGTTCAGAATGAACAAAGGAATTTTGAGCAGATACCGGTGATGGTAAAATAGAGGTATGAGGTGAAGAAATAAAATGGAAGCAAAGGGATTGTTTAACGTCGCAAGGAAGGAGTTCATTGACCACCTGACGAGCAGGAAATTTATTCTCATTCTTGCTTTATTCCTCATTATATCGGCGTATTCCTTGCATGAGGGCATAGGCGATTACAACAATAGGCTGGATGAGTACAAAGAGCAAATATCGCGGACTGATGAGATAAAGGGTACTCATGTGATACCAACAATGCCTTCTATAATGTGTATATTCCAAAGGATGCGTGAGCCGATGTCGTTTCTGGGTGCGATACTTGCGATTGCGATGGGGTTTGATTTAATAACGAGAGAGAAAGAAACCCGCTCGTTAAAATCGTTACTGTCTCATCCGGTATATAGGGATGAGATAATCAACGGTAAGGCACTCAGTGGTATTTCAGCACTTGCGTTTGCTGTTAGCATTGTATTTATCCTATTATTTGCAATACTTCTTATTTTCAGCATCGTGCCAAACATGGACGAGTTCTTGAGGATTGCATTGTTCGGGGCTGTTACAGTTCTGTTCCTTCTCACATACTTCTCGATTGCACTTATGGCATCAACGATTTCAAAAAATAGTGGAATAGCGCTCATGTTTGCTTTCGTTATTCTTTTGGCAATTTCGTTCGGCGCACCGATGCTCGGAGGAATGGCCGCAAAACACATGGTTGGAGAGCCACCTGAACGACCTGAGTTTCAGCGTCCTGAAGTGATAGATTATGAGCATCCAGATGAGGAAAGAGAGGAATGGTTACGATATCAAGAAGTGAGAGATGCATATTGGAAGAAAAAACGTGCAGTTCGTGATGCATTTGAGATTTCCTCTCCGCTCGGCAGTTATGGAAAGCTCACAGGATGGCTAATTGAGCCACGCTTTATAGAGGTGCATAGCAGTAGTGGATTATTATCCACCATTCCTGCCGAAACAACGAACTTCAAGGAATTACTCGAAAAGTTCTGGAAGCATATCTTAGTGCTCTTAATCTTCCCGGTTGTGTTCCTTGCAATTGCATACGTAAAATTCATGAGGATGGATATACGGTGAAAAAGAAACAAATACAAGGACTTGGTTTAGTAGAAGCAGTGAGTTTAGCTTTAGTGATTGTCCTCATAGGGACAGTGTGCTACGTGGTTTTTATATCTGACGAGGCTTTTAAATCGAGTCCACAGGAAGTAGAGGCACAACCACCTATGCCCGCTATCCCTCCTTATTCTGATGTGCAAACACTAACAGAAGAGGAAAAGTCAGAGGCAATTGAATTGGCTATAAATGACCCGGAGGTAAAGAAATGGCTGGGCGAGAGATATGAGATATATGGAGTGATCTCACTCTCCGCAGAAAATGAAAGTGGTGGTATGTGCATGGTTTACGTCCTCACCCAAAAGCAAAAACTACCCTGGGTTTTGGGAATTACCCTTGGAGTCCCTGTGGATTTGGTTAGGAAGGAAGTACAAGGAGGTTGCATTAATTTTGAGCTGGAATTGGCTCCTTTGACGGAGAATCAAAAGGAAGAGGTATTAAGAATAGCTTTGGCCGACTCCGAAGTGTTGGAAAGGATAGGGGACGAGGAATATGAGATACAGGATGTAAGGGTTGAGTACTGGGAGAGTAGCCATAAGGGTAAAAGTTCTTTCCACGCATATCCGGCAGTTAGTATGAATGTGAACCCTGATCCCAAACTCCTTGGGGTTTTTGCAATTGTATACGTGGATTTAGAGAATGGAGAGGTTGTCGAGATTCATTCCATTCCACGAAAGTCGGTTCCACCTCCGCCACCCAGCAAAGCTTCCATTCAACCAACACAGGTATCACAAGAGCAAGCGAAAGAAATTGCTGAATCAAAATTCAATGAAGTTAAAGCACAAACAGAGCCCGTTGAATGTGAAGAATTATGGAAGAATCCAAAAGCGAGGATTGGCACGCCTTCTCTTGTGAGAACCGTAGACGAAAAACCTTTTTACTGGAAAGTCCCGGTAGTTTTAAACGAAAAAGTTATGGGCTTCGTTGATGTGGAAATGAATGGAAAAGTGCCGAGATATGGAAGCATGGGCTGTTTATATTCTCCCTACTATGACCCGCATAACATAGATAACTGCTCTTCTACGGTAACTATAAGCACTATTGAAGAAGCAAAAGAAATAGCAAAAAATATAACTGACAAATACAGAGATGCAGTAGTATCTGAGCCAATTTATGTTTACGATGATCTTGGACCTTGCGCTGGGGCAGCGTGGATGCTCAAGATAGAAAAAGATGGCAAAATTATCAGCAGGGCATTTGTTTCCGGGTATTATCCTTATGAAAGAAAATAAATACATGGAGGAATTGTGATGAAACCAAAAACAAAAAACTATCTAATTTCAGGCATACTTGCCGGAATACTCTGCGGGATGATCGCAGTCTTTATCCATCTTGCAGTTTCAGTGCTTTTCTTTTTGGGTTTTATAATCTACGCCTTAATC
Source organism: Candidatus Methanophagales archaeon (assembly GCA_030612405.1). Classification (GTDB taxonomy): domain Archaea; phylum Halobacteriota; class Syntropharchaeia; order Alkanophagales; family Methanospirareceae; genus QEXZ01. The sequence goes on along the minus strand of JAUWNY010000082.1, from coordinate 2,597 downwards.
AAAGGAAGAAAAGAAGATGGATGGAATTTATTTATTGGAGGGTTGATTTTAGGGTATGTGTTGGTCTTTGTTATCACCCTCATATTTAGTATCAGTGTGAGAACGGGGATAAGTCATTCGGTTGTTCAAATAAAATAAGGAGGATAATATGATTATGGAAACAAAAACCAGAAACTGGACGCCAAAATTCATAGCTTTGGCTGTTATTTGTCTTTTGGTAGGTGCAGGCATTGGTTTGGTTAGTTATCATTATTTTCTTAAACCACAATCAGCAGTTTATGAAGCTCTTACTCAAGGCAACACTTCAACTAATTGGCAATCTACAAAGGTAGAACCTACTAAAGAAATGGTTGAAGAAATAGTTTTACTTGGAAATGGCAAAAAAGAACCAATCGACCCAAAGAGTGAGGAAGGAACCGAAATAGCAAGCCTGCTCACCCGCAAACTTCACGAACTGAATTTACAAGCAAAATGTGCTTTTAGTAAAGAAGAAATCCAGGAAATAGAGCAAAAAGATAGAAGCATAAGACTGTTTTTCAAAAAGCCAATAGACATTACAATCTCTCAATGGGTCGAATCAGAAGATAGATACCATATATCAACTGATAAAAATGGATATAGGATTTTAGAGAATGTTGGAACTGCCTTGTTTATCATAGATAATTTAGATGAAGGATTAGAAGCACATGTCTTAATTGATCATAAAATTAAAGGAAGAATAGGTTACTCCTGCTGGGCAATAAAGAAGGAAGGGAGCCAAGAAATAGAGAAAAATTGGATTGCGGAGATATATAGAATTACTCCAAACAATACTGGATTGAGCGCTAACGATATTGATGAAATCATATATTACAAGCAAGGAGAGGAAATAACATACAACGCCACAAAACTTCCAGAATTGGGAATTGATTTGCTTTTAACGCTTCAAAGCATTAATCTTCAAACACCGCGCGGCATCTTCCGCCAAGAGGACATTCAAGAGATAAAGGAAAATGACAGAGTAATAGAAATGGGGTTTAGGCACCCAGAGGATGTTACAATCAGTAAAAGAATCGGAAACAGATATTATAGAACCTTAGGAAATGTCAAGCGTGCACTCTTTATCTTGGAGGATAACCTGGATGAAGGTTTAGAAGGTCATATTTTGGTTGGCTACCTTGTTCCTCCTCCACCAGGAGTTACTGTCTCGAGAGAGGAGATGAAAATAGCTTATAGTTGCTGGGCAATAAATCTTAATCCTCCTGAAGAAGAAGTAAAGTTGGATAAAAGCTGGATTGACGAGATAGATGAGTTGCTTTTGGAAGAAGAACAGGAAACGAACTCACAATCACAGCTTTATATGAATTATCATTTTACAGCAGAAGCAGCTTACCAGGATATCAAGATAAGCCAATCAAAATTGATTTACACTTATTTTGAAGATGTTGAGGGGAAATGTGAGGGATGGGTGGCTCAAACTCCTTGCTGGGCAGGAGAAGATTTAACGACAAAAGAAACAACTCTTTCTGAAAAGGAAATCAATGAATTAGTTAGTTTAATAGATCAGACAAATTTTATGAAGCTTGAAAATACTTATGGTGGGGCTACTCACGGTCAAAAATATTACCCAGAGAGATTATCCGTCAGAATCGGAGAAAAAGAGAAAGAAGTAATTTACCAGAGTTCCTGGGCTTCCCCAATGCCAGAAGCATTCAAAAAAGTAAAGGATAAATTGTTTGAACTCGTGGACGTAAAGTTTCAAAAACCTGTTATTTCGGTGAGTTCGAGCGTGTTCGAAGGAGGGAAGGAGATGACGATATACAACGATGGAAGAGTTACGTCACGTGAGTATCATATTTACCCCAGTTCCAAACGAATTATAATTAGAGAAGGGAATATTTCAGAAGGGGAAATCAATGCCCTTTTAAATCTTTTCTCAAATCTCACAGAGTATAAATATACCGTTACGCTGACTGAGAATATCAAGCACCTATTTGAGCCTTTTGGTAATGCGGAAATTTCGTGTATACCGCTAAATAAAACACTGAGTTTAGGGCTGAGGCCCCCCTCATTTCCCGAACCAGAAACCGCTACAATAACTGCAAAAGAAATCATGGAAAGAATTGACAGGATATACAGGGAGGCTGAAGTTAGTGAGAGGAGAAAGGAGATTAACTCATATCTAATCTCTTTAAACTTGGAGCCATATGCACCAAGCTATCAACCAAATCAGATGGTAACGTTCAATGCTTCTTTACGTCTTATACCGGAGCTGAAGAGGATATTATACGAATGGGACTTTGGTGATGGAAGCAAAAAAGGTTATGGAAAAATAGTTCGACACTCATACTCTTCGCCTGGCAATTATACGGTAAGATTGAAGATAACTTCTGAGGATGCAGAGGGTATAAAAGATGAAACGGTAGCCATACGTTCCACACCTGCTCCCGTAATCTGGATAGAGAAGAAAGTAAATCCAGAAATAGAACATGGAGCTGCAACGACAGGAGGGAAAGTAGCAGTAACGATAAAGGTAGAAAACAGAAGAGATGAAGAAATTTTTGATGTAGATGTCAAAGACGAATTTCCTGAAGGTAAGTTTAAGCTGGTAAGCGGTG
>JAUWNY010000109.1 GCA_030612405.1 Candidatus Methanophagales archaeon | reverse complement strand
GCATAATCGTATTTATCAGGGATACCATCATCATCTGAATCTTTTTCTTTAGGAGCGAGCTCTGGAGTTGGTGTTAATCTGGGCGCTGGTGTAGGTGTGGATGCTGGCGTTGTAGTTGGCTTTGTAGTAGAATCCATATCCCCTTTACACCAGAACTCAGCATATATTGGATAATGGTCTGACACCACAGTCGTTTCATCTACAGTTAATCCGTATTCTATATCATACCTAAAAACGCCAGAATCCCCTGTAAAATCGGATACTGCTGCATTTGTGATTATGATGCGGTCATAGGTGCAATCGGTGGTTTTTGTGGTAGTGTCCACATTGTCATCTATGCACCAGTAATAATCGCTGCTGCTTAGCGTAGAAGTTGAATCTTCATCGAAATATGAACAGTCGGCATTCAAATCGCCCATGACAATAAAATCATCCTCATCAGGATACACGCTTTGCGCATATTTGACCACTGCATCCAAAGAATTGATTTCTTCTGTCGCTTCGTCAGGATCTACGTGTATTGTGATCAGTGTAGCATCGAGGTCACCATTGAGCGCTTTGAAAGACGCGATAAAAGGCTCTCTATGGAACGGATCAGTACCTATAGGTTCAGGATATATTTGGGGCGTGCCAGTTAGTTCAACCGCCTGCGTGTTGTAAATGTAAGCATACTGTTCCTTACTCGTAGTGCGCCCCAACCGTTCACTCACGACATAATCATACTGCGAACTGCCTGAGTTTACGGTATCAACCAGTGCAGGAAGCGCAGTTTGAGATTTATCTCTGATTTCTTGTATAGCAACAATATCGTAGGTACGAATAATTTTCCCAAGCACCTCCATGACTTCAGGCTTAGATGCTTTTGTTGTTCCGAAGACTTGTATGTTGAATGCACCAATCCTGAGTGTTTTTCCGTTAATCGCCGTATTGCCGTATAAAATAGGAGTTTGTGAAGGTGTTGTTACTGGTGTTGGTGTAGACGTTGGTGTTGGCTTCGGTGTTGGTATTGGCGTTGAAGGCGTATAATCGTTACACTGTGAGTAATAGGGGGCACATTTTTCAGAGAGGGGTGTTCCATCACAGCAACGATGACCGATTCCGCCGTTGGGACATTGATAACTACAAACTCCACCGTGATGAGAACAACATCCACTTCTTGCTCCTATGTCAGTGATTAATGCTGATAAAAACAAGGAGGTAAGTATTAAAACTATCAAGACATTGAGTTTTTCTCCGTTTTTCGTCTTTTTATCACCTCCTATTTATCTATTCTTTCGCTTCACAACCCCGCCTCTCATATACCTTTTTGCTACTTATAAACCTTTCTGTTTATTTATATCACTTTCGCTTCTATCTATTATAAATCTTTTCGTTTTCGAGTTTCTTTTATGAAACTGTTGAAAGCGATAGCAAAAGCTGGTTGTGACGATGTTCTTCTTACATTATCAGAGAACGAAGAGCTAAATTTTGGCGCCATAGCTAAACTGATGAAACACCGACCAACAGCTACAAGAGCTTTAAAAGATTTAACTAAAGCCGGGTTGTTGGAAAGGGAAGTTTTGGAGGATAGAAGCGTCAGATATAGATTAACGGAAAAAGGAAAAGCAGTTTCAAAGAGTGTAAAGAATTTGAAAGAAATAGAAGCCGATTTTGAGTAGTTTTTAAAACATTTTAATATAATGTAAGAATCTAATAAACTTTAAGGTGAAGAGCAAATGGGGATTAAGCCAATAGAGCTGAGGTACACAATACTAATTGAAAGGAATGAGGAGGGTAGTTACACAGTCACGGTGCCTCTCCTTTCAGGATGCATCACTGAAGGTGATACATGGGAAGAGGCAATAGCTAACGCCAAGGAAGCAATTGCAGGTTACATCGGGGCGTTAAAAGATCTTGGAAAACCTATTCCCCTGGAAATCCCGGTTGAGGTTAATGCTGAGTCAATCCCATGAAACTGCCGAGAGTTACGGGGGATAAGGTTATGAAAGCGCTGAAGAGAGCGGGATTTGAGGAAATACGAGTAAGAGGAAGTCACCATTCAAACTTTAAAAAAGTTTAATCAAAATGCTTCGCAATTATACCATAATCAGAAAGACATACTTGTGACGGTGGTAGTTCATGCCGGAAAAATACTCGCTCCAAAAACGTTAAAATCGATTTTAAACCAGGCTGATATGGGTGTCGAAGAGCTTAAGCAGCTTCTCTAAAGGGTTATCATCTGTTCCATTCGCACCAAACATCAAACAAACGAATATAACGGCAGATATTTTCGCGTGATTTCCCTTTTCCCTCTTCGCAGAATCCTTCACTTAAGTCACCTCACCACCTGATGCACGCTCAAGTTTGAGCGTATCCCCAATATCCCTTAAAATAGCTCATCCTTAATTCTCTTATTCCTTTCCCCTGTATTTCGGATGATACTTCTTTATTATATGCTCATCAATCCTTTTAAGCTCTCCTTCCGGCAGAGTCGCCAATAAATCCCAACCGATGTCTAATGTCTCCTCAATGCTCCTGTCTTCGTTCCTGTCCTGTGTAACAAACCGCTTCTCAAACTCATCTGCGAACTCCAGGTATTTCCTGTCTCTACTTGTCAGCGCCTCCTCACCCACGACCGCAACCAGGTCACGCATGTCCCTGCCTTCTGCATAACCCGCATAAAGCTGATTCGATACGCCTGCATGGTCTTCTCTCGTCCTTTCAGGTCCTATCCCCTCATCCATCAACCTTGACAGCGACGGCAAAACGTCCACCGGCGGATATATGCCTCGTCTGTGCAGGTCGCGAGAAAGAACGAACTGCCCCTCGGTGATATACCCTGTAAGGTCGGGTATAGGATGCGTTATGTCGTCATCAGGCATGCTCAGAATGGGTATTTGCGTAATCGACCCTTTTCGCCCCTTTATCCGACCTGCTCTTTCGTAATTCATTGACAAATCGGTGTACATGTATCCCGGATAGCCTCTTCTTCCCGGGACTTCCTCACGTGCCGCTGCTATTTCACGCAGTGCCTCGCAATAGTTCGTCATATCCGTGAGAATAACGAGAATATGCATGTCATATTCGTATGCGAGGAACTCTGCGGTTGTCAATGCCATTCTCGGCGTTATTACTCGCTCAATTGCAGGGTCATCAGCTAAATTAAGAAAAGCTACTATTCTTTCGATTGCTCCGGTGCGTTCAAAATCACGCATGAAAAACGAAGCTTCCTCGTGTGTAATCCCCATCGCGGCAAACACAACGGAGAACGGCTCTCCCGTGCTCAGTACCTTTGCCTGTCTCGCTATCTGCGCGGCAAGGGCATTGTGCGGCATTCCCGCACCGGAGAATATCGGTAATTTCTGCCCGCGCACTAACGTGTTCATGCCGTCAATAGTGGAAATGCCGGTTTGAATGAACTCGCGTGGATAATCACGTGCAGTAGGATTTATTGCTGCGCCTATAACAGACAGTCGGTCTTCGGGTATCACTTCCGGACCGCCGTCAATGGGTCTGCCCAGCCCATCAAAAAAACGACCCAACATATCTTGCGAAACGCTTATCCGCATTATATCGCCCGTAAATCGTACCTTCGTCTTTGCCGTGTCTATTCCCGAAGTGCCTTCAAAGACCTGAACCACTGCAAGCCCTTTGCTCGCTTCCAACACCTGCCCGGTCTTTTCTTCTCCACTCGGCGTAACTATCTTCACTACTTCTCCATACGAAACGCCCTCTACGCCTTCTACAACAATCAAAGGACCTGCTGCTTCTCGTATCGTTGTGTATTCACGTGCAGAAGTATCTATTGCCATTTTATTTCACCTCTTTTTTAATTAGCATTATAATCAACCCGCTTTCAATTTAACCTTTATCGCTTCAAACTCATCTTTCATATCCTTCATTATCCGCTCGTATTTCTCCCGGAAACCTTCATTTGGCACATATTTCATCCTCGCTATCGCGTCCTTTATTCGCATCCCCTCCAGTTTCTCTACCCGTGTGCCGCTCTCTATCGCGTCCATTGCACCGTCATACCACTGAAGAACGATTTTCGCCATCAGATATTGCTTTTCCAGCGAGCAGAACGAGTCTATCTCGTGGTATGCGTTTTGCTGCAAAAAATCCTCCCTTATCATACGAGCAACTTCCAATGTTCCTCTTTCTCGCGGTGGCAGTGCATCCGCACCAACGAGCTGGACTATCTCTTGCAGTTCCGCCTCCTTTTGTAATAGCCCCATCATTTCATCTCGCTGCTCCATGAAGTCCGGTGCCGCAGACTTCGCAAACCACTCGCGGAGGCTACCTAAATAGAGTGAATAGCTACGCAACCAGCTTATAGCGGGGAAATGCCTTCTATCTGCTAAAGAGGAATCAAGAGCCCAGAAATCGCCCACCACTCGCAATGTGTTCTGCGTCACGGGCTCCGAGAAATCACCTCCCGGTGGCGATACTGCTCCTACTACCGTTACGGAACCTATTCTTTCCTCCGAATCGGGACATAACGTCTTTACCCTGCCTGCACGTTCATAGAAATCCGCTAATCTCGTGGCTAAATACGCTGGATAACCTTCCTCTCCCGGCATCTCCTCCAATCTACCCGATATCTCTCGCAGTGCTTCTGCCCATCTTGACGTGGAATCCGCCTGTATCGCCGCGTCATAGCCCATGTCCCGATAATACTCGGCGAGCGTTATTCCAGTGTAAATAGACGCTTCTCGTGCTGCAACGGGCATATTAGATGTGTTTGCAATGAGCGTTGACCGTTCCATCAGCGTTTCACCACTATAAGGGTCAATAAGCTTTGGAAAATCCTCTAAAACCTCTGTCATTTCGTTCCCCCTCTCGCCACAACCGATATATACAATGATCTGTGAGTCCGCCCACCTCGCTAATTGGTGCTGCATTACCGTATTGTGCAGAATCATAGGTCCAAAGCCCGCGACAAAATTATGCGAGCCCGGAACCACAAAGTCATAAACGTCCCTTACACCTTTAATCTCTTCAATCTCGGTAATCTCATCGTAAAAGACATAATCCAACGTTTCTGCAATCCATTTCAACTCATCATCCCGCCGCGACAACTGGCAAAAATTCTTGAACGTCTGAACGCTCATTCTCTCTTTCTTCTCCCTTTCTCCAAAGTAATTGGATGTATTTACACCAAAACGTTCCAATTCCGAATGTGGTCGCCCCATTTCTTCGTATGCGCGTTTTAAAAACTCCGCCGATGCCGGTACAATGTCTATTGCCGTGTATCCCCTTTTTCCATCTTCCAGGTATTTTTTTATCCGCAGGAATTTTTCAAATGCCACCCCGCAATTGCAACATTCGTAAAACCGTTTTATTTCCTCTTTCCCTCTTACAAACATTCGGTAGTAGGTTTTCCCTTCAATAACACGCTCCTTTAAGGAGTGCAGAACTCCGAACCGCAACAAGAGGTAAGACACGCTTAGTTGCATCTCCCGGCTCGCGGTTGTGATTTCCAACTCGTTCTCGCCCACGTAGCCGTCAGAAGCGAAGTAAGTGCCCACAAATCTACCCGCTACTTCGTCCGGCGACCGCATCACAATGTCCGGCACCCTGCACGAAGACGATTTCTTTTCTCCCGTTCCCGGAACCCCCAGCCGCATCAAAAGCCTGACCAGCACCGAGCTCTCCACGAGCAAGCACTCCACCGTGTTGCACCGCGAATGCTTTGCCGTGAGCCCAAACAGCCTTTTAGACAACTCATCAAACCTCGCTCTCAGAACTTCATCGTTGTTGTAGAACGCAACCGTTCTCGGCTTAACCGAACCGTCTCCAATCACAAAACCGAGAAACTCTGCGAAGTCCCCGTCAAATTCATTCGGTATTCTCACCACCTTGCTTGCTCGCTCCCCTTTCACTTTTGTTATTCTTACTGTTTTTCCTGCCAGCTCGTACAGCCTTCTTACAAAAGACACGGTCGGTCGGTTTCTTTTCCGATAATATCCAATCAAAACATCGTAAGACACACCTAAATCATCTGCGAATTCTTTCTTTGTTTGTCCTCTGTCCTTCACCAAGCCGTCAATGACTTCAGGAATTTCTTCTAAGATATCCTCATCACAAACCCGCTCTTCGTCAAACAACTCGCTACCAAGTCTCTGCACCGCTCCCTTGAAAAATATCCTCCTCGGCATCACGAGATAATCGCCCGCATTTAACGCCCTGCATTCAACCTCCTTTATCTTCAAATCCGAAGTTGCCGTAAAGAGTTTGTGAACAGGTGTTACTTCCGCCGTCTTCCCTGTCCTTGTCTTCACTCGATACAAAACATTCGTTTTACCTTTGTAAACCGTGTTCGCGCCCTTCTCCTTCAATCTCCCGTCATTTAGCGAATAAACACCAATTGCGTCTTTTAACGATGTGTATTCCTCGTAACCATTACTGACTTTCTCTCCATTATCTTTGTTCTTTTCATAAACTTCTTTCATTTTTCTCAAAGTCCCATCTGCAAGCATTACAGGTGTATCGGGACTAATGCATTTCCCAGTCCCAAACCCCCCCGGAATAGCTCCTGTCCCCCCCTTCGCAATCGGGAAGAAAGTATCATTAATGCGCTGCCCGGTCAATAAAGGCACCTCAGGGTCTAATTTCTCCTTGTAGGGTCTTCCTTTCCTCACCGGCCATTTCTGCATGAGTTTCAACTCCACGTCCTCTCCTTCCGTTTGTACCCTCGCTATGATATCTTGAACGGTAAAATCGCCTTCTTTTAACTCTAAAAGCTTCCCGTGCACTCCAGGCGGCACGAGAATTTTATGGATTATCACTTTTGATTCTTGAACCTCACCCAAAATAGCTCCACCTACTACCTCTTTGCCCTCCTCTGCCGTAGGCACCGGTGTGAATTTCCATTTCTTCGCTCGGTCGAGCGCATCTACCGACACCCCCCTTTCTACATAATCCCCTACCTTTTCCTTTATGGCTTTCAGGGGTCTCTGCACACCATCATAAAAATTCTTCAGTATTCCCGGCCCGAGTTCAACGGATAAGGGTGCTTTTGTCCGTATCACCGGCTCACCGGGCTTCAAACCTGTTGTATCCTCATATACCTGAACATACGCAGAATCGCCATCCAACCTAATCGTTTCCCCCAGTAATCCCTCTTCCCCTACTTTTACCACTTCGTACATCTCGCATCCACGCATCTTATCTGCAACAACTAACGGACCTGTAATTTTTGCTATCAATCCCTTTTCTCCCATTTTTTTCTCCCTCTTTACTTATCCTTTCTAATGCTTCATCATTCTTAATTTTAACTTAATCTTTTCAAGAAAATAAATTATAGACACAGATTAACGCAGATTGACACAGATGATAAAGAACAACAATGTCAAACTTAAATTTAGTTTAGAAAGTCCGCGTAAATCCGCGTCTTTAATAGAAGGTAGTTGTACTTTATATACAATGAAAAAAGAGTAGCTGATCAAAAACCACGAGATTACACAAGATTAACACAGGATTTTAGGGTTATAGGGGGGGAATTCGCCCACTTGGACTTTTTTACTATTTGCAAACACGATGAAAATGTTGGGTACGGTGGAGAACAAACTAAAATTAATTATAGACACAGATTAACGCAGATTAACACAGAAAAAATTAAATCCGTGTAAATCCGTGTAAATCTGCGTCCTAAATTAAATTTATAGGGAGAAGTTATACTTTATATACAACAAGAAAAGGCGGTACAGCAGAAATGACTATCCTGGAAATTAAAGCAAAATCCATATTGCGCAAGTACAAAAAAAAGCGAAAACGATTTGGTGATCGTTATATTAGAGCATATTGATTATCTATTGAAACTGGAAGGGAAGAAGTCGCCTTATTGTTTTGCGGCGTATTCAATCGCGCAATTAAAAGAGCCCTTATCGGCTATGAAAGGCGAGCTGCGGAAAATAAAAGGTGTTGGCAGGACAACAGAAGTCGTTATACGTGAAATACTGGAAACTGGGAGTTCTGGTTATTACGAGAAAATGTTGATGGGCGGAAATGAGTGAACAGTCGGGATGCAGGATACAAGATACATGATGCAGGATTGACTTGTATCTTCACAATTTCACGTGAAAAATGGTGTAAAATGAAATTGAGATCGCAAAAGTTAATAGGATATCAAAAAACCTGCCTCGTTTTGGGTCTCTTGATGAACTTGTAAAGTTCTTTGATACCCATGACCTCGGTGAATATTGGACTGAGATGCCCGAGGCACATTTTGAAGTGGAAATCAAGAGGAAAACGCATCTCTTTGCCATTGACACTGAACTTGCTAATAAATTGACAGAAATTGCGAAATCCCGCGAAATCTCTTCCGAGGCTCTTATCAACGTCTGGTTGAAAGATAAAATTCAGGAACAGATGTAGAGGCAAAGGAAGGGATAGGGGGAATAAATAAACTAAGGTCATACCGTTTATACAATGAAAATTTTTGTTAGTTCAACGTATTTGGACTTGAACAAGTATCGGGCTGAAGCAAAGAAGGCGATAGAAGAAAGTGGAAATGAATTTAATATTTAAGAGATTAAAGGAGATTACATATACAGTTGTTGTCAAGTACACATAAATCTTGGAGAGTATTTGAATATGAGCGACTACACGGATATTAAAGGAAACATAGCGGGATGGCGATCGGATGAGATATTTCAGAATGTAAGAGTCTTTATAGCTTCCCCGGGTGATGTAGCAAAAGAGCGAGAATACTTGCGAGTGGTTGCTGATAAAATAAACCAATCAATCGCCCATGAATGGGGATTCCACTTA
>JAUWNY010000104.1 GCA_030612405.1 Candidatus Methanophagales archaeon | reverse complement strand
AAAAATGGATATGAATGACACAATAGAAGGAATAGAGGACAAATGGGCATTATTAGTTAGGAGAACCATTTGAGGCAGAGGTTTGCTATGCTTTTAGATGGGAAGTTGGTGTGGAATCACTTTACGATGGCTTACAAGGTGCAAAAGCGATGAAAACGAGGGGTGCAGTAGGTGAAAAGTTAAAATATCACTATATTTTTAGATAGTGCCATCCCCAGTTTCTAAAGTCCCGTTTCCAATCTCTACACTTCCATTTGACGGGTTGTAAAGGGTTACCCATTCATTACCTTTATCGCTTCCCGCCGGGTTTTGGTTAAAGGCGATTATTCCTATATCAGAGGAAGCGGATGAAGTTGCTATGGCTATGCCTGTGAAGAGAAGCGTCAAAGCGATTCCTAACAATATTCCTCGCTTTTTGTTCATTGTTATTATTTTATCCATATTCAAAAGAAAAAATGCTTCACGTGAAAAAATCGAAAAGCTTTTATGTATATTGAAACTTGAGTTACAGGTGGAGGAAGTAAAAAATGAGGAAGGTAATAATAGCAACAGTAGTAATATTTGTTTTTACTGTTTGCCAAGTGTTATGTGCCTCATCAATACTGCCCGTTACGCCAACGCCAACAATAACACCTACTCTTTATGAAAAAGAAAATCCTGATGGAAAAACAACGATACAACTCAATAGTCCAGGACTCACAGCAACGCAGCCAAGGAATATCGTGGCAGAAGATGACGACTATACAATAGAAGGAACAGCAACCGATGTAGATGACGTAGATATAGTTCTTATATCTCCTGGGGAAACGGATATATGGGGCTGGGCAAACTATAACGTTTTGAATGGACTTGAGATAGATGTAGGAGAGATAGAGGTGACAATTGATGTCGACCGAACCCGGATAATAGGAGAGGATATGACCATCATAGTAACGGCAAGTGCAGGTGATGATGTTGACATAGTGATTGACGATATACTGGAATTTAACGACGAAGTGTTAGTTGATGGAGAGGCAGAGGTAGAATGGGATACCGTAGGAAAACTACCCGGAAGTTATACCATAGAAGTTTTTGTGAATTGTGATGATCTGACCGCTGATAGGGTAGGCACAGATGTAGAAGATGAAATAGATGAGCTTGATTTATATGCAGATGGGTCAACAACGATAAGGTTAATTGAGCCAGGACTTACTGCTAAACAGCTGAGGAATGTAGTTGCAGAAGATGACGACTATGCAATAGAAGGAATCGCAACTGGTGTAGATGACGTAGATATAGTTCTTATAGGCCCCGGATATTATGGTAGTGACGGTAAGTTAGGTGTTGAATATGGACTTGATATACTATCGTCATCTGTAATCGAGGCTGAATTTAGCGAGGATATAACGATGGAAGAGGGTCTAGACACGGGTATGTGGATAGCAGCGGTTCTTTCACCGGGACGAGATGGTGAGTATTCGACAGGAGATGAAGCAGGCGGCTTAGGACTAGGTAGTTTCTTCCCAGCCCTTGGCGGTAAGAATCAGCATCAAATCTTAGCGATAATCAATGATAATACGGTTGATGCACTAGGAAGTGACGATCTACTCGTGGAGTTGACCTTCAGGGTTAAGTCCACATACGTCAGATTAGACCCAATTGAGTCAGTAGCAGTAGGAGAACCACTGTACATAAGTGGAACAACAAACCGAGAGCCGGAAACACTGATTACGATTTGCACACTTGCAGGACCAGTAGACTTACCTGCGGAGATAGTTGAGGTTGAATGGCCAACTCCGGATGAAGGAGTGTTCATTGCAACAATTGACACCACCGGTGCTGTTCCAGGAACATACACGTTTGAAGCAGATGATGGAGATGGACATGTAGATGAATGGGTCGTGGAGATAATAATAGTAACAGTAACAGCAATACCAACACCAACAACACCACCTCAAGAATCAATTGATGAAATACTTAAAAAACTGCCCCCTGGAAGAGTTCTTTTCAATCCTCCTAAAGAAATGAAAGTTGATAAGACAGAACTGGTCGAGGTGCGTATTACCCAAAATCTAACAGAGGAGTTTCAGACAGAGGAGTTGACAAAGGGGCTTGAAGGGCGTGGAGAACCTCAAACTCAGGAGATTAAGAGTTGGGCATGTATGTGGGTTCAACTAACTGGGATAAACTTTGATATAAAACCTCAAAACGGCGAAAAACTGATAATCGAATCTAATAAATATACCGAGTGGCGATTTCATGTAACTCCTTCAAAATCTGGCATACAAACGCTAAGACTTACTTATTACGTAATAATACATCATCAGGGTGCTGACAGGCAGCAAAAAGGAGATGAAGTAGGAGATTGGAAAGTCAACGTTAAAGTAAACCCTGTTGGGTTCTTGATGTGTAATTGGCAGTTTATAGTTGGTACGCTAATTGCCATAGTTGCTCTGATAATTTCCATAATTGGCATTCTAAAAAAACGGAGAGAAAAAAGATAGTGCATACTCATTAATGCAATAATTTCAGATAGGCTTCGTATTTAAGTACGATATATGTGACTTTGAAAAGGTTCTTTAGAAGTATTAAATTTATAAATATCTCCGACCAATCTTCGCAGCATTTAAGGACCCTCAGAATGCGACACAGCTCTTTGTTTGTTGCCTGCACATCCGCTTGTTTTTAGAAGGTCGAGCTTATGAAGCAACGGTTCTTTCTGTTCTATTTCATCTTCTCCGCTCGTTTTCAATTCTACGAAACTTTTCAAAGCCCCCCTGCTTTACAAACTCGTTGGAATATCTGCGATGGGCACTATCTGAAAATCTAAAGTGATTTATCACCGCGGAGAGCGCAGAGCATAGCGGTTTAGCGGTTTGGCGTTTTAGCTAACGAGCTGAACCGCTAATAAACTAAACCTCTAATTCCGCATTTCTGTATTTAAAAAAGCTCTTTGCGAACTCCTCCGCCCTATCTGTAAGCGTCACATGGTAATCAGCAGGAAAACAGTTTTTATACGGGAACTGAGCAAATCGGTAATCCATTAGAATGATGATGCAGCGGTCATGCTCGCTTCTTATGCCCCTGCCTGCCGCTTGCAAGACCTTTGTTATCGCAGGATAATAGTAACCATAAAGCCTTCCCTTTTCAGTCCCAAATTTACCCATATAATACCCCTCCACCGTTTTTACCTCCAGTGTAAGCGGACTTAACGGCAGTCCAACCACGATAATCGCCTTTAGCATATTGGATTCAAAATCCATGCCTTCGGAAAACGAACCGCCCTGCACGGCAAGCAATATCCCTTCGCTGTCCTCTCTCAGCAGTTCATACAACCTGTTCTTCTCTTCCTTTCTCATCTCTCTTCGCTCTACTATCGCCTTTCTCCTTACTTCCTCCGGTAAATATACTGCAATGTCCCTTTGAAGTGCATACGAAGGAAAGAAGACCGCCATGCCTCCCTGAACGTATTCCGCCACTTCTGCTATCTTTCCCGCTATCTTACTGTACATCTCCTCGCCCCTTTTTGTATATTTAGTTGTGAGCCCTCTTGTAACGACAATCAATCGGTTTTCCTCTGGAAACGGCGACTTATACTCACGCAGAACTATTTCTTTACCTTTGATTCTATCCGAAGATGCGCCTAAAATCTCTGCGTACATCTCTGCCGGGCATAGCGTGCCGCTCATCATTATGGTTGAATGCGCCCCTGCGAATACCGGCTCGCTCACTATAGAAGGGTCAAGCAACTTGAAGTGCAGGGACGGATTTTCATTATGCTGCGAAGCCGAGAATATCCTCAAGCATTTCTCGCTTGTCCTCCACTCATCGAGGAAATCGGCGATGTTGAGCACGTTTCTCTGCAGCGCTTCGTCTTTGTATTTTGTGTTTCCTGCGTCTTCAGAAGTCCCAGAGCGTTCTGCAATGTTTCGAAGCGAGTTTACAAAGTCATCGTAACTTATCGCTACTATTCTACGCCGCAAGACCTTCTCCATCTCGTCCACCAGAAAATCCCGGTCCACGTTCATTTCTTCCTTTTTGCTTTTTCGCGCTACCATCGCCAATTTCGCGAAGATCGTTTCCAACTCCATAAGGTTGCCGTATATCTCGCGATTGGCGTGGCGGAGACCGTGTGCAGCTTCGGTTATGGTGCTCATACGCAATTCACTGCTGAGATTGTTCCTTATACGGTCCGGGAGGTTATGCGCTTCGTCAACGATTACAATGACGTCTTCCAATCCCTTCCCTATTTTCTCTAATACCGTTTCTGCGATATCCGATGAAAAGAGGTAATTATAGTCACAAACGAGCACGTCAGCGGATTCACCCACTTCCAAAGCCGCCTTGTAGGGACATACACCTCTGAAACTACACCATTCGTACAGTTCCTCCACGTGCATTATCTCTTTTCTTATACGCTGCTGCGCTTCTTCATCGCGATTGACGAAATAACGGCACCTTCGGTTCTTCTGCTCGGACCTGCAAAATTCACTGAATAGCGAGTAGAACTCACGGTATATGGACCCCGCTTTTGCTCGTGGGCACATAGATTGCTTAGAAATAATATCAACAACCACGAAATTGAGTTTCGCGCGCTCTTTTATCAGTCTGAGCGTATCAATCGCTATTTTATGCTGACTGCGCTTGGACGTGAGGAAAAAGACGGTTTTATCGTTTTGAATGGCGTACTGCAACGCAGGAACGAGAACGGCAACGGTTTTTCCTATCCCGGTAGGTGCATGAGCCGCGAGGATGTTCCCACCCTCTACAGCCTGTTTCACGTCTTCCATAAACTCTCTTTGCCCTTCTCTTATTGACGGGAAAGGAAAAAGGAAAGGTTTATCTTCTTCCATCGCATTAATTAATAACTAAAAATTGTTTTTAATTTTAAGGAATCTATTAACTAACAGAAACAAAAGGGAAGGAGAAGAGGGAGGAGAAGGAGATGAAAATGAAAGTACTGGTGTATCCGCCAAATAGTATGATTCTGTCGGATTTAGTGGAAAGAGGAGGGCATGAGGCGTTAGTATTGATGCGTGAAATAGGAGAGCACGTGCGGGATGCGGAAATAGACGCACCACCGATAAACATCACCGAAGAGGATTTAAAAAGGGCGTTGAGATATGTATCAGTGGAAGAACCCGCGGGATTAAAAGGTAGAATAGGACTGCTCGCTCCACTGCTGGAGAAAGCAGAAGCCTCGATAATACTGAGTGATGCACCACCCACTTACGGCTGTATGGGCTGTGCCGTCGCAGATGAATTCTTCAAGTTCTTGATAAGGAAGCGCGAGATACCGACATTGGAGGTGCGGTATGAAGGAGGAGAAAGGATAGAAGAGATGGTCACAGATGTAATGACGTTTTTAGAGCAATTATCGAAAGAAGAGAAAAAATAAGGCAAAAATGACGAAGGTTGCACAGATTTCTTGCGGGACCGAGTACAGCGGAATTCAATGGATGCTTAACGACATAGCCGAGCGCGTAGGTATTGAACTGGTTTATCCTGAGATGGAATTATCGAAGGTGGGGGAGGCGTGTAAAGAGATTGGTTTCGAAGCGGAAAGCCCGTCTCTAAACATCATGATGGCAAGTGCGGTGTCCATGCTGGATGACCCGGCGATAAAAGGTGCTCTTCTGCTTACCTGTTTCAAATGTTCGGAGGGAACGATAGTAAAAGACACGATAAGGCGGTTTCTGCACGAGAGAACGGACATGCCGGTGGTATTATACTCAAACGTGGAGAAGCCGAAGGAGATAGAGCTGTACTCGCGATTAGAGGCGTTGAAGACGCTGATAACCAGGAAGACGCTGTTGATGCGTGAGAAGCAAGAAGGAGTTACAATGGGTGTTGATTCCGGCTCCTCTACTACAAAGGTCGTGGTGATGCGAGATAACGAAATAATAGGGAAGGGATGGCTGCCAACGACAGACCCGGTAAGAAGCGCGGATGATGCGATAGAAGCGGCGTTAAAAGAGGCGGGTATAGAGCGCGTAGAATCGGTTGGCGTGACCGGGCACGGGCGAGAGCTCGTAGGCGAACATTTGAGGGCAGACCTCAACTTAGAGGAAGTGAGCGTGGTATCAAAAGGAGCTGCTTTACTTTCCAAATGTCATAAAGGCGATGCAACGGTAATAGACATGGGTGGAATGAACAACAAGCTGATTCTAATGCGCGATGGAATAGCAAATACGTTTAACCTGGGCGGTATTTGCGCTGGGTCGTCGGGTAGGTTCTTGGAAATAGCCGCTCGTAGAGTAGATGCCGACATTACCGAGCTGGGGCGGATTGCGATGGACTCGAAGGAGCGGTACGAGTTACAGAGCTATTGTATGGTCTTTGGGATACAAGCCCTTGTCGTTGCTCTCGCTTCTGGCGTGAAGAGAGAAGACGTAGCGGCTGCTGCGTGTCGCTCCGTTGCTGAGCAGGTATATGAGAACCAGATACAGGAGATGGAAATGCGACCTCCCATTATTTTTGTTGGCGGTGTGTCATTGATAGAAGGAGTGAAACGAGAATTTGAGAATATACTCGGTGTTGAGATAATTGTGCCGCCGTATTCGCAGTATGCCGGGGCGGTGGGTATGGCTACGTTGGTGTCGGGGGTTTAGTCGTTACAAAAATAAAACCACGAGAGTTCACGAGAAACCTTTTCTTAGAAAGAAAAGCTTTACCAACAACTTTTTTACCTTCGGTAAAAACCTTGACTAAAAATAGTTCCATAGTTTTTCTTTTAGCACAGGTTTTCAGTGAAGCGATTTTTCCGTAAAGGCTTTTGCGAAGCAAAAGGGTTTTTTGTGAAAAAGAAAAAGTGTTGTGTAATCTTGTGGTTACGAAAGGCGCTAAATGAATACTATCTTTTTATTTCGCGTAGAGCTGTTATAACAAATATTTTGGAGAGGAAAAAAAAACGAAAAGCTTTTATATATCGGGGATAAATGTATAGTTTAAGTCATCGGCACCCGTGCTTAAGGGCAGGCCTTGTACTTAAGTACGGGGGATAGGGACTTCAGTATCTATCATAACAAGCAGGGAGGTGGGGTTGGTCACGAGGTCTAAGGTGTTTTGTGGGTTGGATCAGATCGATCATGTTTAAATATTGTGGTTACATTAGATATAACTACAAATAACCACTAAGTCTAACGACAAAAAAAAGATGGGAAAATGGTAGAATTAAAATATTCATTGGAGGATTTTGAAAAAACCCCGAAAACATCGGAATACCCACCAAAAGTATATAAAGGATGGAACGGAAAGATGAGTAAATCAAAATACTCATTGGATAATTTTCAGATACGAGTAGGAAAACAGTTACCAATAAATAGTATAATTCACGGTGATTGCGAAGAAATATTAAAAGAATTTCCCGATGATTGTATAGATTTGATTGTTACATCTCCGCCTTATGCAGATAGTCGAAAGAAAACTTATGGTGGCATACATCCAGACAAATACGTGGAATGGTTTCTCCCTAAAACAAAAGAATTTTTAAGAGTGTTAAAACCAACAGGAACTTTTATTTTAAACATTAAGGAGAAAGCCGTAAATGGAGAACGACATACGTATGTTATTGAAATTATTTTAAACATGAGAAAACAAGGTTGGCTTTGGACCGAAGAATTCGTGTGGCACAAAAAAAAATTGTTATCCTGGTAAGTGGTCGAATAGATTTAGAGATGCTTGGGAAAGATGTCTACAATTCAATAAAAATAAAGAATTTGATATGTACCAAGAAGCTGTTATGGTGCCAATGGGCGATTGGGCCAAAACTCGCCTAACAACATTGAGTGAAACCGATAAAATACGAGACGAATCAAAATCTAAGAGTGGGTTCGGAAAAAATGTCTCCAAGTGGGTAGGGCGGGAAATGGCATATCCTACAAATGTTCTTCATTTAGCTACGGAATGTTATAATAGAAATCATAGTGCCACATTTCCTTTTTCTTTACCTGAATGGTTCATAAAACTCTTTACTAAAGTGGGGGACGTAGTACTCGATCCTTTTGTGGGGGTAGGGACAACTGCGATAATGGCTAATAGCATGAATAGAAATTACATAGGTATCGATATTAAAAAAGAATATTGTGAATTAGCAGAAAAACAAATTCTTAATGGGAAAAGAAGGAGTATAAAATAAATGAACCAACCCGACATCTCTACGTTAAACGACTTTGTTAATATAAATATAGAAAAGTTCCACAATAACAAATTAAAAACCCTCAGCGATATTAATTTAAAAAATATCTTAAAAAAGAAAAACCCGTATTTGTTTAAAGCGAAAAACATCACATTAGCATCTGATTTTATTACTGAAATTCTTGACGCTTTTTTATCATCATCTGAAGAAAAACTGTTCGGCGATTTTTTAGAAGAGCTTGCAATTTTTATTTCAGCTTCGACTTGCGGCGGTAGAAAATCATCTGCTACAGGGATAGATCTTGAATTTGATAAAAATAATACGCGCTATTTGATTTCTGTAAAATCTGGACCAAATTGGGGGAATAGTTCACAACAGAAGAAGCAAAGAGACGATTTTAATAAAGCGGTAACAGTACTAAAACAATCAAGCCATACTTTACATGTTCAACCGGTTTTAGGTATTTGTTATGGAAAAACAAAAACGACATACTTACATGGTTATATGAAGGTTGTAGGCCAAAACTTTTGGTACCTGTTGGGTGGTAAGGAATCACTTACTTTATACAGATATTATTGAACCAATAGGGTATGAAGCTAAAAGACATACAGACAATTTCATTAAAAAGAAAGATGAGATTATAAATCAATTTACGGAGGATTTTTTAAAAGAATTTTGTGAGGGTGGTGTTATTAATTGGGTGAAATTGGTTCAATTCAATAGCGGTAATCTGGATTTAACGGATTGAATGAGGTAGATAAAATATGCTAAATAGCGATATGGAGGAAGATGGAAATGAGAACGAATAGCAAGATGAAACGAAGCGGATGCCTCGGATTTCAATCTGAGGTGGAGAGGCTGTGACTTTTTAGATTATCCCCATTGTGAACAGCATTCATGCGTGTTCGGATAAGAGATTGACATTCTAACTATTGATACTTTTTATATAGCCTAAAAGCGATTATTTTACCTGGTGAGCCAATGTATGATTCCAGATAATGAAAATAAGGTGGACCCTACGGTACAGACCATTGTT
>JAUWNY010000164.1 GCA_030612405.1 Candidatus Methanophagales archaeon | reverse complement strand
ACACTGATTTACGCAGATTTATTTTAGTTTAACCGTGTAGATTCTTATCATCTGCGTTAATCTGCGTCCCTAATCCATTTTCTGTTTTCTTAAAATATGGGCCCGATGCGATTCGAACGCATGACCTTCGCCTCGTAAAGGCGACGTCATTCCAACTAGACCACGGGCCCTCCTCTCTATCACAGCTGATATAATTTCAAGCCCCCTCTATTTAAAAATCTTTTAGTCTTGTGCCTTCGCTCTTTAACCGACTCGCTATCTCAGCAATAACGTCTTTTAAATTTTCCTTGTTATTGCAATTTTCCACTAAATCAGCTAAGTCCGTCCTGCCCTTATCCTTACCCCGCTTCTTCTCCTTAACCACTGAAATAAGGTTCCGTATCGCTCTTTCCACATCATCTACAATGCTTACGGTCGCGTGCTCGGAAGTTCGCGATAACGGATTCAAATCAATTGTTATCACCTTTTTCCCCATTTTTATAAGTGCTTCGCATCTGTCCCCGTCTTCCAGAGGCGCAAGAACCACATCGGCACGGTAAATCCCTTCGCGGTCCGCCCTTGCTCGTGCATGCGCTATCCCGGGTATTGTCGCATCTGCTCCATCACCGAGCACGTTCCTCGCTCCTTGCCTCTCCAGCAGCTCCTTTATTTTCATCGCCCGCTCTTCTGTTCTGTAAAAGATATTCACCTCTAAAGGGGCATTTGTCAATTCGCTTAACTCAATTATCTCGTTCACCGCTAATGCTGCAACGTTCCCATTCACGGAAATCACAGGTCTCTTCGCAGCAAGCAACAAAGCAGCAGCAACTTCTGTCGCTCTCCACGCTGAATCCAGTGTCCTCTCACCAATTAAATAATCGAATGCTTCACCCCGTCCATGTGCTATCAAACCCTGCTTGCTTGTTATTCCCGCTTCGATACCAGCCACGAGCTTCTCCCGCTTTATTAACGACTTATATCGGGGGTGCGTCTCCGGGATTTTGAACATCGAGATATTTTTTTATTTTATATTCTCCTTATAGAAATATCACGCTTCTTTGGCATTATCTGCTGCAGGATTTCCTTTAATTGTGCATCATTTAGCATGCTTTTTAGCCTTCCCGTCTGCGCCAAGGCGATCAGCTGATTCTCTATCTGTGCTGCAAATTCGGGCTTTGCTGTTTTTATATTATTTAACCTATCCCTTGCCTCTGCAGTGAGAATCTGCCGTAGAATATTCCTTTTCGCTTCCTCTACCTCTTTTCTCTTCCCTTCTTCTTCCGCAGCGCCTGTTTGTGCCTGAAGCATCTGCTCATACTTCTTCCTCTTTATTTCTTCCAATTCGTCTTCACTCGCCATCGTTAATTTAACACCTACCCCTCTTTTTTCTGCTCTTTTAGCTCATGAGCAGCATTATCGAGAAATTTCTGCCCTGCGGATGATATTATTCGCCCCCTTCTTCCCGTTTCGGGATTGATCACGTATCCTGCCTGCTCTAATTGCAAAAGCACCCCTCGTATTAACTTCCCGGATGCTTTTCTAAACCGCTCGGGCTTTGCCCCCCTTCTTACTCTACTACCGTAGTACGTGCGCAACCTTGATACACCTACTGGTCCGTGTATGTATATTTGCCGCAGCACGGATGCACAGCGTACCCACCACCAATCTGCATCCTGAGGCGGTAATTCTTTGTTTGCACCCTTCTTCACCTCCATCGCCCACTTTGGCGTAGAGATCGTTTTGTTCGTTTTCAATTTCTCCGCTGCCAACTTCACCAGTTTATCTGGTGGCACGTCGTATACCGTTGTCATTTTATTTCCTCATATTTTCAAGTCTATTATCCTTTCTATTCCCTCAACGTATAAAAGAAAAAAACTTATGGAATAAAAATACATTTTTAAAAAACCACGAGATTGCACAAGATTAACACAGAGGAAAAATAACGAAAAATAAAAAATCTTGTGAAAATCTGTGTAATCTGTGGTTATAAAAATACCAGATGAGATGAAAACTGAAAGCACAAATACAGACGGTGTGAAAATAGGATTGGAATGCCATGCGCAGCTTCTTACAAAGTCGAAACTATTCTGCTCTTGCTCTACGGACTATCAAGATTCCGAGCCCAACACGCATGTATGTGCGACGTGCATGGGCTTACCGGGGGCTTTGCCCGTGGTAAACGAGCAAGCGATAAGATATGCCATAAAAATGGCGCTTGCTCTGGGCTGTGAAGTGCAGCCTGAAATAATCTTCGACCGGAAAAATTATTACTACCCTGACCTCCCGAAAGGTTTTCAGATTACGCAATATGATTTCCCCGTTGCATTGAATGGACTTGTGAGAATAGAGAGTGCGAACGATGGCGACAGAGGGAAAGAGCGGGAAATAAGAATAAGACGGGTGCACATGGAGGAAGACCCGGGCAGGCTGGTGTACAAGGGCACGATAGATACCGCGAAATATTCGCTGGTTGATTATAACAGGTCGGGAATACCGTTAGTGGAGATAGTAACCGAGCCGGACTTGAGGTCGCCAAAAGAAGCGCGTATATTTTTAGGTAAGCTGAGGAGCATATTAGGATATTTGGACGTGTTTGACGGTGATTTGGAAGGTGCGATGCGTGTTGATGCGAATATATCCGTGGGTGGTGGAGAAAGGGCAGAAGTAAAAAATATCTCGTCCTACAAGGGTGTGGAACGCGCTTTAGCTTTTGAGATAACGCGGCAGAAGAACTTAGTGCGGCGTGGTATCAAAGTAACGCTGGAGACACGACATTACGACGAAGTGCGTGGCATAACGCTTTCTATGCGGACGAAAGAGGTTGAACATGATTACAGGTACTTCCCCGAGCCCGACCTTGTGCCTATCCGTATTTCTGAGCTGGTGGAAGAGATAAGAAGGGAGATACCGGAACTTCCTGACGAAAAGAAGAGCCGGTTCATCACACAGTATTCCATAACGCGCGAGCATGCGAATGCGCTCACTTTTGACATAAACATAGCGGATTTTTACGAAGAAGTGGCATCAAAAGCGGATGCGGGGTTGAGTGCTGCATGGATAGCAGACGTTCTGAAGGGCGAGCTAAATTATCGCGCTATTTCAATGCGTGAAGCAACCGAACGGATTTCTGTTGATGCGTTCGTTGCTATTTTAACCTATTTGAAAAAAGGCGTGATTACGGACCGGGGTGCGACGGAAATAATAAGGGAGATGCTCGACCACGGGGGCAAGCCGGATGAGATAATAAACAGAAAAGGATTGGCGAGTATAGGTTCGGCAGAAGCAGAGAAGGCTGTGTTGCAGGTGATAATAGAGAACGAAGATGCAGTGGAAGATTATAAAACAGGTAAAAACGAGGCATTGCATTTCTTAGTTGGACAGGTAATGAGAAAAACACGAGGAAAGGCAGCGCCAAAAGACGTTAACGAGATGCTGAAACGGGAGATAAGCAAACAAGAAAATAAATTATAGACACAGATTAACACAAACCTTTCTTTCAAAAAGAAAGCTTTACCAAAGAAATTTGTTTTTCTTTTAGCACAGGTTTTCTTTTTTTGAAAAAGAAAAAGTGTTGCGTAAATCCGTGTAACTCTGCGTCTTAAATAGGCGGGTGCTATATTTTATATACAAAAAATATAAAAAAAGAGGAGTTTACACCAGCTTTTTCCCGGCATCGGGCCCGGGGCTCACTGAATAAACTTCCTCTACTTTTATTATCCCTACGCTTTTCGCATCCAGTTTTAACTTCTCCTTCACCTGCTTCTTCTTTTCACCAAATACCGGGCCTGAAGTCAGGAATTCCTGGAATGTGCCTTTTATCTGATAGCCCGTACTGCCCTTGAAAGCAGTAACCGCTATTTTCTGTGTCGCTTCTAAATTGGCTTTCGTCTTACCTAAAAACACGTCTCCAAACGCGAGTGTTTCTTCATCCACTACGGAAAACGTCTTTACAGGCACAACGTTCAATTTCCCTTCGGCGTCTGCGGTTGCAATAGTTTTCGAAGCGTCCCAGTCGTTGAACATGTCCATCACTTCCTCTGGCATCTTTACCATTTCTTTTCTTTCGCCTCCACATTGCTTTATCTATAAATATCTACAATAATATAAATCATTCAAAATGGTCATAGAAAAGAGAAAGAAACTAATCATTGTTTCCGTGTTAATAGCAACGATACTTGTAGGAACGTTCTACATTTTATTCTTCCTACCCCCTGATGATCTGGAGTGGCGTATTCCAACAAATAAGATAGCCATAATAGAGATTAAAGGGGAGATAACCGAAGATTGTGAGGGTGGCGCAAATCCCGGGGCAATTCGGAAACTTCTGGATAGGGCTGAAGAAGATGAGCAGATAAAAGCAATCGTGCTCAGGATAAACAGTGGAGGTGGAGATGCAGGAGCATCGTGGGATGTGTATAGAGCCGTGCAGAGGGCAGATAAACCGGTTGTTGCATCTATTGCCGATGTCGGTGCTTCCGGTGCCTATTTAGTTGCGGTTGCCGCGGATGAAATAATAGCTACGCCCATGTCGGTAATAGGAAGTATAGGTGCTTCAATGGAGTTCCCTTTTGACGTCCCGGTAAATGCATCAGAAGAAGCAGAGGAGATGTCTTCCATGCCTTCAGGCGAGTTCAAGGATGTGTTTGCCGATTATCGGCTAAACGATAGCGAACGAACGTATCTAAAGGAACGCCTGGAGAGCGTTCAAGAAGTGTTTTCGGCGTGTGTTGGTGAAAGCAGGAACATTAGCGAGGAGGATATGATGAATATATCACACGGAGGCTGGTTTACCGGTGAGGAAGGATTGCAGCTGGGTCTCGTAGATAAGACAGGG
>JAUWNY010000010.1 GCA_030612405.1 Candidatus Methanophagales archaeon | reverse complement strand
TGTCCATAATTCCTACACGATCACAAAGATAATCCGCTTCTTCCATGTGATGCGTGGTCAATACAATCGTTACTCCTTCGCTGTCGTTTAACTCCCGTATGTAATCCCATATTCTTCTCCTCGTGTGCGTATCCAATCCCAGAGTGGGTTCGTCTAAGAAAAGGACTTTGGGATAGTGAATAAAGCATCTTGCAAGCTCTAAACGGCGTTTCATCCCCCCTGAATACTTATCCACCACTACGTCCGCTTTGTCCTCCAGTTCAACGAGCTTTAAAACCTCTTCTATCCTATCCTCTCTTGCTTTCCTCCCTATTCCGTATATTCTGGCATGGAAATCCAGATTCTCCCTGCCTGTTAATCTCCAGTCCAGAGAGGGTTCTTGAAAAACAATCCCTATACTCTTCCTCACGCTGTCCTTATCCTTACCGATATCAAACCCCGCAACCTTTGCCGTTCCCGAAGTGGGCTTCAGCAGAGTGGTCAGCATTTTTATCGCAGTTGTCTTTCCTGCCCCATTAGGACCGAGTAAAGCAAATATCTCGCCGCTTTCCACGTTAAAAGAGATGTGGTCCACAGCAGCAAAGCCATTGCCCCGATACCTCTTCATTAAGTCCTTTACTTCTATTGCCTTCATCACATTAAATAGTATAATATTAAATCGCGGTCCTTTACAAACTTTTTTTTTAAAAAAACAACGTCAGCGGGTTGGGTTAGCCCGTTAAATAACCGAAAAAACAAACCGCTAATCCACTTCAAAGCCCCAAAACCCGAAACCTGACACCTAAAACCTCTTCAATCCCGTGCCTTTTTGCCTCTGCTAATTTACTTAACCGCAACTCCCACGGCACGTTTTATTAGCCTTCCTATCTCGTCAATCTCTTTCTCCATCGGTCCTTTCTTGTCCGGCACTTCAACGATAATGGGCATTACACCTTTTTTCTCCGCGTTTATCTCCTTTATCTTGTCCCTGTTACGGGCTTCCGCAGCAAATCTTTCGGTTATGACTATGATGGCAAATCCATCCTTTGCTAATTTATCTAATACACGAGCAACGTCTTCTCCACCACCGGGGGGATATTCGTGCACTTCTTTTACGCCTGCGAGCCGGAAACCAGCAGCAGTCTCAGGGTCGCCAATTACCGCAATCATTCAAACTTTCTTAGAAAGAAAGTTTAATCAAAGAAACAAGTCTCTCTTCACTTTCTTTCATTTTACCTCCCTTTAAAAAGATTTTTCACGATCTCCTCTCTTAGGCTGGTGGAAAAACGTGCCATTCGCTGTTCAAAAGTATTGTTCACCTCTATCTTTTCGTCTTTTCCTCGTACTATAACTCCTCCTGCCGACCTTATCCGGTCATCCGATAATGATAAATGCACCTCCACGCCCCCGGCGCCGGTGCTTATTTCATTAGCTATCGTGTTTAGCATATCTGGAGTCACAAAAGATGCATCTGCATCCTCATCGCTGAGTATCACGTTCAATTCACTATCCCTGCTTGTACTTGTACCTGTGCCTCCACTCCCGGCAATTACACTCATTGCAGCATCCTTTATCAAACCAGCCAGGATATTTGAATATGAATTACCTTTGAAACCTTCTTTTTTTACTTCGGTTATCTGCTTCATTGATTCCTCTAACACTTTCGCTATCAATCCCTCTTCAGACTGCCATTTGAGTTTTCTCGCATTTAATCGCGCGGCTCGAACCATTCGTTCGCGCTCTTCAACTCCTTTCCGTTCCTCAGCGCCAATAAAATTTTTCCGTTGCACTTCTATCTGAGCTTTCGCTTCTTCGAGCTTGAGCTTTGCTTTCTCCTTCGCGGCGCTAATTATTTGCGCCTCCTCCGAAACTGCTTCTTCCTTTATCTTCTTTACTATCTCTGTCGCGCCCAACAGAATCACCTCAAACCTAAAATTCTTTCTAACACGAGGTTTACCGTGCTGCTGAACGCGGATTCTGCAGTTGCTTTCTGCTTCTCGGCTTCCGCCGTGGCATCCCTCATTATCGCTTCCTCTTCCTTCTTGCCTTCCTGTGCATACTTATCAGAAATCTGGGCTTCTGAATCCTTTTCCGCCGCATGTGCCTTCTCCTTTAGCTGCTTCACTGCGTCATCCGCGTCTTTTAATATTTCTGCAGCGCTGCCCTTAGCTTCTTCTATTAACTTCCTGCCCTCTTCTTCCCCTTCTCTTATCGCTTTAAGCGCTTCTACTGCCATTGTATTCTTCTATACAAACTTTATTTAAAAAGAAACTTTTTTGCAAGCAAAAACCTTTACTAAAAATATGCTTACGCTGCAGTTTTGCAAGCAAAAAAGTTTGTTATGAAGGTCATATCCATAATAGGGAAAAAGAAGTCAGGAAAAACGTCTTTTATCGAGTGTTTAATCCCTTATCTGAACGAATATGGTAAAGTAGGGTGCATAAAACACGCGCATGAACTGAATTTGGATTTTGATACGTCCACCGCAAAAGATACAGACCGTTTCTTTAACGCCGGTGCAGAAGTTGTTATAGGCACGTCAGAGGAAAAGGCAATAACAATTTGCCGCCGTGGTAAAACGGTGACGGAATTGCTAACTGAGATGGTGCATTCGGATGTTGATTTCGTGCTGGTTGAAGGGTTTAAGAGCAGCGACTTGCCGAAGATAACACTGAGCGAGTTTTTAGATGAAGATTTAGTCGGCAACATAATAAAAAAAGTGGACTTGCCGACGGATTCTGAAGACCGAGAAGAAACGATAAAAGAGATAGTCAATCTTATTCTTTCTCTTGACGACTACTAAACAAACCTTTCTTTAAAAAAGAAAGCTTCACCAACAACTTTTTTACCTTCGGTAAAAACCTTGACTAAAAATAGTCCATTATTATTTTTTCTTTTAGCACAGGTTTTCTTTTTTTTAAAAAAAAGAAAAAGTGTTATGAGAGCAAAAATAAGTTTTTCATGTGTTGATGCCACCAGCAACCCGGTGGACTGGATGTACAGGTTAGAAGACGCAGGTTTTCAGGGCTGGGAAATAGTGGGTGAAGGGCAGCAAAAGGTAGAAGGCGGATTTAGAGAACGAGTGAAGGAAATATACGAAACAACGAATCTTGTTCTTTCCTTACACGCGCCCCTCTCGGATATAAACATTGCGAGTGTAAACAGAGGGATATGGGAAGAGAGCATAAGGCAGATAAAAGAGAGTATCGAGAACACATACGAGTTCGTTGAACATATATGCGTGGTGCATCCGGGTATTTTATCGCCATTATCTGTGCAGACGCCGGAAAAGGCGATTCAGAAGGCGATTGAAGGTCTAACGGCACTTTGCGAGTTTGCTGCGGAACGCGGATTGCGAATAGCGGTGGAGAATCTACCATCGATAAATATGATGCTGGGACGGTATCCGGATGAACTCATTCAAATAGTGCGTGGCGTGAACATGGACAATCTGGGAATATGCCTTGACGTTGCGCATGCGAACACGACAAAGACGCTGGACGAATTCTTGAATATCCGTGATAAGGCAGAGGATATGGAGATAATACATCTTCATGCGAGCGATAACTTCGGGGCGGATGACCTGCATTTGCCGCTGGGAAAGGGGAACCTGGACTGGAAGAAGGTGTCGAACGGGATTAATGATTATGGATATGAAGGGCGGATGGTGATGGAACTATACACAATAGAAGACGGAATAGCGAGTTTGGAGTTCGTCAGTAACCTTTCTTTAAGATGATGTTTCTATTTTTCTTAAGCACCACCCTAAATTTCATTTATTTATAAAGAGATGAGAAAAGGACTGGACTGGAGACTGAATAATAAATATAGAGGTAAGAGATGGTAAAAGGACCTGAGAGGGGATTAGATTTAGGATTCGACGCAAAGAGAATTAGTAAAAGAATAAATGAGATTGCGAAGAAGGCACGCAACGAAGAAGAACTGAAGATAAAAGTTGAAGGTTTGATACAAGAGGTAATTTCTAAGTTTTTTGAACCGGGAAAAGAGCCAGAAGTAGCTTACGAGCGCAGAACAAAGATTTCAGGAAAAAGGGAAGATGCACTCTATGGCACGGTTATCATAGAATACAAAGCACCGAAGAAATTGGATACGGGTAGCGAGTTCGTCAGAGCGAAGGAGCAAATCGAAGATTATATAAAAGAAGAAGCGGATGGAAAGCCCGAAAATTTTGGTAAGTTTTTTGGCGTGATTTTAGATGGCTATAAAATCTCGTTCGTGAGGTTCAGAAGGAATCAATGGGTGGCGGATAAAGCGACAGAAATAAGCGAGGAATCGGTTTACAGGTTATTGGAAGCCATCATATCATTGAAAAGAAAAGCAATAGATGCGGATTTCTTATTGACTGATTTCGGTCCTGAAAGCGAAACGAGTGAGAAGGTAATTTCCGTTTTATACGCGGCATTAGAGAAGTCGAAGTCGTCGAGGACAGAGATGCTTTTTCGTGATTGGAAGCGCGTGTTTTCGCAGGTGTGCGCATATTCACCGGGCAAGCTGGAAGGGTTGATAGAGCATTACGGAGTGGCGAAAGGTAAGAAAGTGGACATGGAGAAGTTGATGTTTGCAGTGCATACTTATTACACGCTTGTGATGAAATTATTGACCTCAGAGGTGATTTCGTTCTTCAATCCTGTTTTTGGGTCGCCGTTACAGCGAATAGAAAGCGCGTATTACCGAAGTAGAGAAGATTTGAAGGACGAGTTGCTCGAGTTGGAGGAAGGCGGGATAATAGCAAAGATAGGGATAAGGAATTTTTTAGAAGCTGACTATTTCGCGTGGTACTTAGACGACTGGAACGAAGAAGTGGTGGATGGTGTAATTGAGATAGTGAGGGAGTTGAGTGATTACGATCCCGCAACGGTTGAGTTAGACCCTGATAGAGTAAAGGATTTGTTCAAGCGGTTGTATCAGAATTTAGTGCCAAAGAAGGTGCGGCACGACCTTGGTGAGTATTTCACGCCGGATTGGCTTGCGGAACTCGTGCTGAAGGAAGTGGAATACGATGGCAACTTAGATAAGAGAGTTCTTGACCCTGCTTGCGGTTCCGGGACGTTTCTGGTGCTTGCGATAAAGGAGGCGAAGGATTATGCGGAAGAGCATTTCGTAACCGATAAGAGCGAGTTGTTGAGAAAAATAGTGGGGGATGTCGTTGGTATTGACCTGAACCCGTTAGCTGTTCTGGCATCGAGAGCGAATTATGTAATCGCATTAGGTGATTTAATCAGGTATATTCCGAAAGGAGGCGTAGAGATTCCTGTTTATCTTGCGGATTCTATTCTGGTGAGCAGAAAGGTGAAGTTCACGGGAGAGCTGGAGGTTTATCTAACGACAAGCGAAGGTGAGTTTTCTGTTCCTCATGAAGTGATAGATAAAAACTTGCTGTCAAATGTATTGGGTGTAATCGAAACTTGCGTGAAGGGCGATTACAGCGAAAGTGAGTTTGAGAAACTGATAGAGAAGGATATTGCGGATTTGAAAGAAGATAGCATGGTTACTCTGACGGAGCTCTACGCTAAAATAAAGGATTTGGAGAAGGAGGGTAAGAACAAGATTTGGACAAGATTGCTTAAGAATTCATTTGCTCCTTTGTTGATGGGTAAGTTTGATTTCGTGGTGGGAAATCCGCCGTGGATAAATTGGGAAAGTTTGCCGGAGCATTACAGAGAGGATACGAAGAAGCTTTGGGATTATTACGGGCTGTTAGAAAGGACGAAAGGAATGGGCTTGGGGAAAGTAAAGAGAGACATGGCGATGTTGTTTACAGCAAGGTGCATTGATAGATATCTAAAGGACGGAGGGAAGTTCTCTTTCTTGATACCATTTACAACGTACAAAACTCAAGCAGGTGCGGGTTTCAGAAAGTTTCTGGTAAAAGGTTACTGGAAAGACAAGAAGGCAAATTCACCTTGCAAGGTCTTGAAGATTCACGATTTGGTCACGCTTTATCCTTTTGAAGGTGCGATTAACCGAACCTCTTTGATAGTGATTGAGAAGAAGGGCGAGACTGAGTTTCCGATTCCTTGTGTGATGTGGAATAATCCGAGAAGTAGAGGAATGCCACAAGAAGCTAAATTGGAAGAGGTGACGGAAGCAACAAAACAGTTCGATATGATTTTAGCGCCGATAAGAAAAGGAAAGGCGAATGTGAACATGCCTTGGATGATTATTGGTGAGAAGGCTTACAGCGGAGTAATAAAAGCAATGCGAGCTTCGGGATATAGAGCTTACGAAGGCACAAATACCGCCCTTAATTCTGTATATTGGATTAATATTCTTTCTAAAGAGCCCACTGGGATTTTAATTGGAAATCTATCAAATATAGGAAAAAGAAAAGTTAAAGAAAATAGAACCGTTATTGAGCCAAATCTTATATATCCTCTTATGAGGGGAAGAGATATAAAAAAGTGGTACTCTACACCGTCAAATTATATGGTAGTTCCGTTTAACGAAGAAGGGACTCTGCTCGAGGAAAGTGAGCTTAAAATTCGCTTTCTAAAATCTTACGAGTTTTTAACCAAGTTTAAAACGGAATTAATTTCCAGGTCTGTGTATAAGCTATTTGGCAAGAATAAACCTTTTTACTATGTTCATGGTGTTGGAAGGTACACCTTCGCACCTTATAAGGTCGCGTGGAAAGAAATCTCCGGTAGAATTATGGGCAAAGGCATTTTTTCTACTTGTGTCGTTTCTGAGTACGAAGATAAAACAATTGGAAACAAGTGTATAATTCCTGATCATAAAATAATGTTTATACCACTTGAAAACGGAAACGAAGCTTATTACGTTGCTTCGGTTCTGAACTCCTCAGTTGCTCAGCTAATTGTGATGGGCTACACGATTGAAACTGCGATTTCCACACACGTGTTGAAGAATGTGTATGTCCCAAAGTTCAAGCCAAAAGACAAAATTCACCTCAAATTAGCGGAACTTTCTAAAGAGGCGCATGCGTTGGCTAAACGATATTACGAGCAAAAGGATTTGGAAGCACAAGAAGAGCTGAAGGAAATGGAGGAAGGAATTGATAAGATTGTGGCGAAACTTTATGGAATTACGGAGGAGGAGTTGGAGGAGGTGAGGAAGACGTTGAGGGTTTTGAAAGGAGAGGATGATAAGCGATAGTTTTATATATGCTCATGTTTGTAACTGGAAGTGTGGTTAAAATGTTTCAATTACAGAGATGGATAAGCGAACATGAGTTTGGATATACAGAAGTTATATTCAATAAAAATTCCATTCTTTTCTTAGGGGAGAGTTCCAGTCCTTCGGACATATTGTCTTTTTCTTCGAAAAATGGGTTTAGACAGACGTATTAAAGATATAATATCTCACCGTTATTATGACTAATAAAAGACCATTTGCTTCGGAAAAAGTAATAACAGAACATATTTCAGAAGCAGACTTAAAGACCTACTTTGTAGGATTTGATTTTGGAAAATATAGGTATGATGAATTAGTTGATTTAATATTAGATGTAATTGTTGACTTTGCTTTTGGTTTCCATGAAGGAATCTTGTTGGAATACAATAGAAGAATGTTAATTGAAGCAGCTAAGTCAATTTATGGAATTAAAACGAAAGTAAAATCCGATGAAATAGAAATATTTCTAGAAGCAAAAAAGATATATGTGGATCAAAATTCAGATATTCAAGATGAAGACATTGAGAAAAAATATTTGAAAAGAGGTGAATTTGGAGAAGTTATCCTTCACCTATTACTTAGAGATTTTATAGAAACAGTACCTTTGATTTCAAAAATTTATTTTAAAGATACAGATGGAGGCACCGTCCACGGATTTGATGCGGTGCATATAGGCCCTTCGGTTTCAAATCAGTCAAAAATATCTCTATATCTAGGAGAATCTAAACTATACAATTATGGAAAAACAGGAGTCCGAGAATTAATTAGTGATATCAAAAATCATTTCAAAAGAGATTTCTTGAGAAGAGAGTTTGCACTCATTTCTAAAAAACAAACTTCTTTTATTAAGTCAGATGATTATGAAGACAAAAATACCCTTGAAGAGTATAAAAGATTTTTGGAAAAAAAAGAACGATGTTTTCATCTGTTGGATAAAAAAAATAAATTACAGGATATTTTAGATTCAGTAACGATTCCGCTTCTATGCACTTATACTTCCAATGCTTTTAATAGCCACGATAATGAAGAAACTAAAGAATTTATTGAAGAGTATGAAAAAGAAATTAATGAGCTAAAAACGTATTTTGATAAAGAACTAAAGAGAATGAAAGAGGAAGTTGAAGATGGTGCGCCTGTCAAAACCAATTTAAATATAATTCTAATGCTTTTTCCTGTACCTAGCAAAAAAGAATTAGTAAAGAGATTACATACGAAATTATATCATCAACAGCGGAGTTAATATGGTAACAGAAAGCATTATAAGAGAGATTCAAAGTTTAGAATCTATGTCGACAGATAAAAGTTTTGAATATGCTCAACTATGCTCAAAATATTTAAGAAATCCAGAAACAGAACAGGAAGCAAGAAAAATTATCATAAATATTCTTGATAAGTGGGACAAAATAGATAAATCAACTCATGAAATGTGGACGGATTTAATTGAAGCTGCAGGATTTTATCCTTATCTTGAAAAAGAAAAAAATAAACTCGTTTTCAAAAACACAGCCGGAGAAATTAGAAAAGAATTTCATAAATCAGATAATTTAGAAGATAAATATTTTCACGAAGAGCAAAAGATTCATAACAATATTTTAAAGAGTGGAAAAAACTTAATTGTTAGTGCTCCAACAAGTTTTGGAAAAAGTATTTTGATAGAGGAAGTTGTAGCAAGTAAAAAATACAATAATATTGTAGTCATACAACCAACACTTGCCCTTTTAGATGAAACAAGGAAAAACCTAAAAAGATATAAAAAAGACTATAAGATTATTGTAAGAACATCTCAAGAGTCTTCAAATGAAAAAGGCAATTTATTTTTACTTACTGCTGAAAGAGTCAAGGAATACCAGAAATTGCCCAAAATTGATTTCTTCGTTATAGATGAATTTTATAAACTAAGTGCAAAGAGAGATGATGAAAGATCAGATGTTTTAAATAATGCTTTTAATTTGTTAGTAAATGAGCATAAAAGCAAATTTTATCTATTGGGTCCAAATATTGATGCTATTTCTGAAGGTTTTGCAAAAAAATACAATGCAGAATTTGTTAAAACAAGATATTCTTTGGTAGATAACCAAGTAATTGACTTGTTTTCTGATGAATTTGGGGACAGAGGTTCTAAAAAAGTAAACAAAGAAAATGCTTTATTTGAACTGCTCCTCAAATTGAAAGATGAACAAACAATTATCTACTGTTCGTCTCCTGCGAGAGTGCGCTATTTATCAAAAAATTTTTGTGAATATCTAATAGCCCAAAATACAGAATCAGAAAGCGGAGAACTAAGCATTATTGAATGGATAAGAAATAATGTTGGCGATAAATGGGGGATTATAAATTGTTTAAATCATGGGATTGGAATCCATGATGGAGCCCTACAAAAACATATCAGTTCTTCAATTATCCATTACTTCAACAAGAATAAACTAAAATATCTCTTTTGTACTTCAACTATCATTGAAGGAGTAAACACGAGTGCAAAGAATGTTGTATTTTTTGATAAAACTAAAGGAGATAGAGATCCAATAGATTTTTTTGATTACAGCAATATTAAAGGAAGATCTGGGCGGATGATGATACATTATCTCGGAAGAATATACAATTTCAATAAGCCGCCTGAAAAAGAAGCGATTGTTGTTGACATACCGTTTTTTGAGCAAAAAGATATACGGGATGAAGTTTTAATTCACATAGACGAAAAAGATGTTAAAAATAAAGAGAGTGAACAATACAAAGAACTAATGAAAATACCCTCAGAAGAAAGAGCATTGTTTAAAAAGAATGGAGTTTTAATAAAAGGGCAAAAAAAGATTTTAGAAATACTTAAAACAGACATCCATAATAAACATGACTTATTATTTTGGGATGGTTTTCCAAATTATCAACAATTAGGTTTTGTACTCTCTTTAGCTTGGAAGAATTTACTCAAAGAAAGGGAAACAACAACACCGATGACTTTACCCAAGTTAATTACAGTTACACATAAGTATGGGAAGAGAGAAAATCAGAGCATTGATTTTTTAGTACAAAATACTTTCCAATTTTATAAAGAAAAAAGAGAGGAATGCAAAAAACTAAAACCGATAATCGTAAGGAAATTGCAAAGCATGGATCGCGAAGATAAAAAGAGATACAAGAAAGGTAAAGAATACAAAAAGTACAATTTTTATAAAAAATTTATACCAATGGATGATAGTGAATTATTTGATGAAGCAGTAAGAGATGCTTTCCAGATTTTAAAACATTGGTTTAGTTATAAAGTTCCTAAATGGCTTAATGTAATGAATGAATTACAAAAATATGTTTGTGAAAAGAATAATTTAGAACCAGGTAATTATACATATTACGCTAGTCAAATTGAAAATGACTTTGTAAGGAAAAATTTATCAATTCTTGTGGAATATGGAATACCCAAGTCTGCAATAAATAAATTAGAAAACAAAATATCCAAAGATTTGGATGAAGACAAGATTTTAGATGAAATAAAAAATAGGAAATTAATTAAAACTTCCGAACTAATTGACTATGAAAAGGAAAAAATAAGGGAAAATTTATAACAATATTATTTACAATGAACTCCCCCGTCCTTCGGACATATACACTCCCTTCGGTAGGATATCATAGGAAATGGAAATTTTACTCTCCGAGATTTTTTACTCTGCAAAAACCGCCTGCTGCTATCCCTCGTCCCTAAGAGAAGTGGCAAAGCAAATAGATTTTTATATGCATGCGAGCAATAGGGATTTTTAGTAAAAGTCCTTTTGATAATCTGGAAATAAAAGGTAATATGAAGAATGGCACAAAGTAAGCACGATGAGAAAGTAAAAGAAAAAGCAAATAGCCTAAAGAGGCAGGGTTGGAAGGTAAAAGCTGATGTAAAAGGTTACGACCGTCCTGACCCTATTGGTAAATACAAGCGTATCCCGGATATTCAAGCGGAAAAAGCAGGAGCAAGGAAAATAATAGAAATAGAAACCAAAGATACTATGCAGAAAGACAAAAAGCAACATGAAACTTTTCGGAGGAGTGCAGCAAAACGAAAGAGAACTTCATTTGAAATTGTGGAGGTGTAAGAAAAGTTTAAATGGATATATATACGAACAAGAGTTTGAATATAGCGAAGTTATGCACCATAGCCGGCAAGATAAAAATCGTTAGGAGGGAACATGACAACCGAAATAGAAGCAAAAGAAGTAACGGTCGGAAAGCTATATAGTCCAGATTTCATATTTAAAATACCAATTTATCAGAGACCTTTAAGTTGGGAAAAGGATAATTTTGACCAATTATTTGAAGATATCTTTGATGCAATGAATAGCAATGAAAAACAGTATTTTTTAGGCTCTATTATCTTGCAAGAACACGAACATGAGAAAAATAAATATTATCTTGTTGATGGTCAACAAAGAATAAGTGCTTTAGCTATTTTAATGGCAGTAATCCGAGATTCTACCAGCAACCCCAGACTAAAGCAAAAACTTACTTCTTATCTCTATCAAGAAGAAGACGAATTTAACGAGATTCCGGCGGAAATGCGCATTATACCATGGGAAGACTTAAAAGATATGTTTAAAAAATATATTTACGAACCTGAGGGGATACAGAAATTTATGACCGATTTTGAACACAAATTGATTAAATACAATGATACGCAAGATCCTCAATATCATTTATATGAAGCAATAAGCGTTTTCATTGAAAAGCTGGAGAAAAAATTAAACGAACCTAACGATTTGGAAAGATTTGTTAAGTACCTTTTGAAGGAAGTTTATTTAGTATATATAAAAACATCAACATTTACTTCTGCCTTTCGTTTGTTTAATGTATTGAATTCAAGAGGGCTCCCATTAAACACATCTGACCTTTTAAAAAGTGAAAATATCGGCGAGATCACAGATGAATCCATGCGTTTGCAGTATGCGGAGATTTGGAGAGATATAGAAAATAATTTAGGGCGGGATGAACTGGAAAATGTGATAGCATTCATAAGGACTATCCAAATAAAAGAGAAAGCAAAATTGAGCATATACGAGGAGTATCGAAGAGAAATTTTTGAAAGGGGACGTTTAAAGAAAGGAACAGAATTCATTGATTATGTGAAAGAAATTGCTGATATATATACTGACAAAATTTTGGAGGGAAGAATCATCCTTGGAGATACGGGTAAAGAGAACGAATATAAAAATATCATTACCCTTTTAAGAAGATTTGTTCCCTTTTCTGATTGGATACCACCTCTAATAGCCTTCTATCACAAATTTAGGGCGGATGAGCATCTTCGTGATTTTATTTTGAAACTGGAAAAGAAAGTTATGTTAGAGTGGGTATCGGGGTTTTCTTCTACTGAAAGGATAACCAGCCTCAATAGAATGATTAAACTTATCGATGGTGAAAATGAACCACAAAAAGTAGTGGATGATTTACTTTTTTATAAAGGTAAAGAACGTTTTAAAGGCAGACCTCCCAGGATGCTGGACTTCAGTAATAAAAATCAAATTGAATCCAATTTAATAGATAGGTTGGACGATAGTCAATTTTACAGCTTATATGGCGGAAAATTGACCAAGTATATTCTACTACGGATAGATATGAAATATTGGGAGTTAGAAAATTTTACCGGATACCCTGGGACAATAACTGTTGAACATATATTGCCTCAGACTCCATCCAAAGATAGCGAATGGGTAGAAATATTCAGTGAAGAGGAAAGAATGGAGTGGACAAATAAACTTGGAAACCTTGTTCTGTTAAGCGGAAGAAAAAATTCAAAAGCGCAGAATTACGACTTTAACAAGAAAAAAGATGCCTATTTCAAGGAAAAAAGTACGCCTTTCAGAATTACTCAAATAATAGAAAACGAAGACAAATGGACTTTAGAAGAACTAAAGACAAGACACCTAAAGCTCCTTAACGATGCTAAGGGAATATTTTTAAATTATTAGGATAAAATGCTGTTCTGGCAAAGATTAAACTTTATAATTCTGTAAACCTTAAATAAATGGGTGATGCCGATGGAAGAAAAGATAAGCCTCAAGGAATATATGCTAAAAGAGGTTGATATAATTCAAGAGATTATAAGACGAATGGCTTTCAATTCATTTATGATAAAAGGGTGGGCTATAACCCTTGTCGTTGTGGCTTTACTGTTAAAAGGGACCGAGTATCAAGTTTGGATTGCCTTTATCCCTCTGTTGGTCTTCTGGTTCTTAGATGCATACTTTTTATGGCAGGAACGGATGTATCGAAAATTGTATGAGTGGGTCATCAAAAACAGGCTGAAGACAGACGAATATTTATTTGATATGAATGCTTACCGATTTAAAGATGAAGTTCAGTCAAGGTTCAGGATTATGTTTTCTATAACCTTGGGTTGGTTCTACGGCTCAATAGCTATTTTAATAGTAATTTACTCAATTATTATATTTTTAGTACAGAAAGGAGGTGCGTAATGCCTAATCTCAAGACTTATGACATTTTCATCAGCCACGCTTGGAGGTACAGCGATGACTACAAGCGCCTCGTTAATTTGTTGAATAAGGCACCGAGATTCAAGTGGAGGAATTATAGTGACCCGAGACACGACCCGGTAATCAACCCTAATACCGATGTAGGGCATAGAAAAATGAAGAAGGAACTGGATGAGCAAATTCGTCCTGTTAATTGTGTAATAGTAATTTTAGGTATGTATGTAGCATATAGGTATTGGATCCAAACAGAGATCGATATAGCAACCCGCTATAGAAAACCGATAATTGGTGTAAAACCTTGGGGACAACAAAGGATCCCTCAGGCGGTTCAAAATGGAGTTGGTTGGAATACAGACTCTATAGTTTCTGCTGTTAGGAGGCACTCACTGTAACTCTGGGGACTGATTAGAAATGTTATCCAAAAAGGCAGGGAAGTGATGCATGACAGAAAAAGTAATAGTAGGCACAGTCCACCGTATAACAGCGTGTTTGCGGCTCGCTTCGTTCACCCAAATGCCTTGGCACTTCGCAAACTCCCTTTCCGAAATCTTTTTATATGCAAATTGATTAGGAGATTATCATGAACGTAGAAGAACTTATGAAAGATGTTTGTAAGGGTGCAGCAGTTCTGCCAGATTTCCAAAGACATTTTGTGTGGGAGCCTGAAGATGTGAGAGAGCTACTTGTTTCTGTGTTAGGCAACTACTTCATAGGGTCGATGTTAATATTGGAACACTTTAAGGATGACTCGCCTTTTGCTTTAACATTAGTTGAAGGCGTAGAGAAGGCAAACAGAGATGCTCGTATTCAGTCAATCGTGAAAATATTGTTAGATGGACAACAACGAACTACTGCTTTATTTTACGCTTTATATGAGCCTGACTTACCTCTAAAAAATAGAAAAAGCCCCTATAAATTTTATCTTGATCTAGAAAAAGCGTTGAATGAAGAGTGGAACGATGCTGTAATTGCTGTAAATATAAACGACAAAAGAAAATTCAGCGAAGTTAACAAAAAGACGGACATTATTCCATTTAGCCTTCTGCAAGATTTTGGAATCTTAGTTAATAAGTTTAAAGACCACCCTAATCTCAATGAGATCAGTAAAATGGTGAATAATTTTATGAATTATCAAATTCACATAGTTTCCTTACCCAGAGATACGGATTTAGAAAAAATAGTTGAGACCTTTGAGAGAATAAATAGAACCGGTGAACCTTTATCCATATTTGAGCTTTTAACAGCAAGATTATATAAACATGAAATCAAGCTGAGAGGTATTTTGAAAACTACCAAAGCAAAGTATAGGTTTTTGGACTATGTAACCCCCGAGTTTATTTTGAAAACAATTACATTGATAAGTGACAAAGAGCCGAAGCGCGGTAATATCCTTAAATTAGACCCCCAAAATTTTAAGAAAGACTGGGAAAGTGCAACTCAATCATTAGAAGATGCTTATAAAAGAGTCGTTGATATTAATAATGGCTACGGGGTTTTGGATTTCAAAAAATGGATGCCCTATACTACCATGTTGGTTCCACTTGCATCTATGCTTCATTACCTCAAAACTAACGGGTTAGAATCTCCAAAGAATTATGAGAAGATCGATACATGGTATTGGACTTCAATTTTTTCAAATAGGTATGACCAGGCAGTAGATACAAGTTCTAAGAGTGATCTTGACGTTATTAAAGAATGGATTAGTGGAGAAAATAAAATTCCTGAATTCATTCAAAGCTTTGACTATGATACAATAGATTTGGATGTTGAAAAACAGACTTCTGCTATTTATAGAGGAGTAATAAGTCTAATTGTTCTTGCTGGTGCGTTAGATTTCAAAACTGGGCAGCCGCCGCAGTTTGGAAAAGAAAGAATTCAAGATGACCATATCTTTCCAAAGTCACTTTATAACCGTAATTTAGTTACAAATAGAACGTTAATTTCCACGAATGCGGAGAAATCGAATAAACCACCATCCGAATATTTTAATGAAAGACTCAAAGAGCACGGAGATGCTAAACTTAAAGAGATATTAAAGAGCCACCTTATACCCGAGGACGCTTTGGACACTTTGTTAAGAGATGATTTGGATAGTTTCTTAGAAAAAAGAATGGAAGCTATTGTGAATGTAGTGAAAGAAAAAGTTCAAGCTGTGGAATGATGACCCAGAGGATAGACAAATACAAAAAACACAAAGGAGGCTATTAAAATGCGTATTCTTATAGACACCAACATATTCATCTACCGAGAGAATTATCACATTATTCCAAGCAATCTCCAATCTCTCCTAAAAACATTGAACGATTTAGTAGTACAAATTTTGGTTCATCCCCTCTCGGTACACGAAATCGAGAAGGATAGAAATCATGAAAGAAGGAAGATCACCCTATCAAAAATTAAAACGTATCCTATTTTAGATAATCCCCCCTCTTTAGAAGTGGATCAACAGTTTCCCACCATTGTTGGTCAAACAAATAATGCTCACGAGCTTGTGGATAATAACTTGCTATATTGCGTTTATAAAAATGCAGTTGATTTTCTGATAACCGAAGACAGAGCTATCCATCGAAAATCAGAGAGATTGGGCATATCAGATCGGGTATTTGACATAGACGAAGCATTGGAGTATTTTAAGAGACAGCTTTCGGTTGAAAAAGTACCAACCCCTCCTGCATTAAAATATGTTCCGGTCCACAATTTGGATATAAACGACCCTATATTTACTTCACTCAAAGAGGAGTACGCCGAATTTTTAGATTGGTGGGGAAAAATATCAAGGGAAGGTAGAAAAGCTTGGGTTTACTTTAAAGGTGATAGATTAGGTGCAATATTGATATACAAAATTGAAGACGATGCTATTGCCTCTAACCCCCCTTTGCCGAAAAAAAGGAGGTTGAAAATTTCTACTTTTAAAGTGACTTATACAGGCTACAAAATAGGCGAACTGTTTATAAAAATTTCTACAATGTTTGCTATCAGCAATAATATTGATGAATTATATCTTACACATTTTACAAAACACGATGATTCTCTCGTTGTATTAATTGAGAACTTTGGCTTCTATAAAGCAGCAGAGAAAAACGGAGAGGATATATTTATCAAAAAAATAGTGCCGGACGAAAAGACCAAAGACCCGCTTGAGATCGCCAGAAAGTTTTATCCGAGCTTTTACGATGGTAAGAGAATTAAAAAATTCGTTGTACCCATACGTCCAGAGTATCACAACAGATTGTTTACTGATTATCAACCTAGACAGCCCACCCTATTTGAGTTTGGCGGGGAACTTATAATCGAAGGCAATACGATCAAAAAAGCCTATCTCTCTCATTCGCGAATCAGAAAAATGTCAGAAGGGGATATTCTGCTATTCTATCGGTCTGTTGATGAAAGAAGAATAACATCTTTGGGAGTTATAGAGAAAGTATATCCCAACATCAAGAGTCCCGATGAAATCATTCGTTATGTCGGTAAAAGGAGCGTTTATAACAAAAAAGAAATCGAAGAGATAGCAAAGAACCCTACAAAAGTAATTCTATTCAAACAGCATTTCCATCTTGGAAATCCTCTCACACTCGATTATTTGAGAACAAATAATATACTTACCGGGGCACCACAATCAATCGTTAGAATTTCTCACGAAAAGTATTTGCTGATAAAAAGGGGTGGGGGTATAAATGAACGTTTTACTATCAATTAGACCCAAGTATGTTGAAGAAATAATTAAAGGTAACAAAAGATACGAGTTTAGAAAGTCTATATTTAAGAAGAACGTGGATGAAGTATGGATATATGCCACATCTCCAACAAAAAAAATTGTTGGCACATTTGTAATAGGGGAAATAATAAAGGACACGCCAGAG
Source organism: Candidatus Methanophagales archaeon (assembly GCA_030612405.1). Classification (GTDB taxonomy): domain Archaea; phylum Halobacteriota; class Syntropharchaeia; order Alkanophagales; family Methanospirareceae; genus QEXZ01. The sequence continues at coordinate 10,261 of JAUWNY010000010.1, read as the reverse complement.
AATTTATGGAAAAATCTTAATGAGCTTTCAGGACTAACCGAACAAGAATTTTTTGATTATTTTTATGGAACAAAAACGGGTTTCGCTCTTGAACTTGAGTATACAAAGTTTTTTAAAGTTCCTATTGATCCTAAAATAATTTTTCCTGATTTTATCCCCCCTCAGTCTTTCTATTATTTTGACGATACTTTAATCAAAGCCATGTATGAAGAATATAATTACCTTTGATTCGCTGATAAAGGCATTAAGAAAAACAGATAAAAATGAAAAGAATCATTAACGAAATCGAAAGCGCTCTATAAGGAAGTGAAAATTATGAACAGAATATTTATTTTAACTATAATATTTGTGTTCATGACCATTTTAGTTGAATTTACAAATTTATTGGTTTTGCAATTTTTACAGGCTCTATTTATAACTTTGATATCGCGGTAGAATTTGTAATCGTTATGATTCCCCCTATAATGCTGGAGAATAAACCTTTAAAGAAATAAGGCATTTGTATAGCCGACGAATAAATCCCAAGTAAATCCCGATTTCCAAATCCCAAAGAGGAAGAAAAACCTGATTCGGCTGTGGACAATTCAAACAAAAGATACTTGGACACGTGCAGAGAAATCAGGAGTGCTCAAGTGCAACGAACTTCATATTGATGCGGACAAAGCGATTGACAGTTGGTTCAGACCCGCATACGATTGGGTGGTCAGACAGCTCGAACAGCGAGTGAAAAATTATCCTCGCAAGAAGTACCCTATATGGGCATGGTATCATCCAAAACCTGATTTGCGGCGGAGTGGACATTTACCTCATGACATATCAGGAGTACAAGTTGAATTTATCGTCAGCTCTGATAGAGTTCTATTGTCAGACTTTGAAGCTGGGCATGGAGTTCTTAACTTTGATTTCTTTTGCTATTTCTTCCGCTGGTCTCGCCTCTATCTCAACTTCTTCCTCATATCTCGCCTTTACTCTTATTCCCATTTCAATCACCCACCAACACTAAGATTAATTTTATAAGGAGAATCCCCTATAATTAGGTAAAGGTGAGCAAAGGAAAAAGGGAAAATGGTATTATCTCTCTTTTACCGGTAATATCTATGCAGAATCGAAAATGAGCAGTTAAAATGGAAGAAAGCGAAGCGATAAAGATTTTAGAACGAAACGTGGAGGAGATAATAACGAGGGCGGAATTAGTGGATGCTCTGGCGTTAATGGCAAAGTCAAAGTCCGAGTTAACGTCAGACAGGAAGCTAAGAGCGTATGTAGGATATGAGCCGAGTGGCAGTGTGCACATCGGGCATTTGCCCATACTAAACAAGCTGCGTGAACTACAACGCATTGGGTTTCACATAATCGTGCTTCTCGCCGATATGCACGCATATCTGAACGAAAAAGGTAGCTTTGAGCAGATAAGGGAAACCGCGGACTACAACAAGAGGTGCTTTGCCGCAGCAGGGTTAAGCGACGAGACCGAGTTCATTTTTGGCTCCTCTTTTCAGATGGAGCAAGAATATATGATGAACGTGTTAAAGCTCGCTACGGTGACGACGGAAAAACGAGCGCGGAGGAGCATGGACGAGCTCTCGAGGAGCACAAAAGACCGTAAAGTATCTCAAGCGATATACCCGTTGATGCAAGCCATAGATATCGCGTTCCTCAACATAAACGTGGCTGTAGGTGGTATAGACCAGCGGAAAATACACATGCTTGCACGCGAGAACCTACCGAAGCTGGGTTTTAAACCGCCTATCTGTATTCATACGCCGCTATTAATCGGGTTAGATGGCGAGAAGATGTCTTCATCACTGGGTAATTACATAGCGGTACAGGAGACAGAAGAAAGCGTGGAGAAGAAATTGATGGATGCATATTGCCCGCCTGAAGTGGCAGATGGCAATCCGATACTGCAAATCTACAAGCACACCATATTTCCCGATGAAAATATCGGTGCAGTGGAGATAGAAAGGAAAGATAAATACGGTGGCAATATAAATTATACGAGTTATGAGGACTTCAAACTCGATTATGTACGTGGACTGCTACACCCGTTAGACGTAAAGACAAATGCAGTGCGATATTTAAATGAGGTCTTGGAGCCAATTAGAAAAAAACTGATAAAATAAAAAATAAATTATGGACACAGATTAACGCAGATTGACACAGATGAAAAGATCAATGCCGTTAAAAACGCCTAACCCAATAAAAGAAAAAAATCAGTGTAAATCCGTGTCTTAAATAAAAGGAAGTTATACTTTATACACAATGAAAATAGTAGTGGGCATAACAGGAGCAAGTGGAGTCATATACGGAATAAGACTGTTAGAAGTGCTAAAAGAGAGAAACATTGCCGATACACATCTCATTGTATCCGAACCCGCAAAAAAAATAATCTCTATCGAAACCGAATACGAACTCGATGAGATATATGCGCTTGCTTATCACGTGTACGACAATTCCGACTTCACAACAGCGCTGAGTAGCGGGTCCGTGCGGTATGATGGAGCGATAATAGCGCCTTGCAGTATGAAGACGCTGGGCACCATTGCATCGGGCATATCCACCACGCTGGTCGCGAGAGTAGCCGAAATATGCTTAAAGGAGAGTCGAAGATTGGTGATTATTCCACGGGAAACGCCACTCAGTCTTATTCATCTTACGAATATGGTTACGGTAAAGAAAGCAGGTGCTATTATGCTGCCCGCATCGCCGGCATTTTACCACGAGCCAAAAACCGTGCTCGATATGGTTGATTTTATCGTGGCACGCGCACTTGACGTTTTCGGGATTGAACTCGGAGCTAGAAAGCAGGAGTACGATCTAATAAAGCGGTGGAAAGCGATAAAATAAATCTGCGTAAATCAGTGTAAATCTGTGTCTCAAATAAAAAATACTATAATTTTATAGTTTATCTACATACATTAAATAATGTGGACACGGTCGGTCGGGATAGCCAAGAGGTCTAAGGCGGTAGGTTGCTAACCTACTTCCCCTTATGGGGAGCGAGGGTTCGAATCCCTCTCCCGGCGCTACTATCTATGCTATCTATGTTAGACCCTATCGTGTACGTGTATGAGAAGATATTAAAAAAAGGAATCCTGAATTCCTCTATCCCTGTGAATCACGTTCTCCTTGTGTTAGATGAATCAGACCTTCTTTCCGATACCACAGGAACAGGAATGGAACAACTGAGGCAGTTCATAAATTGGTGCTATACCCTGAAGATAAAAACTATAAGTGTTTACATCGGCGTTATTCGCGATGGGGTGGACAAGAACGTATTAGAAAAAGCATACTCGCACCTCACGGAGAGCATAACAAAGATGCTGAGTAAAGAAAAAGCTTCTATCGCAATATATACGGACGGACCAGGACCGGGAGCAGCGTATGAAAAATCCGTGGAGGGTGCAAGTGCAGATAGCGAGAGCGACATGCGGAACACAGAAAGGGAAATAAATATTTCTATCGGGTTGGGCGGGAGAAGCGAGCTAACGAAGGCGATAAAAGAGATTGTAAAGAAGGTAAAAGCAGGGGAAATAGAGCCCGAAGAGATAGACGAGAAACTGATAGAATCGGAGTTGATATTCAAGTCCGACCCCGACCTCGTTATCAGGTCGGGCACAACGCGTTTAACCGATTTCTTGATTTGGCAATCGGTGTACAGCGAATTTTATTTCACGGACATTAATTGGCGAAAATTCAGGAAGATAGACCTCCTCCGTGCTGTACGCGATTTTCAGTTACGTAAAAGACGATTTGGACAGTGAATAAGAACCACAAGATTACACAGATTGTCACGAGATAAAAACGCATCTATAAACTTGTATCCTGCATCCTGCATCCTGCATCTATAAACGTAAGAAGTAAATCAGAGGTCAACGAAGTGCATTTTCCTCGTCCATACGCTTACCGCTTTTCTTGCCTGTTCAGGATTAGCAAAATTAGCCTCTATGGCGTCGTCATCTCCGGGATTTCCTATAAAAGGGTCTATTGTTCTCTTCTCTACATCCGCCACCCATATCATTGCGGCACCCGCATCATGCTCGCGGAAGAACGAGATAAAAGGAGCAGGCGTCTTCTCTGTTGGAACAACAATTACGTTTTCGTTTACTTTTACTTTTTCCTGCTCACCCTCCGCTTCTGAGTTCTCCATTTCCTCTACAAACGGAGGAACAAACTTTATAGACGGGAAAATGAAGATGTGCTTGCTTCTATGTTTGTTTTGATTTTTGTACTTGTTTACCGCGATCATCTCGATATGCTCATTTTTAGGCACCGTGTTTTCGACCTGATAGCCGCATCGTTCCATGAAATCTTTCACCACACGCTTTAGCGCACTCGGCGGGCTCCTTATCCTTGCCCAGCGCAAAAAAGCCTCCTCCAACTCATTACTCATGTATCTATGCGTGGGCACGCAGTAAAACACCTCACCTTGATAATTTATCCGTGTATGCATGTCAGGAGAAAAAACAGAGACCTTTTCGGTACTTGTTATGCTTTTAAAAATCACGTCTTCTAAAGTTCCGTTCAATTTCGTCTCCAGTTCGGCTCTTTCGGCACCGGTGAGCAGCGATTTTATACTTTCGCGTATCTTCAAAACGAGTTCGCCTTCGGATATTACGTTGTACGCCGACAAATAAGCTGCGAGTTCGTCAAACACCATCAATAAAGCATCGTATTTCATTTCATATCCTCCGTGATTATCATTAATATCATATTAAATTTGTACAAAGAGTATTAAATGTTAGAATAACAGGTATAAAGGGTAGAAAACATAAACACAGAAAAATGGTCGATAAATTTGCACATCGTATCGCGGACATAGATATTTCAGGCATAAGGAAGGCGTTTGAAACCGCATCTGGCGACTTCTTCAACCTTGGTCTCGGTGAACCTGACTTTGATACACCGGCGCATGTAAAGGAAGCCGCTATACGAGCACTTAACGCGGGATTTACCTCTTATACCTCTAATAAAGGCATAGAGGAACTGAGAGCGGCGATATGCGACAAGTTCAAACGAGATAATAATTTTTCCGTTAGCCCTGAAGAGATAATAGTTACCTCTGGTGCGAGCGAAGCGTTACATATAGCACTCCTTGCAGTTGTAGAAAGAGGAGATGAGGTGCTGATACCGAATCCAGGATTTGTTTCGTTCGCACCACTAACGAAATTGGCAGAGGCGAAGCCAGTCGGTGTTACGTTAAGCGAAAGCGAAGGCTTCACGATGCCCCCCGAAGCAGTAAAGGAAAAAATCACGTCAAAAACAAAAGCGCTCATAATAAATTCCCCTGCTAATCCTACGGGGGCGGTGGAAAGCGAGGAGAACATAAAAGCACTCGTTGACATCGCCCACGACCATCGCATAACCATCATTTCCGATGAGGTTTATGAGCATCTTATATACGACGGCTTGAAGCACATAAGCCCTGCGAGATTCTCTGATGAAGTCATCACGGTGAATGCGGTCTCAAAGACCTACGCAATGACCGGGTTCAGACTGGGCTATCTTGCAGCTCGTGAAGAATACGTAGAGCAAATGCTGAAAATCCATCAGTATATTCAGGCGTGCGCATCTTCCATTTCGCAACACGCCGCGTTGGCGGCTATTTCGGGTCCACAAGACGGTGTAGCAGAAATGAGAAGCGAGTTCAAAAGAAGACGCAATTTTGCCGTTGATGCTCTTCACGATATGGAGATGACGTTCAACACGCCAAAAGGAGCTTTTTATATCTTCCCTCGTGTAGGTGATGAGCAAGAATTTGTAGATACGCTGAAGCAGAGAGGTGTAATAGTCACACCAGGGTCGGCATTTGGAACTATGGGTAAGAATCACGTGAGAATATCGTATGCTGCGAGTTTTGATGATTTAAAGCGAGCTTTTGAGATACTAAAAGAGGTAGTGAATTTTTAAGATGAATCGGACAAAAATACCCTCATTCCCTATTGGCTATTCCCCAAGTCCTTTATAAGGTCGTCTCATCTGCTTACCGCACCTCAGGCAAGTTGTCGTGATATAATCGCCTCGGAGGCGAATGCGTGCATTCTCACCCGGGACTAAAAAGGCATAACAACCTTTACAAATCCGCATCTTTAAATGATGTGGTATCTGCACCCTATACCGCATCCCGATTTTTCGTGCAAGCTGCACGTATCTATCACGCCTCCTGCTTCTCCCTTTCATCTTATTTTCTCTCGCATCGGCTTCTGCGAGTTCGAACAGCCGCTCTATCCGCTGTAAGGCAATGTCTTCTATTCTTCCTTTCCTCCTCCTTTTCTTCATAAGTTCAATCCAAATATTCTTAGTAAAGAGAAACTTAAAAGAGAAATTGCATATTGTCAAAATAAATTATAGACACAGATTAACGCAGATTAACACAGATGATATGAATCAACAAACACGGTTAAACTAAAATAAATCCGCGTAAATCAGTGTAAATCCGTGTCTTAAATAGAAGGAAGCTATACCTTACATGCAACCAGAAATGAAAGAAGAGGAAAGGAATAAAAAGCTCAAAATGGCAAGAACCATAGCAGACTATCAATTTGGCCGCGGTGCCGGTGAACCCCTGTTCCCTGATACGGATACCGTGGAATTTATGCTCTCAAAGACAAGAAGAATATCGCAGATAAAAGATAACGGAACGCGAATAGCAACCCTGAGGAGCGCTGACGGGCTACTAACACTGAGTATAGAAGGGGCAAAGAGATTGCACCGGTTTTTCGAATATCCCGGAATACGAGTGGTTATGAACGAAGAGAGCAGTGAATTTATAAAGGACGGGGGAACCGCGTTTTGCAAACACTTAATAGACGCCGACCTCGCGATACGGGCTTACGATGAGGTCATATTGGTGGATGAGCACGATAATCTACTTGCCACGGGAAAAGCTATGCTATCGGGAGAAGAGATGAAAAAGTTCGAGCATGGTGTAGCAGTAAAAGTGAGATATGGTGCCTCATAGGGCTAAGCTTATGTTATAGTATAACAAATGATGATATTTCTTTGGTAAAGCCTTTTTGTAGATAACAAGGAAAAACGAATGAGGGAGGAGATGGAGAGAGAGGGAGAGGGTAAAATTCCGATAGAAGAAGCAATCGGGGACGAGCTAAGAAAGGGTGGGCTGAGTCTCGGTACCGCAGAATCTTGCACGGGTGGACTGCTATCGCATAGAATAACAAATGTCTCGGGCAGTTCAGACTATTATACAGGTGGCATCGTGGCTTATTCAAATGAGGTAAAGCAAAAAATCCTACACGTTGCTGAGAAAACATTGGAAGAAAAAGGCGCGGTGAGTGCAGCGTGCGCGCGTGAGATGTCGAGCGGAGTAAGAAATCTACTGGATGCCGATATCGGGATTGCAACCACGGGCATTGCAGGACCCACCGGGGGAACGCTGGACAAACCTGTTGGATTAGTTTATATAGCATTGGCAACAAAAGAATACGTCTACCATGAGAAACATATCTTCCAGGGGGATAGGGGAGAGAACAAACGCGAAGCGGTAGATGCTGCACTTGAGATGTTAAAAGCATCTCTAAAAAGGGCTCGTAGCTCAGAAAGGTAGAGCAGCGGGCTTTTAACCCGTCGGTCGCGGGTTCAAATCCCGTCGAGCTCGTATCGTAACAAAGCTAAAGTAGATAAATAAATGAAGAAGGGAAAAGATTCAATACTTGAACATGAGTTAGTGCCCAAGCACGAGATAGCGGGAGAGGAAGAGGTAGCAGAGCTCTTGGATACGTATAAAATACGAAAGGAACAACTGTCCAAGATAAAATTATCTGATCCTGTCATAAAAGAGATAAAAGCAGAAGTGGACGACGTCGTGCGGATAACGCGGAGAAGTGAAATAGCGGGAAAATTGTTATCTTACCGACTGGTTATAGAATAGGATAAAAGGACGAGTACAATATGTTAGACCGGAATGTTCTTTCAAAGGCATATTTAAAAAGGAAAAAAATAGCGCAACATCAGCTCGATTCATTCAATTACTTCCTCGAAGAGGGCATGCAAAGAGTAATAGACGAACAGTCGCAGATAGAGACTTCCATCAGTGAAGACGACGAAAACGGTAGAAAATATAAACTGGCGGTGACCTTCGGCAAAATAAGCGTTGGCATACCAAAATCAAGGGAAGCAGATGGATCTTCAGAAGAAATCTTCCCTTCACAAGTGAGATTAAGGAATTTGAAATATGCTGCACCCATGTATCTGGACATGCAGATCGTGAGGAAATACGAGAACGGCGAGATAGAAGTTGCGAGGGATGAGAAAGGAGTTGAAATCGGCGAACTCCCAATCATGCTAAAGTCAAAGAGATGCAATTTATCTAAGGATGTTCGCGAGAGGAAAATAGGGAAAAAACTTTCCGACTCCGAATACGAAGAATGGTTGAAGAAAGGGGCAGGTGAAGACCCGCTCGACCCCGGCGGCTATTTCATTATTAATGGTTCAGAGCATGTAATAATCACGCTGGAAGACCTCGCGCCAAATACTATCTTCGTGAATTATGAGGAGAAATACGGTAGTAAAAGCGTGGTTTCAAAAGTCTTTTCCCTTAAACAGGGATTCCGAGTCCCAATAAGGGTGGAGATAAGTAAAAAAGACATACTGGAGGTTTCCTTCCCCGCGGTGGGACGGAAAATAGAGTTCGTAACACTTATGCACGCTTTGGGGCTCGAAAATGATGAGGAGATACTGAAGACCGTCTCCGATGACCCCCGGATAAAAGAGCACATCAAGGGGAATATAGAAGAGAGTAAGGTGCGTACACGGGAAGAAGCAATAGATATATTGGGTCGTAAAGTAGCATCAACACAGGCAAAGGAGTATCGAGAGAAGCGCGTTAATTATATCCTTGACCGTTATTTCCTTCCACATCTTGGCGACAAGATAGCTAAGGCTCATTTCCTCGGTCGAATGGCGCAATCATGTTATGAGATACTTATAGGAAAGAGAGGCGAGGACGACAAGGATCATTACGCGAATAAAAGATTAAAGCTTGCAGGCGACCTGATGGAAGACCTTTTCCGCGTTTCGTTCACCAAACTTATTCGTGACATGAGGTATCAGTTGGAACGCGCGCACATGCGAAATAGAGAGCTGAAAATTTCGACCGCGATTCGTTCCGACGTGCTTACAGAACGAATAACGCACGCACTTGCAACCGGGAACTGGGTGGGTGGCAGAGCTGGCGTCTCGCAGTTGTTAGAGCGAAGCAATTATGTGGCTACGGCGAGCCATCTGAGGCGTATAATCTCTCCGCTATCGAGGTCTCAGCCCCACTTTGAAGCGCGGGATTTGCATCCCACACAATGGGGGAAAATTTGCCCCACTGAGACACCGGAAGGTCCGAATTGTGGATTAGTAAAGAACTTTTCACAGTTGGTTGAAATCTCAGTGGGCGAAGGCGAGAAGAGCTGTAAAGACGTTTTATATGAACTTGACGTTATCCCTCCCGCTCGCTCTCTGGAGATAAGCGCTGAAAACAGGACTCGTGTCTTCGTGAACGGCGATTTTATCGGGCTCTGCACCGATCCTGAGCGATTTGTGGAAGAGATAAGAAAGAAGAGAAGAGGCGGCGAGATATCCCCACAGGTAAACGTCGCTCATTATGCGGACAGGAAGGATATAATAGTAAATTCTGATCGAGGGAGGGCAAGAAGACCGGTTATAGTAGTGGAAAATGGTAAGTCTAAGGTTACCGAATCACATATCAGGAAACTGGCAAACGATGAAATGGACTTTGACGATCTGGTGAGCGAAGGAGCGATAGAGTACTTAGATGCAGAAGAGGAAGAGAACGCACTGATCGCGCTGTACGAAGCGGATTTAGCAAAGGTAGATGGGGCGGACTACACGCATCTGGAGATTGACCCTTCTTTGATCCTGGGCATAGTCGCGGGGTTGATACCTTATCCAGACCACAATTCATCACCCCGTAATACAATGGGCTGTGCAATGATGAAGCAATCTTTGGGCATCTCCACTGCGAATTATAGAACGCGCACCGACACCCGAACGCATATTCTGCACAGTCCGCAGAAGCCATTAGTAAAAACGAGAACTGCCGACCTCATTCTACACGATAAAAGACCCGCAGGGCAGAATCTCGTCATTGCGGTTCTAAGCTACGAAGGCTACAATATGGAAGATGCATTGATCTTAAATCGCGCGGCGATAGACCGTGGGTTGGGTAGGAGTCATTTCTTCAGAACGTACGAAGGAGTGGAAACGCGGTATCCCGGAGGGGAAGAGGACCGAT
>JAUWNY010000041.1 GCA_030612405.1 Candidatus Methanophagales archaeon | reverse complement strand
CGTATTCCTGCCTGAACTTTTCCATACCTTCGACAACCGCTTCAAAAACAATCCCACGATGCGGTCTGTTTATCCGTCTGAATGTATCGGCAGTGCCTGCGTCAAGCGATGGCATAACAACGTCTGCTTGTGAAAGGTCGTTTCTTACGTCTTTTCTGTAAAGAAGCGAACCGTTTGTATCAACGGCTATGGGTATATCCGCTATTTCTTTGGTCTTCCTGATTAACCAGCCAAGGCTTTTACATAAAGTCGGTTCGCCTTCGCCTACGAAGGTCACAAAATCTATTTCACCACGGCTGCTTTCTGCTTCTATTACCCTTTTGATTTCGTCCAACATCTCTTCTGGATGGAAGAAGTCTTTACGCTGATTGGTCATGTGTGTTGTCCTGCCAAGCTGGCAGTACACACAGGAATAGTCACAGGTTTTGAATGGAATTGGGCCAACGCCTAAAGAGCGTCCAAGACGCCGTGATGGAACTGGTCCATAAACTATTTTCATTTTATACCCTCCCACACATTCTTTATCGCATCAGATACCCTGCCCTCCGAGAATTCAACCACGGGCTTACCTGCAACCATCGCTTCAGTGACCACGGGGTCATATGGGATGTTTCCAACGACCTCTATTCCACGCTGCCAGCAAAAATCGGTAATCCTCCTGCTGTTCTCCTCGTTAATGTCGTATTTGTTGATGCAGACGATTGAACCAATCCCGAAATGTCTGGTCACATCCAGGATTCGTTCGAGGTCATGCAGTCCGGACATCGTGGGTTCGGTAACGATAAGTGCAAGGTCCACACCAGTCAAGGACGCAATTACCGGACAGCCGATGCCAGGTGCTCCGGCAAGCAGAATGAGTTCACAACTTTCCTTTTCCGCAACCTGCTGTGCGCGGTTTCTAACAACTGTGACCAGTTTTCCCGATGCTTCCTCCGCGATATTTAGCTGCGCATGCGCCATTATGCCATATTTCGTCTTTGATATAAAAGAATACCCGGAGACCCGCTCTTTAAGCGTAAGTGCCTCCTGCGGACACATAAACACACAAGCGCCGCAGCCCTCACAACGTGCGGGATTGACCGCATAACCTGATTCTTCGGTCAAAGCTATCGCATTGAATCTACATGTCTCTTCGCATATTCCGCACTCGGTACATAGCGTTTTATCCATAACGGCAACTCTCAGGCCTTTAAACTCTTCCTTCTTTATGATTTCCGGGTGCAGCAGCAGATGGAGGTCTGGTGCGTCCACATCGCAGTCTGCAATGACTTTGTTCTCTGCGAGGGCGGCGAATGAGCCCACAAGTGTCGTTTTCCCCGTGCCTCCTTTTCCACTTATAACGGTTATTTGTTTCAACACTTTTCCTTTTTCATTTCATCACGCATTTTTTCGGCTGAGCAGCTATTACTTCACCCATATAGCAATCCTCACACAGCGTAACGCCCTCGAACTCGTAAACATCCCCTGATATCGGCTTGCCACATTTTCCGCATTTTATATTTATATTTGTCTTAGCGCTCTTTTCCATTTTTATAACTCTTCAATACTTCTTTCCATCCCCTCAAGTTGCGCCCCTATCCCCTTTAGCTGCGCTTTTATCTCATCCAAATCCTCTCCCCTCTCCACTTCTCGCTGTAAAATTGGGAACGAATATGGAACTATTGTAAGCGCTCCTCGCGGGCAAGTCCTCATGCAGATAGCGCAGCAGACGCACCTGTTGAAGTCTACTACTGCTTTTTTATCAATAATCCTAATTGCACCTGTCCGGCAAGCTTCGGTGCACTTTCCACACCCTACACATAGGTTTTTATCAACAAAAGCCTTCCATATTAATGGCGATGGTTGTTGCATATCACTCTAAAAAATAAAAAAGAGAAAGAAAGAGGGGATTAATCTCCTCCCTTTTCACTACTTCCTCTACTTGCAAAAGGCGCAACTGCTGCCGGAACTACCGATATCTGCTGCCATACTGTTCTTCTCGTACAGCGTTGACCAGCACTCCTGGCAAACCATAATGCGTCCAAGCTCTTTGTGGTCTGCTTCCATTCTACTCCCTTCTTTTCCACACAGTTCGCATATACCCATTTTGTCTTACCTCCCGTTTCTACTTGCTCAGCTCTTCCAATCTCTTCTTTATCTGCTCTAACTGGTCGCCAAGCATCTTCGCCTGCGATTCAAGCATAGAAACCTCCTGCTCCTTCGGCATTGCGGGCATGCCCATTGGTGCCGGTGCTTGCTGCTGCATCCAGGAACTGAACTGCGGCATCTGTCCTGTTTGGGCGAGATACTGTGCACCCGGCGGCATTCCCGTTGGGCTTCTTCCTACCCAACCTGGCGAGTATCCAAACCTCATCCAGCCGGGCAAACCAGTCAAATAATACATGTTTCTCCATCTATTTCCACCCATTTTTTTCTTTTCACCTCCTAACAAACTTTTTACGGCCTTGTCATTTTAGACCCGCATTTTGGGCAAGTTTGCTGATAGCATGACACCCCTACTTGATGTAGCATTGTATATCCACAATTTGGGCATCGGCAGTCCCCGCCGGGGCCCAATCCGCTGCCACCCATTCTCCCTTGCCCTCGACCTCCTCGTCCTATTCCTTGGCCTCTTCCTCCTCCTCTTCCCATGCCACTCATTTTATTTTATCCACCTCCCGTAGGAATACGGATACGGATAGGAGTAGCCATAATATGGCACGGGATATATCCCTGGAGCTGGGGCTATTGGTCCATACATTCCAGTCCACCACCATCTTGGAAGCCACGGAAAATTCCGGCAGAATGGATAGGGATTACCTCTTCCTCTACCCCCTCCGGGTCCAAAGCCCGACCAAAAACCTCTTCCAAATCCTGCTCCTCTTCCTCTTGCCATTTTACATCACCTCTTTTTAAGTTCTTCTATCCTTTTCTTCACTTCTTCCAAATCTTTTTCCAATCTACTTGCCATGCTCGATAGCTGTTCGATTTCTTCTTCTTTTGTTTTTGGTGCTATTGGTGCCTGCGGCGCTTGTGCTTGTGGCTGTGGTTGCGGGGGCATCGGTTGCTGCATGCCAAGTCCCATGCCTCTGCCCATGCCCATGCCACGTCCTCTACCGCCGCCTCGTCCGCCGCCCATGCCTATACCCATGCCCAATCCAGCGCCTGTACCTGCACCAGCACCCATTCCCGCGTGAGTGGCGACTGTCGAAATTCCTGCCTCACTCAGTCTACCGGCTTTATACATCTCTACTGCTTCTTTCACCGTGCCATACGCGCCCGTTGCAATTCTCACACCGGCTGTGGAAAGCACCTGAAAAGCATTTGGACCTATATTCCCGGATATCACCACGTTCCCTCCTCTATTCAGTACTGTTTGTGCTGCTTGAATCCCTGCTCCACCCGGCGCAGCAATGGCTTCGTTTAGCATCGCTTCGAACGCCATCGTATCGGAATCAACGAACACGAAGTATTGGGACCTTCCAAACCTCGGGTCTACCTGTGCATTCAAGTCTCCTGCCGTTGCGGTTACGCATATCTTCATCTTTTTTTTCACCTTCCCTTTTTTGTTTTTTTCACTGCCTATATGAATATATATTCATAACTATGTAAATATTTATTTGTCATTGGGATTTAACCTCTTTTTTATTACTTCAGTTGTTCCATCAACTTCTTCCTCCTCTCCTTCTCCGCAATCCCCGCTTCTTTCTTTTCCTTCATTAACCTGTGTATCAAATCCGCACCAGACTTCTCTATTGGCTTTGCTTCTATATATCCACGCTCCAGAGCACCTTCAAATATATCCTTCCCGAAATCCGTGCGCACTATAACTGATGACTTACCTTCGGGTGTGCCGTTATTCCCAACACTTATGTCAGAAAACAGCCCGCTGAAATCTTCACATACCTTGCAGCCATCTCGCTTATAATCCCCTATCTCGTTAATTTGCGCACTTAACTGCTCTTTCTCTCCTGCGTACACGTGTAAAGCACCCTCGCTAATCTGCAATTTTGTTACCTCGCTTATGTCAATACCGTGCTCATGTTCAAGATATCCCTTCATTAGCTTTTCATACGAATAACTGCCCAGACAAAACAGGCCTATTCTCAACTTTATATGGGATGAAAAGTTGTGCGCATTATGCGTACCTCGCCCTACAACGAGCATCTTTTCATACGAGGACATCACGCATGGCGTCCCTACCAGGGCGGCACTCCACAGGTCGTACTTCAAAATGGCATCCGCTATACCGGTAAGCGTTGCCGCAGGCGTATATTTGCTGCCTGCACCCTTTATCAATCCCGCCTTATTCATTGCCACTTGCACCTCCGGTTTCCATTCTCCTTTATCTACAACCGTTATACACCCTTCCACTATCGCATCTTCGAGAGCATACGCTAATAGTGAAGTAACCGCACCTCCATCTTGACAAGCCCTTCTTATCTCCTCGTCTGTACTGACCACTTCATACATCTCCTCAAGTCCTTCCCTCAACGCCGGTTTCTCTACCCGCGGGCATTGATAATAACAGTATCCACAATCCGGTGGACACTGCTGTCCTTCTCTTATCACTGGTCTTTCTTCAGAAAAGTCTACGCTGAGGTATCCGTAATCGAGCAATCTACACGTAGCGACACAGCCACCACAAAGCGCACATTTACCCTTTTCTATCACTTCTCTCTCCAAATCGCTAAAATCTCTTTTCTCTTCCATTTTTTATTCCCCCCTATTTCTCGACTCTATTTTCCTTAATTTTATCTTAAATAATGGAAATAATAATAACAAAGCAATGATGAGATTGTAGTTCAGCATCAAGAGCATTTCTCCGCTTTGAAAGAGATAATAGAAATCAAAGAAGCAGAGGACTTGAAAGAAGTGGAAGAGGTCTTCATGGGGAGCTCGCCGGAAGTGATGGGAAGTGGGATTGACAGACAGAGCGGTGTACAACTCGATAAACGTGTCGTGCTCACCGGAGGAGCTGAAAGCAATAGAAGAATCCAAAATAGAAGCAGCGATTATCCTGGCGTTCAATCCAAAAGATTCGACAGTAGCGGGAAAGATAGACCTGTTAGAGACAGGAGCAGGCACTTTCGATAAAGGACCGGTGCAGCTTGCACGGGACATGGGCGTATATAAACAGATGTGCGACCCCGCGACACTGCCAATAGGTGCAGGAGTAGGTTCAGCTATTGCTTCTGGATTCGTCATCAAATCGAAGTTCGGTATTGCAGTGGGATTGGGCATCCACAATGCACCTTCTGCATGGACATGGCTGAAGACGTTCAGGAAGGAACATGCGACGAAAGGACCAGGCGGTTGGGAAGGACTCGGAGCGGATGTGTTCAATATCTGCGATATAGCCTCGAACGTCATTCCGATTATCGCGGGGATGGATTTCGTGCTTTACGGGCCGATTGAGCATGCTCCAATGACGTTCCCACTGGTGGGAATGGCGGATATGATTGTTGCAGAGGCTAACGCGGCAGAGCACGGTATTGAGTCACTGGAGCCACATCCAATACTGAAAATGACTGCATAGGGGTACTTTTTTTTTTAAATCCCCTTTTTATTTATTTTTTAAATTTTTATTTGTATATAGTATAGAACTTTATGGGATAGTATCAAATCCAGATGTGGTGGTAACACCATGAATGCAACTATGAATATGGGGCAACAAGAGGCGGAAAAGTGGCATGAAGCCGCAAGATGGCTGGAATGGGGGGCGATTTGATGTTAGCAGAACTGATTATACTTTTTGCGTTAATTGTAGTGGTAATTGCGGTGTACTACGTGTTCAAGGCGATCAAGCATATCATCGTAAATTCAATCCTCGGGTTGCTCGTTCTTTTAGCGGCAAACCTTGTCTTCGGATTGAATATTGCATACACATGGGTGGTCATCCTGATATGTGCGATCGGGGGCGTCATCGGTGCGGGCATTGTCATTCTTTTACATCTATTAACGAGGATGTTCTGATAGGTCTGTTTTGAGCGTTCAAAGAACCAACTGTTATACCAAAAAAAGATTTAAATAAATACGAAATCATTATAGTCACTATCAGGTGAGTAAAGTTGTCAGACAGATCAGATTCAAAATTATATGAAAACGGTAGCTTTGAAATAAAGGAGAAACCGTTTTATTTACCGCAGGGGAATGAGATTGCGCTATTTGAAGCTGCCTACGAGAATAAACTTCCTGTTATGCTGAAAGGACCTACGGGAAGCGGCAAAACGAGATTAATCGAGTATATGGCGTGGAAATTAGGGCGCCCGCTCTACACCGTTGCATGCCACGACGATTTAAGCGGGAATGACTTAACCGGGAGATATATCATAAAAGGAGACGACGTAGAGTGGATTGACGGTCCTCTGCTTATGGCGGTAAAAAACGGAGGGATAGTCTATTTAGACGAAGTCGTGGAAGCGAGAAAAGACACGACGGTCGTTATTCACCCATTAACCGATTATCGAAGGTATTTGCTGATTGAGAAGCTGGGTAAGATGTTCTATGCGCCAGACGACTTTATGCTCGTAATCAGTTACAACCCGGGTTACCAGAGCGTGTTAAAAGAATTAAAACAGAGCACGAAACAGCGTTTTGTGAGTATCTCGCTCGGATGGCCGGGTGAAGATTTAGAAACACAAATTGTGCAGCAAGAGACGGGTGTTGATGAGGATACGGCAAAAATGTTGGTAAAAGCAGCGAATAAAATACGTAATCTCGTTCATCAAGGACTCGAAGAAGGCGTTTCTACCAGAGAACTTGTCTATGCTGGCACATTGCTAAAAAGTGGCGTGCCGATGCGAGATGCGCTATGTTCAACGATGATTGAGCCTTTAACGCACGACAGTGACCTCAAAAGGAGCATAGAGGAAATACTTAAGAATTATTTTGACTTGGCGGTTTAGGGGTTTAGGGGTTTAGCGGTTTGGCGGTTTAGCGGGATTAGCGGTTTGGCGTGATTAGCAAAAACTAACAATCTAAGCCTCTAAGCCTCTAAACTGCGTTCTCTGCGGTAAATTTTAAATGTGACAAAGTAAAGGATAGTATTGTGGGTAGGTCTGAAAATGGTAAGGAAAACCATCAAGAAGATTCATGGAACGAGAAGATTAAGGAAACTACTCAACGAGCATTACGAAGGAGAAGTTCTCGACAATTTAGTTGCCGACTTGTATCCTCTGCTCGACAGAGTCGGTTATGACAGCGTAGAGCAGATTATCAGAGTTTGCACACAGCTCGCCAGGAATAGCAGTCGAACTGCGGTTACTTTACTTAAGGAGAGTCTGGGGCTCGTTGATAGATTGCTAAAGTATGGCGATAAAGATTTAGTGATGAACGTTTATGGTCTTAGTAGCCAGGTCAGCAAGTATAATGAGGGTACTGCGGTTAGGTTGCTTGCAGTAAGCCCGGAACTAATAGATAGAGTAGGCTATGAAGGTTTAGAGAAGATAGCCGGACTTTGTAGTCAGGTCGCAACTGAGCGTAGATTTATTGCCGCCTTGCTTGAGATGACCCCGGGACTCATAGATAAAGTAGGTCTTGACGTTTTAGAGAAGGTAGCGGGACTCTGTAGTCAAGTCGCAGGGTATAGTAGTAGAACTGCTGTCAGATTGCTTGGACAGAGTTCGGAACTAATAGATAGAGTGGGGTATGACGTTTTAGAGAAGGTAGTCGGGCTTTGCAGTCAGGTTGCTCGAAGAGATAGTTTTGTTGCTGCCCGGTTGCTTGAGATGAGTCCAGCACTCATTGACCGAGTTAGTTATGATTGTTTAGGGAAGATGGCAGAACTTTGTTGTCAGGTCAACAAGGATGATAGCTTTATCGCGGCTCGGGTGCTTGATGAGAGTCCAGAGCTCATTGCGAGACTCCATGGGTATGGCGATACTGAATTAGTTACAACTGTTTATGGGCTTTGTAGTCAGGTTGCCAGCGATTATAATTGGCGAACTGCTGTCAGGGTGCTGGGGATGAGTCCAGAACTCATTGAGCGTTTGTTGAGGTATGGGGATAAAGAGTTAGTGATGAATGTTTACGGGCTTAGCAGTGCGGTTGGCAGATATAGCTGGCGAACTGCTGTCGGTTTGCTTGAAGAGAGTCCTGACCTCATTGGTAGAGCGGGCTATGAAGGTTTGGAGAAGGTAGCATACCGGGCTTCAGAAATAGTAAAGGTAGAAGGAGAAGAAAAAGCAACCTCTTTTGTGAGGGGTGAGGCTTCGGAATATGCTGATTTTTTTGTGGCTATCACCGAAGGTCTTGAGCTGGAGAGAGTAAAACCCGTATTGTTACATTATCTGAATGCATTGTTGGGTTACAGGATCGAGATTGTGGAAGCACGGGGAGCAGCTACAACCGACGGTGAGCGAATCTTTCTTCCGGGAAGAGTTAAAGAGTTCAAAGAAGAAGATAAGAATTTCGTGTTGTACAAAGTTCTGGCGACACACGAAGAAGCGCATTTGGAATATGGTAGTTTTGATTTTGAGCTGATGAGGGTTCAGGATGTGGTGAGTAGGGTAAAGGGGAAATACGTAAGTGCCCAATAAATAGAGAAAAAATCCTAAATGTTATTTTGCTTGCAATTGTTTGACAAAGATTTAAGTGGATAATATTATCTCTTCAACAAAATTTAAAATTTCCTCTGCCACCGCAAGTGCAAATGCCGCATCTTCTTCAGTCAAATTCAAAGGAATTTCAGAGGGATATCTATCGAAGTAATAGACGGTTAATCTGTCACAATCGTCTTCAAACTTTTCAACCTGTGGATAATACCTTTTACATTCTTCAATTATGTCTGCCAATCGATGAATCTTAAGAGAAGGTGTTTTTTCCACATCTATGTTTTCTAATTCTAAGAGAGCTTTTAGTGCTTTCTCTGCCGCCTGCTGACATAATACACAGGTATCTGAAACTATCTCACTCTCTTTCCAGCCAGCACTTGCAAAAGTAAGATGGTCGTTTGCCTTATTAAGCCAAATTTCCGCTGCTGCTTTATTCTTTCTCATATAAAACAACTCCTTTTGATGAAACTAACCGGATAAAGGCACTATTGATCTCCTCTGCACTTTTCCACTCCTCTGGAGTATAAATAAGAGGTTCAACAGGATATTTAAATCCAAAACGCTCTCTTATTAACCGAACCAGTTCTATAACCCTGTCCACGAATCTTTTGTTTGTTTCTTTTATAATCAGTAAATCTATATCGGAGCTTTTTCTCTCGGTTTTAGTCGCATAAGAACCAAATAGAATTATTTTCTCAGGTTTATACTTTGAAACTACAAAGTCAACCAATGTTTCTAAGTCAAGTAAGTCGTCCATTTTTCCCCCTTTTTTCCTCTTTAATAAAATACTTGCCAAGTTAATTGATTTAAATTTATTATTATATTTTATTTATCTATTTTTTCTTTAGTTTGGATTTCTTTAATTTAAACAAATGATGAGATAAATGACGTACACAAAAGAACAAGCAAAGCAAAAGTTTGGAGAACTCGTTGAGCGATTCAGGCGTAATCTCGACGTTTACAAAAAATCGTCGTATAACGAAGCGCAAGTAAGAATAGAATTCATTAACCCTTTCTTTGAAGCGCTTGGCTGGGACGTGAGCAATAAACAGGGCTTTGCAGAGCAATACAAAGAGGTCATTTACGAAGATGTAATAAAAGTCGGGCGTTCAACCAGAGCACCGGATTATAGTTTCAGAATTGGCGGTCAAAGGAAGTTCTTTGTCGAAGCGAAGAAACCTGCGGTGAACATAAAAGAGGACGTCAGCCCGGCATATCAACTGAGGCGGTATGCGTGGAGTGCAAAACTGCCGTTGTCGGTCGTAACGGATTTTGAGGAGTTCTCGGTTTTCGACTGCCGAATCAAGCCCAATCCAAACGACAAATCCGGTGTGGGGCGAATCGCGTACTACACGTTTGAGGATTATCTCGACAGCGATAAGTTTGATGCGATATACGACGTATTTTCAAAAGAAGCGGTGCTCAAAGGTGGTTTTGATAAGTACGCAGAATCAACCAAGGGTAAGAAAGGCACTGCAGAAGTGGACAGCGAATTTCTAAAGGAGATAGAGAGCTGGCGAGAACTGCTGGCTAAAAACATCGCACTCAGAAATCCTGACGTGTCCATTTACGAATTGAACTATGCGGTGCAGAAAATCATTGACAGAATAATTTTCCTGCGGATTTGCGAAGACCGAGCAATCGAACCGTACGGGCAGTTGCAGACGAAAGCGGAATCTGGTGACGTGTACACGCACTTGCTGAACCATTTTAGACTTGCGGAATCGAAATACGACAGCGGGATATTCGATTTTGACACGGACAGGATAACGCCGGGGTTGAGAATTGACGACCGCGTTTTGAAGACGATTATTCAAAGTCTGTATTATCCGAAGTCGCCTTATGAATTTTCGGTGCTCGGCGTAGAGATTTTAGGGAACGTGTACGAGCAGTTTCTGGGTAAAGTCATCCGGCTGACCGCAGGGCATCAGGCGAAGGTGGAGACAAAGCCGGAAGTTAAAAAAGCGGGTGGCGTGTATTACACGCCGCAATACATCGTGGATTACATTGTGAAGAACACGGTGGGTAAATTAGTTGAAGGGAAGGGGAAGCCGCCGGAAGAGATTGCGGAGATTAAAATTCTGGATCCGGCGTGTGGCTCAGGCAGTTTTTTGATTGGTGCGTACACGTATTTATTGAGGTATCATCTGGACTGGTACGTGGGGAACGAGCCGAAGAAGCATAAAGAGGCGGTATTTCAGGTTCGCGAGAACGAATGGTATTTGACTACGGCGGAGAAGAAGCGGATTCTTTTGAATAGTATTTTTGGCGTTGATATTGACCCGCAGGCGGTAGAGGTAACGAAATTGAGTTTGCTGTTGAAGGTGCTTGAGCATGAAAGCCGCGAGAGCATAGACCAGCAGGTGAAGTTGGGGCTGGAGGGTGTGCTGCCGAATCTTGAGGGAAATGTCAAGTGCGGGAATTCGCTTATCGGGCCGGATTTTTACGATGCGGGGCAGCAGGAAACGCTGTTTGATGAAACAGAGATGAGGCGGGTTAATGTGTTTGATTGGGGTGACGAGAGGAAAGGGTTTGGAGAGATTATGAAAAGGGGTGGGTTCGATGCGGTGATTGGGAATCCGCCGTATCTCAATTTAAAAAGAGGCTTTCTATCGGATGCAGAGAAAAGTTACTTCGGGATTTTTTATAAGACTGCCCGAGGACAATACGACTCGTTTGTGCTGTTTATCGAAAAGGCAATCGGTCTGCTGGCTCCAAATGGCTACCACTCCTTTATCGTGCCAAAACCGGTTTTGGTGAGTGAAAATTACGAACCAGTGCGTCAGTTGTTCTTGGAGCATCAAATCATTTCTATCAGCAATTCTGGCTCGCCCTTCGGTGGTGTGGGTGTTGAGTCGACAATTGTCAATGTCTGTAAAAAGAGAACTGCAAGTGGGGAAGTAATGCTTGAAAAAATCACGGGCGAAAATGAGGTCGCTCTTTTAGGGAAGGTTAAGCAGGGTTATTTCCGCAAGTTCCCTTTCACAATCTGTTCATACTTGCTCAATCAAAAGAACAGCGCTCTTTTCGAGAAAATCTCACAAGAGAGTTTCTTACTCGGAAGCCTTGCAGAGAAATTCTCGCGTGGCATTGAAGCAGGTAAAAAAGCAGAAGCCATTACAACTGTAAAAACGCCAAATGCACGTAGACTTCTGCGTGGAGAAGACGTAACGAGATATGCCATTGCCTTTAAAGGGCTGTACTACGAAGTAAGCCCAAAAAATAAAAAGGAATGGAAGGATGAAAAGTTGTACGTGTGTCCAGAGAAAGTACTCATTCGCAGAGTCGCAAACAGCATCATCGCTACTCTCGATCATGAATCTTACTGGACGCTAAATACGCTGTACACCTTCGTGCCTAAAGAAGGCTTTGATTGTCGTTATTTAATCGGTGTATTGAACTCCAAACTAATTTCCTACTATTTCAGAGTTGTATTTCTTTCTGACGACAAACTTTTCCCCTACGTTCGCATCTCGCAGCTTGAGAAGATTCCAATCCACACCATAGGCTTCTCAAACCCAGCCGAAAAAGCCCAGCACGATAAACTCGTAGCTTTGGTGGATAACATGCTCGAACTCCAGAAGAAACGCCATGAGGCAAGAATGGAAATAGATAAAGAGCTTTATGAACGGCAGATAAAGGTTGTTGATGCGCAGATTGACAGGCTGGTTTATGATTTGTACGGGCTGACGGAGGAGGAGGTGAGGGTGGTGGAGAAATGAGTGTATTTGTCAACACAACCCGTTCAAAATTATGACCATTTCTCAAAAACCATAATACAGGGCTTATTGAGGACGGGATGCAAAGATATTTTGATAAAATCTTCGTCTAATAAGTTTTCAGCGTCTTTTTCAATTTCATCTACGGGTTTGGTTAACTCTACTGGAGGTAGCTTGTAGGCGCATGAGCCCAGCGGCATCTTCACGCCAAAAATCATGCCCTCTACATCCTTAATATTAAATTTCATATTTGAAACCACTTTATTATCTTTAAAATCATTCAAAAATCTTTTTAACCCCTGTTTTTTAATTTTAAAACTGATTTCCGAAAAACGTCGCTCTATTCTTCCATTTTCTATAATCTCTCTAATTTCCTTGGTATCCCAAATATCTTTATTATTAAGTTCTGTTGGACAGGGTATCATTTTCATCGTCTTATCTTGAATGTATGAAAGGTCTTTGAGTGTTTCATAGTATACATCATCTTCTAACTCAATCGGTAAATCACCAATGTCTGCATGAAAACCGATTTTATCTGTTTCTAAATCTTTTACAGCAATTTCTTTTATCTGTTTCAATTCTCTTAAAAATCTCTCGCAATTAAATGCTTGACTTACATTAGCAGTTTGATAATTTACTTCAAAATTGAACTGTCCCTTTTTTGTTTCCAGATCTAAAGAAAACGTAAACTTAGGTGGTCGGTTTTTATCTACACTGGAAAGTTTTATTTTAGTTCCCTCTGATTCTATTGCGCCGAGAAGAACATAATCAAAACCAACATGTGTATCAGGAATAAAAATTTTAACAGGGCGAGGCTTTGGGAAAGGTTCTGGGGTAATTGTCAGAGAATCCAGTTTCTCCTTTGAATTGACTGGTATAATTGGTTTATCTCCTTTAAACACTGAGAACTCAATAATGCTATCCTTGTCAAAAGTCATTGGTGTGCGTGTCCTCTGCGCCTCTTTTAGCATATCTCCAAAAGTTATAATTTTCCCATTCTTCTCTTGCGGCTTTATTTTTAAAGTTCCGTGTAAAGGAGCCTTTTCTAATGCTTCTTGCGATCGAGGATGATACGATACAGATACGCCTGATTCGTCAACACTCAATTTAGTAGCATAGAGTGGATCAGTGTTCAAAGGTTTTTGAATCTTTTTTAAAACAGCCATCAAAGAAGGGATATCGTCCTTATTCTTTTCTATTAGGTCTTCAATCTTGAAATCTGTGATCAAATCTATTGTTTTATCCTGACGTTCTATTATATCTCTTTGACCGCTCTTTAAATCTCTTAAATATCGCATTTCCAATTTACCTTTGAGTTCTGGAACTCTCTCCATTTTACGTTCCAATGTGCTGACGAAGTCGTTTAATACGGTTTCTGCATCCACATTAATTTCTTTTTCATCAAAAAGACACTTAAAATCATCTATGAGTATATTAAAATCTATTTCTTCATGTCTTTCTTTAAATTTATTTGCCTCTTCTTTAACTCTTTCACCACCGAAAAACACATCGAAATACACCCGATGGATTTCGTATTTATCAGAGAGTTCATCTATTGTTTCATAATAGATTTTAGAAAAAGTTGGCTCAATTATTTTATCAAGTGATCTCTTGATTAGATCATAACATGCAGAGGTTATTAACCCCACTATTATACTTGTAATGGTAACAGGGCCCATCTTATTATCCTATTAGATAGATTAGTATTTAAAACTTATTTATATCGCTTACTTAATAAGTTGGTAAAGAAACAAAAAGGAGGCAAAAGATGGAAATGGTTGATTTAGAAAAGATGCGTGTAAGAGATTTGATTGTGTATTATTTGAAGAACGAAAAGAAAGAGCGCACAGCACATAGAGATGGAATCATCGAATACGTAAGGAGCAGCCAACCCGAACATGTCAAAAAGGGACGAAGAACACCACCAGGAATTACTTCGCTTCTAAGCAAACTCAAAAAAGAAGGGATTTTATCTACCGAAGGACTCAAAGAAGGATATTACGCCTTAGCAGAGGAGTTTGACGAAGAAGAGGGGAATATAGAGATTCCACCCTATTCTGTGAGTTTGGAAAAAGATTTGATAAATTGTTTGGCAAGCGACCCATCTCAGATAGAAAAAGGTCTTGAACTGAAGGAGAAGGAATACGATACAAGGAGTGTTGGACGCATAGACCTTCTGTGCACTGATAAGAACCGGGATTTTGTCGTGGTTGAAACAAAGAAGGGAAAGGAGAGCGACAAAGTTGTGGGTCAGATTCAACGATACATGGGCTGGATTAACCGAAATTTAGCAAAGAACGGTGAGAACGTCCGAGGGATTATAGTTGTGAACGAATTTGATGAATGGCTTGATTATGCGGTGTCTGTTAATGACAATATCCAGTTGAAGTATTATGAAGTGAAGTTTGTAGTAGGGGATACCCCAACAGAAAAGCATTTATAGGCTCATGTCTTAAGTCTTCCTCAGGAGGCGATATAATGATTGGTAAAATAGAAAGAGTTCCTCTCCGAGATCTATGGAAACATGAAGCATACGATTTTACAGCATGGTTACAGGATAATATTGATGTTTTAAATGATGTATTAGGTTTATCATTGTCCAATCCTGAGCGAGAACAATCAGCAGGTAGCTTCAATGTGGATCTCGTTGCGGAGGATGAAGCAGGGAACCCCGTGATTATTGAAAATCAGCTTGAAAAAAGTGACCACAATCATCTTGGGAAATTGATAACATATTTGACTGCTATCGGTGCAAAAGCTGCAATTTGGATTGTAGCGGATCCAAGGCCTGAGCATGTTGGTGCAATTTCATGGTTAAACGAGTCATCATCAGCCAACTTTTATCTTTTTAAAGTAGAGGGTATTCGTATTGGAGATTCTGAACCTGCACCTCTTCTAACCTTAATTGTTGGGCCAAGCGAAGAATCTCGTGAAGTCGGGGAAAAGAAAAAAGAAATGGCCGAGAGGTATCCTCTTCGTTATAAATTTTGGAACGAATTACTTGAAAAAGCGAAGGAGAAAACGAAATTACATGCAGCAATATCACCCGGACAATATGGCTGGATTGGAGCCGGAGCTGGTAAAAGAGGATTTGGTTTTAATTACGGTGTTACTAAACATGGAGGGCAGGTTGAATTATATATAGACCGTGGAAAAGATTCAGAAGATGAAAATAAAATAATCTTTGATGAATTATTTTCTCAAAAGGAAGAGGTTGAAAAAGTTTTTGGAGAACCTCTTAAATGGGAAAGACTTGAAGGTAAAAGGGCTTGTCGAATAAGTAAAAGGATTGAAATTGGTGGATATCGAGATGAGGATAAATGGCCTGAGGTTCGTGAAGCTATGATTGATGCGATGTGTAGGTTAGAAAAATCTCTTAAACCTCATATTTCGAAATTAAAAGTATAGCTTTGTCAACATAAAAGTTTGGATTTAACCAAAAGAATTGATGGAGAACAGAAGGATATGGGTATATAAATGGCAGTTTTGAAAAAGATACGCGAGTTTGGAAAAAGGAACAAAATAGAATTCACGCGCCATGCACGTTTGAGGATGTACAAAAGGGGAATTAGTGCTGAGGACATACGAGAATGCCTGCTCAAGGGTAGAATAGTGGAAAGTCATCCAAATGATAAACCTTATCCAAGTTATCTCCTCTTTCTTGAGGATAAATATCTGTATGCTGTTTGTGCCGTGGCAGAGAAGAAGATATATATAATCACAGCATATTATCCTTAAGAAGAAGATGAAAGCAAAAGAATTATGCCCTATTTGTGGGGGGGGACTGGAAGAAGCAGAAATAAAAGAAGATATATGGCTAGGTGAGGAGTTATTAGTTATTGAAAACGTCCATGCAAAGGTTTGCGATAAATGTGGCGAGAAAATAGTGAGTTATGACGAAATGCAGAGAATAGACAGAGTTATAAGTGAATTTTATCGTGGAAAGACGGAATTAAAACGAATTACCGCGTATGTAGCGTCTATATAATAAGTACTTCTCAGACCACGCCAAACGTTCATCGGTAGAATCAGCATGACCTAAATATTGGTTTGATGCTTCTCACTGCAATTATTACAAACGAACAATAAAATAGATGAAACCTTTTTGGGTCGTGTCCCCCTTTTATCGACTTGAAAGAGAAGATGTAACAGATTACGCTACGCAAATTTTATAATGCCACTTGAACAATATAAAATGCACGTGTATGCTCGGACAAATGGATTGAAAAATAAGAGAGCTTACGCTA
>JAUWNY010000051.1 GCA_030612405.1 Candidatus Methanophagales archaeon | reverse complement strand
TGCTCTTCTCATCCAGACCCACCACAGGTTCTAAAGGGTTATAAGGTCGTTCGTAAAGCTCAAGCAGGTCGTACATCCTGGTAATAAATTCGGGTGTCAGGTTCGGAACGCACCACATCTTTTTTTCCAAGGTTTGAGGTGGTGTTTTTTCAATATGGAGCGCAAAGTCGATTTACTCAATTTTTGGGAGCTCCTTTGGTCTGCTTCTCGTTTTAGCAATTCATACGTCCAGCGGTCATAGCCGTTTGGAGGCGAACTGCAAACCAACGCCACCACTTCTGTCTCAACACGAAGGTCGACTTTCGGTGGAGGACCTGACCGTGGTTTTTCTTCCAATGCGGAAGTTAACTCCTCAAGACAAAAACGCTTACGAATACGCTCGATTGTCGGAATACTTATATTGACTTCGCTTGCAATCACTTCGTCTGTAAGACCGGCATCGCTTTTAAGCAATACCTGAGCCCGTCTGATTTTCCGACTCTTATGCAGCCCTTTATGACAAATACCTTCCAAAAAGAGGCGTTCATCAGGTGTTAAGCAAACACTATATTTTTTGTTCATAAGGCAACCCCATAAAAAGTAAGGGGTTCCCTCTATATATTAACCCATCAAAACTTGGCAATCATGACACTAGTCCCTATTGGCTAGTCCCTAATCCCTACTTGGATTTCCCCAAAGACGGATGAGGGCTAATTATAGCACCTGCGCCTATCAAATGCCATCTCGCACCTATCTTCCTTGCGATAGCCACACGAGCACCCTCTTCGGCGCATATCGGGCGGCTCAATTTCACATCAATGGTTCGCTCCGTTACTCGTACCACCTCACCCATTGTAGTTGCAGTTCCAATGTTCAGCATTATCCCCTCGCTTACTTTTATCGCAGGTATCTCCACCTCTTTTGCCACGCCAACAACGCGCTCCAACAGGTGAAATTTTATACTCAGTTTGTTCCAGGTAGGCGGTAAAGAGCCAGGCACGCCTACATACTGTCCCACTAAGGAATCTTCTATTGTCATGCTCGGGTCCAACTTTGTGCCAACGCCTATTAGTCCCCCGGGAGTAACCTCCTTTAATTGCTCACCCCCGGCCATTATTGACGTTACCTCCGTTTCTATTGGCAGCCATTTCTCTTTGCCTCCCGTTGTCACCGTACGACCGGGTCTTATCTCTATCTTATTACCCTGCTTTATCTTTCCCTGAAGCAATGAGCCGCCGATTACTCCCCCTCTCAGCTTTTCTATTGGCGTTCCCGGTCGGTTCACATCAAAAGAACGTGCGATATGCATAATGGGTGGTTTAGTCGCGGCACGTGTCGGCGTGGGTATTGTTCGCTCTAAGCTCTGTATTAACACGTCCAGATTAGCGGATTGCTGCGCGGAGATAGGTATAATCGGTGATTGTTCCGCAATCGTCCCTTTAACGAACTCCTTTATTTGCAAATAATGTTCTATTGCCTCCTCCCTTGAGATGAGGTCTATTTTGTTTTGTGCGATTACCGTTCTCGTTACGCCAATTAAGTTCAGAGCCATCAAATGCTCCTTTGTCTGTGGCTGTGGACATGGTTCAGACGCCGCAATAAGAAGAACGGCACCATCCATTATCGCAGCACCGCTCAGCATCGTCGCCATTAACGCTTCATGCCCCGGTGAATCGACAAATGATACGGTACGCAGCTCTTTGGTCTTTGACCCGCAATGCTTGCATGTTTCTTCTACGGTGTAACAATCCGGCTCCTTGCACACGGGACATCTTCTGAACGTGGCGTCTGCATATCCAAGCCTTATAGAGATGCCCCTCTTTATCTCCTCGCTATGTCTGTCTGTCCACTCGCCGGACAGGGCATTCACTAAGGTCGTCTTCCCATGGTCTACATGACCCACCATTCCTATGTTCACCGCAGGTTTTTTCGTTTTGCTTGCCCCCTTTTTAGGTTTTAGGTTTCAGGTTTGAGGTGTTAGGGTTAAAGATGCTCACACCTGACAACTCACACTCGCTAACTTTTTATTTGTTTTTCTTTGATAAAAGAAAAAAATAGTTTCTTTGGTAAAGCTTTCTTTTTTAAAGAAAGGTTTGTGGAGAAGGAAATGGAATTTGAGTTAAAAGAAGAGGAAGAGGCGTTTCGGCGCATAGCCCGGCAGTTTGCAGTGGACGAGGTGTTACCACGGGCAGCAGAAATAGACAGAAAAGGGAAGATACCCCGGGACATATCGCAGAGGATGGCGGAGCTAAAGTTTTTTGGAATACCCTTCCCGAAGAAATACGGCGGTGCAGATGCAACTATGATGAGTTACGTGCTTGTGTCGGAGGAGCTTTCAAGCGCAAGCGCAAGCATTGGATTCTTAAGTGCCGCGGGACTTATCAGTTCATTTCCTATCTACTACGCAGGTTCCGAGGAGCAGAAGGAGAAATACCTCCGACCTCTGTGCTCAGGCGAGAAATCCGGTGCTTTTGCTTTAACCGAACCCTCTGCCGGGTCGGACCCCGCTTCTATCGAAACAACCGCGGTTAAGCGAGGCGGAGAATACGTGCTGAATGGAAGGAAGGCGCTAATCACGAATGCCGCCGTTGCAGACATCTACGTGGTTTTAGCATACACGGACAAGAGCAAAAAGAAGGGAGCGAGTGGGATGAGCGCTTTTATCGTGGAAAAAGGTACAGAAGGGTTCTCGTTCGCCGACTTCGAAGATATAATGGGCATGCGAGGTTGTGTTGTTGGCGGACTGGAGTTCAAAGATTGTAGGATTCCTGAAGAGAACAGGCTGGGTAGCGAGGGAGAGGGATTCAAGATAGCGATGGCTACGCTGGACCGGGATAGAATAGGGATAAGCAGCATAGGTGTCGGTATCACCCAGGCTTGCTTAGACGCCTCAAAGAAGTATGCAAACGAGCGAATACAGTTCTCTCAGCCTATCGTCAATTTCCCGCCGGTGCAATTTATGCTCGCTGATATGGCAGTGGAGTTAGAAACAGCGAGATTGCTTACCTACAAAGCGGCTTATCTTGCGGATAAAGGTAAGGGCGAGCGAATCACGAAAGAATCCGCAATGGCGAAACTTTACGCCTCTGAAGTTGCACTTAGGGCTGCTACGAATGCAGTGCAAATACATGGTGGATACGGCTGCACGAAGAGATGTCCTGCGGAAAGGTATTTCCGAGATGCAAAAATACTTAGCATTGTCGTTGGAACGTCAGAGATACAGCGAATGGTAATAGCAAGGGAGCTGAGGCGTGAAGCTCGATGAATGCCCGAGACGTAGAGCTAAGGAAAAGCGAAGGTTGTTAATTTGCGCGGGGGTTGCTGAGCCGGGAAAAGGCGCAGGGCTTAGGACCCTGTCTCGCAGGAGTCCGCGTGTTCAAATCACGCCCCCCGCATAATTCTACCGGTTGTTGGAGTTTATAGTCATTCCGAAAATTATTTTTATTATCTGTGTTAGCCAGACTTTGGAAAGAACTCTATCATCTTTTCTGATTCGTCAAAGCAAATCGTAAACCTTTCAAAAATGTCTAATCTGCCTATGACGTTAAAGCCAATGCCCAGATGCCGAGAAAATCCAACTGCCGCTTCAAATTCTTTATCGGCAATACGAACACGGACATCGTGAATGTAGACCTTTATCAGCGACCCATCTCCCACGGTAACGTAACTTTCTTTACCATCTTCTAATCGAAATCCCAGAATTTCTGCCATCTCCGCCTTAAATATGGAATGACCTGCCCCTGAGTCTACGAATGCCTTAAACTCCACCCATTCTTCGCCGCCTTTAAGCCATATCGAAACGATTGGTAGGAACCTGTCCCTGAATTTAAGGTAAGATAGTTTCATAACAAAGTCACCGTCTCCTCCTCTGTTGGTATGTAGCTTATGCATACCTCCTTATCAGGAAATTTTTTCTTCGCTATTTTAAAGGCATTGAGTGCAGAGTTATTTATGGCTACTAATTTATCACCAACGATTGCCACGTATTTCCCAGGGTACTTCTCGGATAGTTCCTGCGAGTGTTTTAATAGGTAGTTTTCCATTGCTATTATCCCCCTTTTTTATCTTTTCTTATCATAAGCAAATTATCATTTTTCTTTATATAAACATATATGATGGCACTGTCGAATTTTCCAGTGAAATTGCCATGTATATCCTTGAATTTCACCGCGGACCGAGCACACGGAGAACGCAGAGGCACCAGAAAAAAATCTGTAAAAAGAAAAAGTATATTTGAGTGCTATTTATATTAATCTTACAAGACACGAGCAAAAGTGGATGAGGGTAGTAGAATGGTTAAGCCAAAAGAGAAATACAAAATCCTGGTGATGGCTATCCTTTTAGCTGGTGCTTGCTATCTCACGTACTATTTTCATGCGGTGCTTAATACCGGCACTGTTTTTACTCACTTCTTCTACATTCCTATTATCTTAGCAGCGGTGTGGTGGAGAAGAAAAGGTTTAGCGGTGGCGATATTTTTAGCGGCGTTGCTGATTTTCAGCCATATTTTTGTTAGAGCAGAAGTGGTGACCGCCAATGATTATTTTCGTGCTTTTATGTTTGTAGGTGTTGCCCTTGTAGTTGCTATTTTAAGTGAGAAGATTGCAGATGCCGAAGCAAAGTTGAAAAATTATGCGAAAGAACTTGAAAATGAGGTTAAAGAACGAACAAAAGAATTAGTTGGGGAGAGAGATTACACACGGCACTTGATTGAGTCATCGCCGGATTTCCAGATGATTCTTGATAAAAACGGGAAGATTATGGACGTGAATGAGGCGTTTGAGTGCGTGGTTGGCAAGAACCGTGGTGAGTTAATAGGCAGCTCTATTTACGAATACCTGCCGAAGGAAGAGACAGAGAAAACCGTTGCTGAGATTCTTGATAAGGAAAAGGTAAGGAATATTGAATTAACGGCAGATATACCGGAAAAAGGGACTTTAATCAGTAACATCTCTGGCACGGTATTTACCACACCAAAAGGAGAGACAGGGATTTATATAAGTGGCAGGGATATAACAGAGCAGCGATGAGAAGAGGAGGAACTGCGAGCAAAAGAGCTGCAGCTTGCGCATTCCGGAAGGCTCTCTTCTCTTGGTGAAATGGCTACGGGAATAGCGCACGAGATAAACCAGCCTTTATCTATAATATCCATGGCTGCGGAAGGCATATTACGCGACATCAAGAAAAAGCGTCTTGATGTGAGCTTGCTTCCCAACGACATAGAAGATATAAGTAACAACGTGCAGCGGATTGACAGGCTCATTACACACATGCGCACCTATGCGAGACAGCCGGAGGAATGGCAATCGGTAGAGCCTGCGGAGTTGTTAAACGATGCTTTTGTCATGCTCGGTGCGCAGTTCAGGATGCATAACATCGCGTTTTCTCGTGAGATTAAGGAGGGTTTACCTGCTATTGAAGTGGACCCGCACTAGGTGGAGCAGGTATTCGTAAACATATTGCTAAATGCACGACATGAATTGGACGAGCGAGGAGAAGGAGCAGAAAGAGAAGGAAAAAGGTTCGAGAAAAAACTGGTATGCCGCGTTTCAAGAGAAAAAGTAGAAGAGGAAGATTATGTGGTATTTGAATTTGCAGATAATGCTTATGGCGTGCCTGATGAGTTAAAAACGAGAATATTTGAGCCCTTCTTTACGACAAAAGAGACAGGAGAAGGCACTGGTCTGGGGCTTTCTATTGCTTACGGCATTGTAACCCGGGCGTTAGACGGGAAGATATGGGTGGAAGATAACGAGATGGGAGGAGCGAGTTTTAAGGTGGCGATGCCGGTAACGCCAGCTAACGCTGGCGTACCGGATGCAGGATACAAGATGCAGGATGCAGGTAGGTTAGGTTGGACGGGGTAAGGAAAAAGAGGAGTTTTTTTTATCGCTCCTCCTATCGTTTTTTATTTTTGAAGTTATATTTTGAATTGAAGAAAAACGATGAATCAAGAAGCAAAGGTCAAGATTGGGGAGAAGTTCGCAGCACTTAATTTTGAAGAGGTGGAAAGAATAATTAAGCAGGGCGGAGCAGAGCAAATATGAAAGATTTCCTGCAGAGGAAAGAGTTCGAGGACACTATTTTGGATGTGCTCAATAGAAAGAGGGAAACCCTAAATCCTAAAAGAAGGGTTTGTTTTTTTTGTACTAACTTGACATTGTCAGATTAACCGTAGAGTTCACGGAGGATAGCGGTTTAGAGGGTTAGCGGTTTGGCGGTTTGGCGGTTTAGCTAACGAGCTGAACCGCTAATAAACCAAACCTCTAATTCCGTGTTCTCTGCGGTAAATTTAAAATGTGACAAAGTCAAGCTAACCTTTTTATTGTTAAAAGTTCAAAGAGTAATCCAAATGTCAAAAGGCGATTCGTTAATAATTAGGGAAGTTGTAGACAATTGTAAGGAAACATTTGGAGGTAATCTTATTTCGGTGGTTTTATTTGGAAGTAGAGCCAAAGGCACTGCGAAAGAGCATTCAGATTATGACTTCTTTGTTATTGTAACGAATTTGCCAGAAAGCAAGGAGAGAGATAAGATTTCTTTAGAGCTTGGAAGGTATGTGGGTAGAAGGTACTACAAGTCTGTTCAAATTCACCTGTCGTCGGAAAAGGAGTTAGAATTAGAAGAATCGTTAAATCCTCTATTTTATGGGATTTTAACGGGTTATCGCGTTCTATACGGGAAAAAAGCATGGGGGGAAATTTTAAGCCGTTGGAGACCTACAATAAGAAAAGAAAAGCCAAGACTGATAGAGGAGGATAGAATATGGGAAATAGCAAGGCTAATTTAGCGGATAAATTTATTAAAAGAGCGGAAAAGGATTTAAAGAGCGCGAAAGTGCTTAGAGATGAGGATTGTTTTGAGGATGCTTGCTATCACGCACAACAATGTGGGGAAAAGGCGATAAAAGCTCATCTAATTTTAAAAGGTAGTTTTGCGACTACTCATACACCTTCTCCTACATTTTTAAGGGAGATTCAAGATGCCCCTGGTAGATGGAAAGATGAGCTTTTGAAGGTTCAAGAAAAGATGGAAGAATTAGAGGGTTATTGGATTAAAACGAGGTATCCTGATGAAGAATGGAGGGAATATGACAGGGAAGAAACAGATGAAGCTATAGAAAAGGCAGAATTTATCCTTGATAGAATAAAAAGGTTTTTAGAGGAAAAGCATGCGTATTAAGTCCTGATTTTGTCAACGACAAGAAGTGCTGAGTTGTGCTTGCAGGCTATGTTGGGCTGAGAAGAAGGAACGGTAAAGCGCAATAGCTACAATAGCGGTTTAGCGGTTTGGCGGTTTAGCTAACGGAGGAGCAAGGGATGCAGGTAGGTTATTAGGTGGGGTAAGGGAAAAGAGGAGTTTTTTTTTATCGCTCCTCTTATTGTTTTTTATTTTTGTATTTTGTAATTCCAACTTAACCTCGTCAGATTAACCACCGCAGAGTTCACGGAGGATAGCGGTTTAGCGGTTTAGCGGTTTGGCGTTTTAGCTAACGATAACGAGCTGAACCGCTGATATTAAAAACCCTGGCTAAAAAGAAAGAATGAAACGAGTAATTTATGATTCAAGCGTGGCAAGTTGGCACATCAGAACCGGGTACATGGGATTTGTCAGGTGCATCAGATAGTGGGATAGGTGCACAGGCACTATTCGCCTTGGCAGTTATGAGGCAGATTGTTACTTCGATAATGTCCACATCCGTAAATGCGTCTCTCCAGAGCCGACGACCTCGGTTAGTGCTGACGAAGAGGCTGTACCCGATCCCGTAACCCCAGTCCCCGAACTGCCAACGATAATACCTGTTCTCGATTGGATTGCTTGTACTTGCAGGATATGTTTTGCGAAGCGGGGATGCGGGATGCAGGATGCGGGATACGGGATGCAGGATGCAGGATGCAGGTCAGGGAATAGAAATCAGAAGTCAGAGAACAGAAGACATCAAAAGTTTTGTGGATTCTTCAACACGGAATTCCAAGAGTTATTTATTATGTATAAATACATTATGTATAAATACGTAACGTTGTAACACAAAAAATGAAAAGAAAGAGGATAGTGATAAAAGGGGAGGTTGTTCAGGATATAGGTTATCGGTTATTTCTATATGAATCTGCGGAAGCGATGGATATACCTGAGTTCCAGGCACGAAACATCGAGGGAGGTGTGGAAGTTCTCATTGGTGGCGAGGACGTTAGCGTTGACAAATTTGTTGACTTCATAAGAGAGGAAAGACCGGGACGAGCTGAAGTAGAAGAGATAGAAGAAAAAGAGTATGAAGGGAAGATTAAACCAATAGAGCGATTTGCACAGAGTTTTATGGAAAATAAGTTTGCAGGAATAGAACGCGAGATTACGGAGATAAAAGTAAAAATCGGGATGGTTTGATGGAAGAAGATAACAATAATAAGAACCCGAAAATATTAATTGTTGAGGATGACCCCGAACTGGGAAAAACCCTTTCCGATGTATTAGAAGTCAAAGGATATAGCCCCGTAGCCGTTCTGACCGGTAAAGAAGGCGTAACAGCCGTAAAGGAAGAGGATATTCCCCTGGCGCTGTTAGACCTCAAACTGCCCGATATATCGGGCATTGAAGTATTGAAAGAAATCAAGAAAATTTCACCACGCACCGAAGCCATCATCCTGACTGCTTTTGCTTCGATCGACACCGCTATGGAAGCAGTAAGCCAGGGAGCATTCAGCTATCTGCAAAAGCCATACGATATGGAACGTCTGCTTCTGGACATCCGCAGGGCGCTGGAACGAAGGTGGGCGAGAGATGAACTGAGAACTTCCGCTGAAACATATTCGGACATGTGTGACCGTTCACCTATTGCGATTGTGAATGTTTACAAGGATTACCGTGTAGATTGCACTGATAGACTTTTGGAATGGACGGGATGGTCAAGGGAAGAAATGGAGCGTATAAATCTTGTAAAAGAATCGAGGTTCATAAATGCTTATGGAAACGAAGTGGTTCTTCCTCCTCTGGTCGCTGCTGAAATGATAGAGAAAACGGAAAAAGAATATATACCGAAATTAATGCGCGGCGAGACGCTGGAAGGCGTGTATCAATGTTATAACTGCAAGGGTGGAGGGACAGTCCCGCTAGAATTAAACTCGGTCGGGTACTTTGGCGGAAAGGAACCAAAACCTGAGAATTTCGTGCATACTATTTGCATATTCTCTGATATCACCGAGCGCAAGCGAGCAGAAGAAGAAGTGAGCAAATCCCGCAAGTTCCTTGCGACTGTCATTGATAACATTCCTGATACAATCACCATCAGGGACCCCCAGCATCGTTTCGTATTGGTCAATCAGGCATATTGTGACATAACCGGGAATACTAAGGACGAAGTAATAGGGAAAACGGCATACTGGAAAAAAGACAAGGAAGTATTTCAAACAGGAAAAGGGTTGGACATCTCTGAACGGTCTTATACTGACCTTGAAGGTACGCGCCGTTATGTGTCTGTTAAAAAAGCTCCATTAACTGATGAATCAGGCGAAGTATCTCATGTCGTTACAATAAGCCGCGACATTACCGAGCATAAGAAGGAGGATGAGGAGCGTGAACGCCTGCTTAAAGAACTTGAGACACTGGACAAACTGAAGAACAGACTTTCTTAACGTGGCATACCATGAAATGCGGAGTCCTCTGGCGCCGATTGTCGGCTACGCCAGTTTGTTGGAGCGGGGCGAACTCAACGAGAAGCAGAAAAAATACGTTCGCGTTATTGGAGAGAGTGTCTATCAACTTGAAGAGCTAATTGAAAGCCTGTTGGAAGTCACGCGTATTGATGCGGGAAAGGTAGAGCTGACGTTGGAATCCGTCTCAATACCAGAAATCGTGGATAATGTGCTTGAGCGCGTTAAACCGCAGGTAGAAGCGAAAAGACAAACGATTTCCTCTGTCGTTCCAGAAAGGATAGAAGTCGAAGGCGATAAGCAGAAAATAGCGGCTACTTTTGATAATCTGGTTTCTAATGCAATTAAATACACAGGAGAGAATGGCAAGATAGACGTCGTGGTTGAAGATAGGAAGGAGGAAGAGGACATACGTGTTTGTGTTGCGGACACAGGCGTTGGCATTCCCGAGGAGCAACTGCACAGGGTTTTCGAACGCTTTTATATGGTGGACACCTCATTGACGAGAAAAGGAGGTCTTGGACTGGGTTTAGCTATCGTCAAGGGATACGTAGAGCTGCATGGAGGTGAGGTGTGGGTTACAAGCGAGCTTGGAAAAGGGTCGAAGTTCTGGTTCACATTGCCGAAAAGGCAAGTAATTGTTTAGCTAACCACAAGATTACACAGATTTTCACGAGAAAAGGATAATTTTTGATAATCGGACGCAGATGAACGCAGATAATCAGGATTTTAAAAAACGTAAGGCATTTGATAATTTGAGGAAATAGCTTTCTGCGTAAATCTGCGTCCTAAATAGGTAGATGCTATGCTTTATATACAATGACAAATAATAAGTAAGTAATAATAAATCTTGTGAAAATCTGTGTAATCTGGTGGTTAGCTAAACACTTAAAGTTTCTTTATTCTCCGGAAAACGGGTCTTCGCCACCATCGAGGCAACAAGTTCGGTCCCAAGAACGAAAACAGCCTGCTTGTGCTCCTCTTTGCTTCGGTGCACCTGGAAAGGGGATATATCCAGCTCGTTATACTTCGTGAAATTACAGTCCAAACCCGTTTCCTCACAATACTTCTTCAACTGCGCTAATAAGAAATGCAAATGTACCAGCTCTTCTTTTTTCATGTATGTTTTTCTTTCTTTTACTTTCCCCCCACCTTACATAACTCAGCAATATTGATTAATCTGAGCAATATTAAAAGTTAATTTAGCCTTATAAGAAGATTTTAGTTTTTTTAAAAAAATAAAATAGAAAAGCTTTTAGATACCCTTTATATGTAGTGTCGTAAGAAGAAAAATGGAGTAAAAAAAAAATATGGAAAAGAAAACCGTACTATATTTGATAACTGTAGTAGCAATCATAGCGGTAGTGACATTTGCAGGTTGCATTGATGAGAAAGAGGTGGAGGAACCAGCACCTACCCTTACACCTTCACCCACCCTTACACCCGAGCCAGAGCCGACGGTTGCGCCAACTCCAATGTTAACCGAAACACCTACTCCAGCAATTACCATTACTGCGCCTAAACCTAAAGAGGGTGATGATGAAGCACCAGAAGAGATGACGGGGACGTTCGTATTACACGTTACCGACCAACCGAGCGCGATAGGTGATTTTGACATCTTAAATGTCTCCGTTTCTGAGGTGATGCTGCACAGGACGGGTGATACTGAAGCTGAAGCTGAAGCTGGCAATAATGGGACAACAAATGAAACGGGTGAGTGGATAGCACTCGAGCCCTTGCGTCACACATTTGATCTAACAAAACTGCAGGATGGAAACATGACAACTATCGTTAACGAATCGGTTGAGACAGGGAAATATACGCAGGTTCGATTGATCGTTGAATCCGCAAACGGTATTGCAAATGAGAATACGGTAAACGTTACCGTGCCGGGTGGGATGCTAAAGATTGTCAAGCCTTTTACAATTATAGAAAATCAGACGGTGACATTTATATTCGATATAAATGTTGTGAAAGCTGGGCAAAAGTATAATTTAGTTCCTGTTATCGGTAAATCGGGTGTAATATAGATGAAATAAAGCAGAGATGAAAGAAGAAGGCTTAATCAACGATGAAGAAGTCCTCAGAAGACTTAAACCTCATGTAGTCTCTTTCACCAACCAGTTTCTTATCTGGGTATATATTTTCGCTATTGGATTTTTACTTATCCTATCTGGTGATGAGATTATCAATGCGGTTCCTGCCTTTATTGTCGAAGCTATATCTCTCCTTTTGGCCTTCTCTTTAAACTTAACTGTCAATACTCAGTTAATTTCATACTTGATTATAATGTGGGTAGCCTTAGCCTTTCCCGGAGGAGATGGAAGAGGCGAAAAGTCTAAGAAATAAGTATGAGGAAAGCGTTGAGGTTAGATATAGCCCTACAATAAGTAGGACATGCAAAAGTTTTATAATTGACGATAAGTTGGCGATGGATGGTAAGAAATTATTAGCAACGAATGGTGAGGAACTATCTTATATTGGCATAATGTATCTAAAGGAAGAGGACAGTGTGAAAAATCTGAGAAGGGATTTTGAAAACGTGTGGAAGATAAGCAAGGCGCTGATTTGATTTTCTACTTTATGTTTGGTTTTTGATCCCACACAAGCCATGGGTTAAGGTTAAAACAAAAAGTAGTATATGATATGGAAAATTACATTGCCATAGAAGAGAGAAACAAAAAAACCTGCAGTAATGAAGAGCATGAATGGTAATTCGGGCGTAATCCATACTTCTTCGCCAATCTTTCCTTGCGCATGATAATCTTTTAGCCTTTCCACCACTTCTTTATCTATTTCTACACCGCCGAAAATGAATTTTCTTCTTAAGCCGCCTCTCCCTCCTTCCACTTCCTCATCACCCTCATCACCATACAAATGAACTAATCTTACATGCTTATTCTTCACATCTGTATCTGTAAGCGCATCAATAGGCAATTTATAGCCGATAAACGCTAAACTAATGTTTTTTCTCAGCTCTTCGCGGCGTAAATTCAAAAAGTTATAAAAAAATACGGAGAGGGGAACAATCAAAGAGATGATAGTGGCATTTAAAAGCGTGGTTATTGCAAAAGGAAAAGGGGCGAGCATCAAGGACGAATTAAAATTGATTGGGAAGTGATAGAAAAGGAAAGTGAAACTTGGCTGCATTGGAATGAGCACGGAAATGGCTATAAGACATTTTGCGTCGGCACCTCCAAAAAGGTTAAATCTGAAAAATAAAAATGATAGTGCAAAGGTGAAAAAGATGGAGGAAATAAAACGGATGAGGAAAGGTACGCCATAGATAAATATGTTGTAGCCGGCAATAGGAATTCCTACGGCTATCATAAGCAGCCAAAGCTTGTTTGGCACGCTTCTTTTCTTTATGTCCGAGTAGCATGCGTAAATCAGAATGTGCATGCAAAATATCACGCAGAAAATAGTTAGTTCGCTCATTCTAAATACCTTTTAGCTCTTTCCTCTTTCTTCTACTTTATCTCGCTGCTATCAAAAAAAAGTTTGTAACGGAGTCGCTGGGATTTGAACCCAGGTCATCGGGTCCGAAGCCCGAAGGGATAGTCCGCTACCACACGACTCCTTAATATTAATATATATTTGATGCAAGCGTATAAGATATTACTTTTCTAATTAACCACGAGAGATCACAATAGTATTTGTATAGTGGACATAAAAAACCACGAGATTACACAAGATTAGCACAAGAAATGGGATTAATGAGGGATAAAGTAATCAATAATGTGCTGAAATAGGGACAATATTATCCTTTTTCTCGTGGAAATCTGTGTAATCTTGTGGTTATTTTTCGGAATGGCTATAATCATCACGATTATCCCGCTCCCGGTAGCATGCCAATATCTCAAACACGACTCTTGCTGCGTTAAGACTTGTAATCCCGTTAGCAATGTCCAATCCCGGATTTACCTCCACCACGTCACTTGCAACCACGTCTCGTCTCTTTATTATTCCCTGCACCAGGGAAATCAAACTTTCGAGCGAGAGTCCACAAGGCTCTGGATGCTCTACTCCCGGTGCTATGCCCGGGTCGAGCACGTCAATATCAATAGAGAGATATGTTTTTTCTTCTCCTTCCCCTATTTCTTCCAATACGCCCTGCACACCTTTTTCGCGCATCACATCAGCATCGTAAATCGCTATTTGGTTCAGCGATGCGTACTCATCCACAGAGGAAGACCTGACACCTATTTCAATTATATGCTCGAATCCTACCAGTTCCGCTATCCTTCGCATTACGCAGGCATTGGAAAATTTATTCCCACGGTACGAATCACGGAAATCCGCATGTGCATCTATGGAAATCACGCTGGCGACTTCACCATGCTCAAACAGGTATTTAACGAGAGGATACGTGACAGAATGGTCACCGCCTAAAAAAACCCTCCTAATTCTTGTATGCTCAAGCACAAATTCCGCAATGTTCTGTGCTTTAAAGAAATGATTGTGCTCTAACTTTATATCGCCATAGTCGTAATACAGTAAATCGGACAGTTCAAGTTTTTTGTGCCACAGAAAAGTCTCAAGTCGCTGAGATGCGTTCCTTATCGCTTTTGGGCCTTCTCTCGACCCTTTATTGATGGCGGTACCGTCATACGGCACGCCGATTATTTCATACAACGCTTTTTCCTTGTCTTTTTCCGATAGCGAGCCCGCGAGTTTCATCATACAAAGAAACTTTCTCTGGATTTGATTTAATCGGGATTTGGGGTTTTGGATTTGGCAGTATTTCCTTTTGGCTCCCTGAATTTCCCTATCCTGTATTCCGCTTTATAAGGGTCGTAAACCGTCCTATTATCATAATCTACTGCCAAATGGATTGCCCAATAGCCATAACGCCCTTCATCCAGCAGAATTTTTATCGTATGCGTATCATGATAGCCCATTGCGGTTGAGATATCTTCATCTTCAAAGCCATACAATTTCCAGAACGGGTCAATTATAAACCAATTAGACAAATCTCGCCAGTTACCGCCCGTATAGATTATTCCGTATGCGTGAACGCCGGAAGAGCCCCATGCTATC
This sequence comes from Candidatus Methanophagales archaeon, assembly GCA_030612405.1. GTDB lineage: Archaea > Halobacteriota > Syntropharchaeia > Alkanophagales > Methanospirareceae > QEXZ01. The sequence goes on along the minus strand of JAUWNY010000051.1, from coordinate 288 downwards.
GTCTTCGGTCCTAAACTTCTGTATGCTAATCTGCAGAGGTCACGAGCGTAATGAACACAAACAGCACTGTCGTTCTTAGGCGATTCAAGACTCGTATAATGTTCTACCCACATAACTGTTCGGTTTGGATTCTGAGGATAAATAACCTCGTCAAGAATAATTACAGGCTCTTCGCCTCTCTCCATCGTATAATTGGACAGGTTCCAGGCTGAAATATTCACCGCCACCTGATACCGATAATTTAAAGGAACGTGGTCTGCGAAATAATAAAAATCGTGAGAGTCGCAT
>JAUWNY010000064.1 GCA_030612405.1 Candidatus Methanophagales archaeon | reverse complement strand
ATTCTCATTCCGGGAATTTTTAAGGTTTAAAAAAATCGAATTAAAAGAGAATTTTGAATATATTACAGAGGAGCGGGTAAAAATCAAAAAAAATCTCGCACAATATATAGAAGATGGCGGTTTCCCGGAGTATTTGAAATACGGGGAGAAGGACATACTTCGCAGGCTCTTCAGTGATGTGATCTTTAGAGATATACTCGTGAGATATGGCGTAAGGGAAACAAAGACATTTCAGGAGATTGCCAACTACCTCCTTGCGAATGTATCAAACACCATCAGCTACAACAGATTAAAGAATATCTTTCATCTTGGGAGCGTAAATACCGTAAAGAATTATACTGAATATCTGGAGAACAGTTTTTTAATGTTCTTCGTCAATCAATTTTCATATTCCGGCGGTAAGCAATCAATATCGCCAAAGAAGGTTTACTGTATAGACACAGGCTTGAGAAATGCGGTCTCTTTTAAATTCTCGGCGGACATCGGGCGGGCGATAGAGAATCTCGTATTCATAGAATTAAAACGTCGTTCTTCAGACTCAGCAGAGATATATTATTGGAAGAATAAGGGAGAGGTAGATTTTGTGATAAAGGAGGGCTTACACGTTAAGGAATTGTTTCAGGTTTGCTATTCCCTGAATGAAAAGACAGAGGAGAGGGAGGTAAGAAGCTTGATAAAGGCGATGGATGAGTTCAAGTTAAAAGAGGGGCTGGTGATAACCGAAGACCTTGATAAGGAAGAGGAAGTGGACGACAAAAAGATAATGTACAAACCACTGTGGAAGTGGCTGTTAAAATGGCGATGAAGAGTGTAACTATACCGTGCCAAAGAATAAACGCATCAACTCCTGCGCTCGCGCATCTAACACGCCTAAATCACTTTTTCTTGCGGACGCTTCATCAAAACCCCCCTCCTTCCTCCTTTCGCTCTCTTTCCTCCCCCTCTTCTGTTTATTTTGACCCCTGACCTGAGCTTGCGACCGATAAATCGCAAAAGGCACCGGCTCTTTTGTGTGCGTCCTCACGGATACCGGCGTGTAGTGGTCGGGCATGACTAATATTTTATAGCCCTTCTCGCCGCCCGTATCTGCAAATTCATCCTCTAACCCCCTCAGCATCTTACCCACCACAAACATATCGAAATCCTCTATCGCTTTCACTTTCAGATCGATATCGCCTAAGTGCCCCGCCTCATCCGGCGCTTCTACGTGGACCAGCACAAAATCATGCTCCCTCAAGCTGCGCAACGCATATTCCGCCTTGCCTTCGTAATTTGTGTCAATATATCCCGTAGCGCCAGGCACGTCTATCACATCCAGGCCCATGCACTGCCCCACGCCTTTTACAAGATAAACACCTGAAATCACCGAACCGCTTACTCCATACGTATCACAGAACGCAGGCATTGAGGGTTTTCTACCACCGCTCCAGAGCCACACCATATTCGCCTTCCTTTTGTTCTCCGCCGCCCTTCTCACGTTTATTTCATGCCCCTCCAATATTTCTCTCGAAGTAAGCACGATATTCCGCAATATATCCTCTCTCGGCAGTTCATCCGCTATTCGCGCACCAATTATATCGTGTGGTGGTGCCCCTCCAACTTCTTTCTCGCGCTCAAAAACATAATCTTCCGATTTGAGAACCAGAACATTTCGATAGCTAACACCAGGATAAAGTTTAATTTGAGTCCCTTCTACACGTACCGGCAGTTCTTCATTAAGCGCCGCTATCAATCCCCTTGCCTCTTCGTTCGTTATATGCCCGCCACTGTAATCCACTATCCTTCCCTCGCTTTCCGTTATGAGATTGCATCTAAACGCTATATCGCCTTCATCAAGCGGTATGTGCATCCCCATTGCTTCCAGCGGACCCCTTCCCGTGTGATATTTCGCAGGGTCGTATCCAAGAATAGAGAGGGTGGCAATGTCACTCCCTGCATCCATTCCCTCAGGTATTGTTTTTACTGCGCCGCAGATGCCCGCGGTAGCAATAAAATCGAGGTTTGGCGTAGAAGCGATTTGTAAAGCGGTCTTGTTATCTCGCTCAGGAATCGGATAATCCGCCATTCCGTCCCCTATTAAAATCACGTATTTCATTATCACCAAACTATATTTAAATTATTCATAGTTTATGTTTATATTATAATTGTGTGAGAAGAGATGGAAACCGATATACCGCTGAGGGATGTAATGGTGCGAGAGGTAGTGCAGGGAGATAAAGAGTTAAACGTGAGGGATGCAGCGAAGCTAATGAAGAGATACGGCGTGGACAGCATTGTGGTACTTAAGAATGGCGAGCCCGTGGGAATGGTTACACAGGGGGATATAATCGGCGAGGTGGTGAGCAAGGACACAAAACCAAGCACCGTGAAATTGAAGGATGTGATGACCACGCCCCTGATAACTGCGTCTCCTAACGACTGCCTGTCGGACATAGCGAGAGTGATGGCGGCGAAGAGGATAAGAAAGATACCGGTGATAGAAGATGATAAATTGGTGGGCATCGTTGCAGACGTGGATATACTCGCTGTTTCGTCGGAGATGAACACGATATTGGCGGATTTAATCGAGATGAACGTGGACAGGGAGACATTCGGCGGGACCGGGAGTGAAGGAGAAGGAATAGGGCAGGGGATATGCGAGAAATGCGGAACCTTCTCAAATGACTTGGTACTGAGAGACGGGTTGATGGTGTGCGAAACGTGCAACGACGAGATGGAAACAGAGGGATAATTAATCCCCGATTCCCGCTTTCGATACGGAGAACACTGTCTCAGCTTCGGGCAGGTTAGGCGAGTCAACTAATTTCGCTATTCTCTTCTCGCCTTTCGACTTACGCAGGTATATTCTGAAAGTAGCGGTATGCCCCACTATATGACCACCTATGGGTCTTGTAGGGTCGCCGAAGAAGGCATCGGGTCTCACCATCACCTGGTTAGTTATCATCGCCACCGCGTTATTGATGTCTGCAAACCTAAGTGCATCGTGTAGATGCTTGTTTATCTTTTGCTGCCTGTTTGCCAACGTTCCACGTCCTACGTACTCACTCCTGAAATGTGCCGTCGCCGAATCTACTATTATCAGCCGTATCGGCTTTTCGCTGTTTTTTAGCTCATTTGCAACCTCTCCCGCCTTTTCTACCAGTAATATCTGATGATTTGAATTATAGGCACGCGCAATGTGTATATTTTTAAGAACGTCTGCGTAATCAAGTTCAGCAGCCTCCGCCATATCTTTTATTCGCTCCGGTCTAAACGTGTTTTCGGTATCTATCATTATGACAGAGCCGTTTAACCCGCCCTTTTCCAGCGGTAGCTGCACGTTTACTGCGAGCTGATGCGCTATTTGCGTCTTGCCACTGCCGAATTCGCCATAAAACTCGGTCATCGCTTGCGTTTCGAGACCACCACCCAGCAGTTCATCGAAAGATTTGGACCCTGTAGTTAGCTTGCCTACACTCTGTCGCCGTTCCAATATCTTCTCCCCTGTCACAAATCCGCCAATGTCCGCAGCCACCCGTGCAGCGTTTATTATCTTCGCTGCCGTAGATTCGCCTATCTCCGCAGTTGCCACCAGTTCTCCGGGAGACGCTACGGCTATCGCCTCTAACGAATTCAAACCTGCTTCACGTAATTTCTCTGCTATTGCAGGTCCAACACCGGGTAACTCCTCTAAGTCCACTCTCTCTCTTCTCCTTTTATCGCTTATTCAACAATGAATATTATCTTTATACTAAATATTTTAACATTAACATTTAAATACTAAATCCTTAAATTTTACCGCAAAGCACGCGGAGAACGCAAAGGCACAAGAAAAAATAAATTATGGACGCAGATTAACACAGATGATAAGAATTAACACTGTTAAATTAAAATAAATCTGCGTAAATCAGTGTAAATCTGTGTCTTAGATAGAAAGATGCTATACTTCATAATCTAAACACCAGTGCCACAACTACCGAGCCGAATTTTCCATCTTCTATCTCTACGGATTTTACTTCCAACTTCTTTTCCTCTATTTTCATTCGTAGTTTCGTTTCCTTATCCCGAACCCGTGTCTCAGCCATCTTATACAACTTCTCTTTTATCTTCTCCTCCAGGTACCTTCTCGAATAATGCCCGTGGTGCTCACAGATAATGCCAAAGTCTTTTTGCGCTATTCCCTCCTCATTTTCTCCCCATATCCAGCCGTATCCTATACCTGCACCAATGACCTCGCCTGACGCACCATCTGCCCTTGACATCACACAGTAGGTTATCTCTCCCGGTGTTACCACCGCTTCGCTTCGCTCTATTTCCTCCGCTTTTGCGGGAAGTATGGAAGAAACTTCAACCAGATTGCATTCGCTTATGCCCGCATCGTGTAAAGCGAGGTCAAAAGCGTTAGCCTGCTCGAAGTCCATGCCCGCACCTGAAGTGACAAAAAACGCACATGGTATCAATTTCCCTTTTCCCATTTCTGATTCCCTATTGCTTATTTCTATTGTCTATACAAGAAAATAAATTACTGACACAGATTAACGCAGATTAACACGGATGAAACGAACAAGAAACCCTTTTTTTTAGAACGAAAAGCTTTACCTAAAGAACCCATTTGTTTTTCTTTTAGCACAGGTTTTCTTTTTGTGAAAAAGAAAAAGTGTTGTGTAATCTGGTGGTTAATAATTTTCGGGATGACTATAAGTTAAAGGTGCTACATCCTTTATCGTAGGAAATACATTCCTCAATCTTTTTTTACTTATATGTGCTGCCGCACAGGCATTGGCAAATTTGAGGCACTCTTCTGCTTCTCGACCGTCCAGAAATGCGTATATAAAACCTGCGTTGAACACGTCGCCCACACCTGTTGGGCTTATTGGCTTCACATCGAACGCGGGGCAGTTCCTCTCAAAATCATTGTTTATCCATGATGAGCCCTTTGCACCCCTGTGAACAACCACGTTTTCGCATCCTTTTTCTAATAATTCGTGCTCGCCCCCCTCCTTCCCGCTCAATCCCTTTATCTCCGCTTCGTTAACAAAAAGGAAATCAACAGAAGGAAGAAAATCAAAAACGGTTTGTCTTGCCGTTTCAGTCCAGTGGAGGTACGCACTCCAGCCGATGTCTACGGCGGTATAAACGCCTGCGGATTTTGCCGTGCGGAGTATTTTATCATTCACCGTGAAAAGACCCTCGGTGTTCCAGTGACCAGCACGCATCAAGAATCGCGTTTTCTTCAGAAGCTCAAAATCCACGTCTTCTTCCTTCAAGTCCGAGTTCGCTCCTCGGTCCGACAGCATTGACCTGCTGCCATCTTCAAAGGATATGCTCACCGTTATTCCGGGATGCTGAAGCTCTTCTTTTTTGGCAATCGTGGCGAAACAGTCAACGCCCAATTTTTGTAACCCCGATATTATCCATTTTGAAAGTACATCACCGCCTGTCTTGCAAATAAGAGCGGTTTTTAATCCTAATGAAGCACATGCAGCAGCGCAGTTTCCTGCTTGACCGCCTATGCTGAGCATGAATTCACATCCCATCTGCTTGTCACGCTCGGGATAATCCTGGACGGGCATCGTGGCTATGTCATAGAACACATCGCCTATGAGAACTACGTCATAATCTACCTTTCTCTTTTTCCTTTCCGCAGGGGCTCCTTTTTGTTTAACTGCCATAGACTATTTTTTCTTCCAAGGTTATTTATATACAATTAAAAACATGCTCAGGATAGCAGTAGCGCTTCAAATACTCCCTGCGATTGTCTTGATTGTATATGGCTTGCAGAAACAGAGGAGATGGCAGCCGTATTTTGATATGCTATTGATGGCACTTCCCGCAATCCTTTTTTTACGGAATGCTCATGGGGAATTTGCCAACAGGTCCTTTTGAGTGGTACTTTTACTTGTTAGGAAAAGTGATTTTGTTCCTGCTGCCCGGGCTCATAATCATAAGATTAAGAAGATACAAATTGAGCGATTTCGGTATCACGAAAGAGAGGCTGGGGTTAAGTCTTCTCATCGGTTTCGGTATTCTAATAATTACCACGCTGACCAACGCCGTGATATTCATCCAAAATCCTGAGATGACGCTGGCATGGACGTCACAATTTGTAAGTCCTTCCGATTTGGTCATGATATGGGGCATTCCTTTATTTCTCGATGCGTTTAACGAAGAATTTCTGTTTCGAGGCATATTTTTCTTATTTGCATATAAAAACACTGAGAATCTACCGTTGGCGTATATCGTTTCGATGATGGTCGCGTTTGCATGGCACCCTGAATTTACGCTGTTCAGAATGGTTCCTGTTTTCGTTCAGGGAACTTTGCTGTGTTATCTCTTATACAAGTCAAAAAATATTCACGGCGCGTGGATAAGTCACGGGATTAATAGAACCTCAGGGTCGGTCGTGGCGCAGTTGTTGATGGGATACTAAAAAACTGAAATAAATCTATATTTGGAAGTTTTTTATACTCTAAAACTCAGGAATAACTATGCCAATGAAAAAACTCGCTCCCAACCTGATGGCCGAAGATGTAAACAGCACCGTAGAGTTTTACAGAGACGTTTTAGGATTTGAATTCGTTATGGGTGTCATGGAAGAGATTCAGGAGATTGTGACATCCTATCAAAAGGATCGATTGTTGGATTACGCGATGATGAAGTGTGGTGACGTGGAAATAATGTTTCAGGGGAAGAGAAGTCTGAGTGAAGCGCTCCCTGTGCTGAGGGATAAGGAAATCGGTGGTACGCTTACTTTGTACATGGAGATTGAGGGTGTTCAGGAGTTGTACGGAAGAATAAAAGATAAAGTCACGGTCGTAAAGGATTTGCATACCACCTTTTACGGAATGCAGGAGTTTTACGTTCTGGATTGCAATGGCTATGTATTAACGTTTGCAGAGAGGGCTTAAGATGTTTCGCTGTGCCGTATATTTCGCATCCGGCGAGAAACACGATCCTGAACTGCTGAAATGGTGGAACTGGAAGGATGATATTGATAAATAATACCCTTCGCTGACAGACAGAAGATAAAGATAACGATGCCAGTCCACTACCAACCAGTCAAATGCAAGTCCTTTCTGCATCACTTTGACAAGAAGTTCCTGCCGTTCAGTTGGGGTGCGAACCCTTACCGCGGCTGTGAACATTCCTGCTTATACTGTTTCGCGCGCTACACGCACGAATACCTCGGATACAATTCCGGTACGGAGTTCGACACCAAAATTCTCGTGAAAGCGAATGCGGCAGGAGTTCTGGAAAAGGAACTATCGAGTCCAAGGTGGAAGGGAGATATTGTAAATCTGGGTTCAGTCTGTGATCCATATCAACCCGCAGAGAAGAAATTTAAAATCACGCAGCAAGTTCTGGAGGTTTTTGCGAAGCATAAAAATCCGCTATTCGTGGGAACAAAATCGAATCTGATTTTGCGCGATATTGACTTGCTCTCGGAAATGGCAAAACGCACGACGTTAATCATTTACTTTACGATAACAACGCTGGACGAGAACATTCGGCGTAAAATCGAGCCGAGAGCCGCTTCGACCGAAGAACGCCTCGATGCCGTGAAACAATTGTCAGATGCGGGTGTAACCATTGGCATATTATTTATGCCGATATTTCCGTATTTAACCGATGACTTCGAGAACATAAATGGCGTGGTAAAAGCGGTGAGTGATGCTGGGGCGAAAGATTTGGTCCCGGGGATTTTGGACTTGCGGGCATCGTGCAGAAATCGTGTTTTGTCCTTCATCGAAGACGAGTTTCCTGAGTTGCTGCCAAAATATCTCGCACTTTATAGGAAGGCGTACGCTCCAAAGGACTACGTTGGGAAAATATACCGGGCTGTTGAAACCGCACGGAGGAAATGCGGTCTCAAAAAGTTTAAAATGCCTGTGCTCAGGGAAAAACAGACAAAACTCGAAGCGTGGGCGCAAACTTAAAGACTTGGCAGTTTAAAGGTGGTTGGTGAGTGCATGGCGAAAGTAGAAGATTATAAAAATTAGAAAGGAGTTGAATAAACATTATAGTGAAATGAGATGCTATTAAAAACGCTAACACTGAGGAATTACCGAAAATATAAAAATGCGGACGTTGAATTTCCGGATGGCGTCATAGGCATTATCGGGTTAAATGGCGTGGGAAAAACGACTTTGATAGAAGCCATAGGCTGGGTCTTGTTCGGGCATCACGCCGCAAGGACGACAAAAGAACTCATAAAAAGGGAAGGTGCATCGGCTAATGAGGCTTGCAGCGTCGCCCTGGAATTCGAGCTGGAAAACGATAAGTATAGAGTGATAAGAGAGATGTCAGGCAAGAATTTAGTGCCAAAAGCGAGTCTCGTTATCAATGGGAAACTCGTAACCAGCAATGCAGAGGAGGTTACAGGAGTTATAGAGGACAGAATAGGCATGGATTACCAGTCTTTCTTTACTTCTGTTTTCGCAAGGCAGAAGGAGTTGAATGCGCTGTCATCAATGAAAGCCGCGGAGCGAAAAAAGCTCGTGCTTCGGATGCTCGGCATAGAACGAGTAGAAAAGAGCATACAGGGAATAAGAGAAGATAAGAGAGGAAAAGAGAAGCTTATAGAAGGTATAAAAGCCGCTACGGTGGATAAAGAAGGCAGGAAGAGGATAGAAGTACTTGAAAACGAGAAGAAGGATTTGGAGAGGGAGAAAGAGGAGCTTTTACCGATTTTAAAAGAAATAGAAGCCAATAAGGAGGGGAAAGAGAAAAAAGCGCGGGAAGCGAAAGAAGAATTGGAAACTGCCACGCGAAAATACGAGAAATACATGGAACTGAGCAATAACCTGGGCGAGAGAAAAAGCGACCTGGAGAACACGAGGAGAAGGAGAGAAGAGAAAGAAAAAGAGCTCAGGGATTTGCATGTAAAGAAAAAGCAGCTGGACGAAATCGCGGACAAAGAAGCGCAATATTTCATGTTTAAACAGAAGAAAGAAGAACTCGATACGATACGAGAGAAATATCAGCGAAAACGAGAGCTATTGAAGCGTGAAGAGCAAATCGAGCGGGAGATAATGAGGAGGGAGGGAGAGATAAGAGGGGGAAAAGAGAAAGAGGCGGGGTTTGAAGGTGTCGAAGATGCTTGTGAATTGCAGATGCAGCTAAAGGCGGAGATGGAAGAGACACGGGAAAAACATCAGCAGAAGGAGGAGCTAACGAGACGAAAAGAAAAGGCAATGCAGGAAATCGGGGGTAGAGAGGAGCGAACAGGGCGATTGGAAGTAGCGAAAGTCGAGTTTGCAGGTATCGAGGAACGGTTAGAAGGGCTAAAGAGGCGGATAGAAGAGATAAGGGAACAAAAAGGGAGCATACAGTCTTCGCTCGGAGCTCTTAAATCTACCGCATTACAAAACAAGAAGGATGCAGAGGAGAGCATAGCGAAACGTAAGGAAATAGAGAAGCTGGGTCCTGACGGTGAATGCCCAATGTGCGAGAGACGGTTGGAAACGCACTACGAACGATTGATAAAGAAGCTGAGTGATGAGATAAAAGCCAGGAAGGAAAAGTTTCATTCGAGTTATGCTGAATACAAGAGGAAAAAGGAGGAACTTGTCTCTAAGGAGCGAGAGGAAGATTCGCGCATACAGGAGGACAAAACGCTGGAGAAAAGCATAACTAAGAAACGTGAACTGGACACGAGAATAGAGCATGAAGAGAAGGAATTGAATCGCTGGAAGGAAGAACTGGAGCGGATTTCGACTGATTTGAAGCCGTTTGAAACGGTTAAGTTTGACAAGAACGAATATAAAGAGGTCATTTCGAAGCTAAACGAGCTTGAGAAGCGAGTTAGAGAGAAGAAGGAGTTAGAAGCGGAGATAATACATGAAGTACGTGAATTGGAACGCTGGAAAAATGAATTGGGGACGATAAAGAATGATTTATCGCCCATCAGGGACGTGGAATTTGATGAACAGGACTACAAAAACGTTATCTCCACTTTAAGGGATCTTGAAGCGGCGTACCGGCAAATAATCGGATTACGAGCAGAGACAGGGCGGATAGAGGAAGTGGAACATAACGTGCGGACGCTGAACGAGCTGGAAAGCAAGGTTGTGAGGGACATAACGGCATTGCAGAGGCAAATACAAGAATTAGCGTTCGATAAAATGGCGTATGTGGAGATGAGGGCGGGATACGAACGTAAGCAGGACGAACTGAACGAGACGAAGCTAAAGCTCGTGGAGAAGCGAACGGAGTTTGAGAACGTATGCAAGATCATAGAACGCGTGTTGGAGGAGATAGCGGAGCAAAAGAGGTTAGCTGAAGAGAAAGAGAAAGAAGAGATGGAAATAATGTATCTCCACCTGCTTGAAAAGATAATGAACGATTTTAAGGTGTATATGGTGGGTATGATCCGGCCGATGCTTTCTGATTACGCATCGGATTTGCTGAGACGGTTAACGGATGGAAAATACGGCAGGCTGGAGCTGGACGAGAATTACGACGTGTTCATTTACGATGACGGGACGCCGTATGAAATAAACCGTTTTTCGGGCGGTGAGGAGGATTTAGCGAATCTTTGTTTGCGACTTGCGATTTCCGCAGTTGTCTCTGAAAGAAGTGCGATTCAAACGAATTTTATTATTCTGGATGAGATTTTCGGCTCGCAGGACGCACTTCGTAAACGGAACATTATAACGGCGTTGAGCGGGCTTTCAAAGAAGTTCCGGCAGATATTCCTGATTACGCACATAGAAGAGGTGAAGGATTACATGGAATACGTGTTGAGGGTGACAGAAGATGAAGAGGGTGTGAGCTGGGTGAGGATGGGGGCGTAGCGAGAAAATAAATCGTTGACACAGATGTAATTGCAAAATGTAGAATGCAAATCGAAAAATGCAAAATATAAAACCTGTGCGAAGAGGTGCATTTTCCACTTTAAAGCTTCCTCGCCATCTTTTAAATTTTGACTTTTGCACTTTACAATTTTCATTTTTCATTGTCTGCTCAAAAGTCCACTGAATTTTGAGCAGATACTCATACCTCATACCTTCCATAATTCATCGTAAGCATTCCAGAGATTCCAAACTCCGCGAGCAGCGCTAAATCTTCTTTTTCAAGCCTTTTTTCCTCAACAGGCGGAACGGGCTTTGTCCTTCTGCAAATTATCCGTCCACCCGTCATTTTGGCACCTACATAGCCTTTACATCCCCCTTTCACGAGTACAAGCCCTTTTCTCATCTCCACACCTAAAAATTCCGCCGTATCTCCTAATATTACGACTTTACCGCCGTTAAGCAAAGCAGCAGCGTTCATCCCCGCGTTCCCTTCCACCAATACAAAACCTTTTCGCATCAATATGCCAACGCTTATCCCAACGTCTCCCTTTACATGCACCTTCGCCTCTTTCATGCATCGAGCAGCAAGCGTACTCCTCAAAATTCGGTCGCTGAGCACCAAGATTCCTTCTTTAAATTCGTTTGGCTGCTGTATGCTCCCCGCTTCCTTCTCGCCGGGATGATGCAGGAGCCAGGTTATCGAAACGAATTTCTTATAACCTTCCAAATCGGACTTTACCTGTACGACATTACCAAGAGGCTCGTTAATCTCGCCCTTAACGTAAACAGCACCCGAAAGCATACCCATTCCGAGATAAGCACCTGCATTTCCATCTACGATTATAGATCCCGCTTCGGGCAGCTCATTTCCGCTGCCACCGAAAAAGACAAGGTCAACGCCCAGACTCGAACCGAGCCTCTTGCCTGCATCTCCTTTTATATGTACGTATTCGCCTTTTTTCAACGCCTCAACCACGTCTTCATACGAATAGCTCGTGCTGACTTGAGAAGGAATCACATCGGCAGGATTGAGTTCGGCTCCTCTGTGCTGCCAGAAGAAATCATAAGTGAAGTCGCCAATACATGCCTGCGGTGAACTCAGTTTTAACTCCATATTTATATCTGTAGGGGTTTAGCGGTAAAAACTCAAAAAAAACATTCACTTTTATATACCCTAATATACTAATATAACCCATAAAATAAAGAAAGGTAAGAGGTGATAGAAAAAGACATGAAAACGAAATACGCGTTTGCATTTACGCTTTGTTTGCTCTTGTTCCTCACAGGAGCAAGTGTAGGAGTCGCATCAGCAGCGCAAGAAGAAGCAGCGGCTGGAGGAGTCACAGATAACGGATGGATAGCAATGGCAGCAGCAATTACAATGGTAGGCTCGGCACTTGCTGCTGGCTGGGCAATATCGGCTACGGGAGTAGCGGCTGCAGGAGCTACGGCGGAGAAGCCCGAGACGTTTGGTCGCGTGCTGATATTCGTTGCGCTTGCAGAAGCGATAGCCATCTACGGGCTTTTGATCGCGTTTATGCTCTGGACGAAGATAGTAGTATAAGTATAGCGGTAAATGCAAAATAGGAACAATGGAGAAGGGCTTGTTTGGAAAGATAAGAGAGAAGTTTAGAGCTAACGTTCTTTTACGTGCCCTACCATACACGCTTCTTATTTCCGCTCTCACCATCGTGGGGTTATTTGGTGGCTTCGCGCTGGGAAAAGGATTAGGAAGCAGTATAGCAAGCTTTGCCTTTTCTTTTTCTTTTTCTTTTCTCGGCTTCTTCCTCGGATTGTTTCTCTCCTACCTCATCGTGAAGAGGAAGTATCCGCTAAGCGATTTGTGATGTGCCCAAAAGTAACCACAAGATTACACAGATTTTCACAGATTTACATGGTTTTTTTCTTTTTGTTGGGCAGGTGGGGTATTTTTAACGGCATTAATCTTTTCATCTGTGTTAATTAAGCCCCTTCAGGGCTTGCGGGGAGCGTGCCTCGTAACCTAATCAGCCAGAGGGTTAAAATCCCTCCTGTGCTGTTTACCCGTATCGGTGCAGAAGCCAACAGTGGCAGGGTGTCCCTCGCGAGGGGGA
>JAUWNY010000026.1 GCA_030612405.1 Candidatus Methanophagales archaeon | reverse complement strand
CGAAGGTAAAAAAGTTGTTGGTAACGCTTTTCTATAAGCCCTTACAGGGCTTGCGGGGTTGTGGGGCGGAGCCCCACATAAGAAAAGGTTTGTGCTAAAAGAAAACAAAGGAAAAAGTTTGAAAGTTAATTCTTTAATATTTAAAGAAACTAAAATGGAAGGTAAAGTAAAGTAATGGAAGTGGAGCGAGATGAGTATTGAAACAAGGGTAATTTTGATTTCTCCGGATTCGGTGATAACGCCGGAAGGAGTAAAAAGCAAGATTTTGGCTATGGTCGGCGAAGATACAAGCATGGCGAGCTCGGACATCCGCGTAAAGGAGACCTGTTTTGGTGCACTGGTGGAAGGGGAAGCGGAGAAAATAAGAGAGATAGTAGAAAAGGTAAGGGAGTTGGATAAGAACGGTATTTTTTCAAAACCACGGGGCTTTCCTATTGGTGACCCGAGGATATGCAGGGCAACGAGGAGAGGGGGACCCAGACCGGGTTTTCATCAGCTGGAACTTGAGCAAGGGCTGCTTCCTATGGTGAGGGCGGCATTGGACAAAATAGAAAATGAAAAAGAGAAGAAAATTGGTGGTTAGATTGAGCAAGGGGGAAGGCGAAGACAACGAGAAGGAGAAGGTGGAGGATACAGATGCGGAGGAGAACGAAAGCGTATTTCACAAAAAACTAAAGATAAAATTGAAGGAGAAGGGCAAAGAGGGCAGGTTAATTCTGCTTGAGGATTATCTGGATTATTTTATAAGAGGGAATAAAACGCTGCCCCCTGATTTCCCTACTTTTGTACGAGAGATTATGGGGCTGGACGAGAGGGAAGGGTTCCTCCATATACGGATATGGCACGAGAACAGCGAGCTTGTAGATTTTGCAACTACAAGGGGTTATGAGTACAAAATAGATACCTATGATTGACGAGAGAGATGAATTCCTGATAGGAGAAGCTCTTGTAGGGGAAGAGCCAGAAATAGCGCATATTGACCTGATTATCGGCAGTAAGCGAGGGGCAGCAGGGGCGGCATTTGCAAGTTCTTTTGCTCAGCCCAGGCAGGGACACACACCCATTCTTGGCGTTATTAGACCCAATCTCCCCACCAAGCCAATGACGCTTATCGTGCCTAAGGTAAGCATAAGAAATCTTGCAGATGCAGAAAAGATATTTGGACCCGCTCAAAGCGCTATTGCTAAGGCGGTTGCCGATGCGGTAGAAGAGGGCGTGATACGGAAATCACAGGCAGAAGAGTTCGTAGTTATTGTTTCGGTCTTCATCCATCCCCGTGGGAAAGATTATCAGCGGATATACCGTTATAACTATGCGGCAACAAAACTTGCCCTGTCACGAGCGGTTGAGAAATTCCCAAATATAGATAAGGTTTTAGAAGAGAAAGATAAATCTATACATGCTATGATAGGATTCAGAATAAATAACCTGAAGAAGCCGCCATATCTGGAGGTTGCGCTGGACATCCCTGACTGGAGAAGGGTAGAGGGAATTGTCAGGGCGTTGCCCAAAAGTGATGCGATAATAATCGAGGCGGGCACGCCGCTTATCAAGAGATATGGCGTGGAAGTGGTGCAGAAGATACACCAGTTGAGACCAGAGACGGTCGTTTTTGCCGACCTTAAGACGCTGGATACGGGAAACTTAGAGGCGAGGATGGCGGGTGATGCCACCGCCGATGTTATCGGTTTTTCGGGATTAGCCCCTGTAAGCACCCAGGAGAAGTTTATAGAAGAGTGCAAGAAAGTCGGTGCTCTTTCTCTGATGGATACGCTGAATGTGCCCAACCCCGTTAAAGTGCTTAAGAAGTTAAAGGTGACGCCGGACATCGTAGAACTGCATCGAGCAATAGACGTGGAACAGGCTCAAGGAAGCGAATGGCGAAATATAGGTGCGGTAAGAAAAGTGTGCGGAAACAACGTGCTCATTGCCGTAGCTGGTGGCATAAGGGTGGACAAGGTAGAAAAGGCACTGAAGGCGGGGGCGGATATTCTCGTGGTTGGACGAGCGATTACGGCTGCTAAGGATGTTACGGGTGCGGCAAGGGCATTCCTCCAGCGGATGGGTGTGGAAGAGGTAGACCAGTTCCGCGTAATGACTGATTTTTAGGTTGTTGCAGGACAGCAGGGCAGTGCAGGGCTGGAAAGGATAAGAGAAGAAAATGCGCCAGAGGTTGTAGTAATACAACTTGATAATAGGAGCAACTTACCCCTTTCGGTATAACCTTCTGGATTTAACCCTAATGTGCTAATTAAAGCAATAATCCACTCTTCGGTGCTAAACAACTTTCTCGTTTCTTTAAATTCGGTGAGTTCTATGCCTGAATATTGTGAAGGCTTAAAGTCAGTGATGAGGATGGGAGATTGAAGTTTTTCATCCTCTAAAGCAGGTGCAGGAGCATACTTTATGGTGGCAATGCTCCACATACCCGCTTCCAGCAATTCTTTGTGATTCTCAAGGATAGATTGTATTATCCTCGCATCGTGAATTTTCAGGCATGGAATTTCTACCTTGTGCATTCCCCTCTTTATATCAACAGAAGTTTTGAAAGAATCTA
Source organism: Candidatus Methanophagales archaeon (assembly GCA_030612405.1). Classification (GTDB taxonomy): domain Archaea; phylum Halobacteriota; class Syntropharchaeia; order Alkanophagales; family Methanospirareceae; genus QEXZ01. The sequence continues at coordinate 17,814 of JAUWNY010000026.1, read as the reverse complement.
AAAGTGTATATTCGCTCTTTGTCATCAATTCGTGTAGAATCTTATCTTTCTGCTTTGGTTCGGGGTAATATTCCTTGACAAAGTTGGAAAGCTTAGCCAAATCGCTCGGCGTTGGGTTCTCACCGCTAATTTTTTGATCGCATATCCCGAAATGAAACGAGGCAGCCTGCTGACCTCTTGAAGAGCGGATAATCTCTTGTTTATTATTTCGTTGGGGGATGCACGCATTAGCTTTTCGTTAATGTCTTCTTGGAGCACCATTTTTTTCTATTTTTATTATATCGAAAGTTATATATATCCTATATTATCCTATATGATACATAACAAAACACCATGATAGAAACAATAAAGCAAGATATATCAGTAGCCATTGAAGCACTGAAAAGAGATAACCTCGACCTCGTTAATATAATCGGGAATCGTATTGCAACCGATTCAATGATTATAAAAAGAAATGACCTGATCATGATGGGTTTTCTATGCAAAGAAGTATCACTTGAAATCAGAAGGGGCAAGGAAATTAATGAGAAAAATTTATTGAGGTGCAAGGATGCAGGGAGAAAATTCCTTGAGGAGATATCATTTTTACTGGAGGATAAAATAGAGAATAAGGAAATTTGGGAGAAGTATCAAAATTACGAGAAACAAGTCCGAAGATACCTTATCGGCGATATTGAATCTTCTATATATAAAGAGAGTCCGGATTTTACGAAGGAAACAAGGATGATGCTATTGGAGCACTTAAACGGAAACAGAAGATTGCTAATAAAAAGAGGCAATAGATTAGTTGAAGGTATAGCTTCTGAAATCTCAAGGGGGATTAACACTTATGGCTTCTATCCAGAGGATTTGGTCTTTTATCTTGTGATGAAAGTTTTCAGTAGCTATTATGAGTATTTCATCTATGATTATCATTTGGAAGAAAGCGAAGAAGAAAAAACGAAGAAGGAAAAAGAAATAAACTTGTACACAGATAATATTTACAAACTCTTCTCAGCGGAAAGCAACTTAAATGACCTTTACGAAGAATCTGCAAAAATAATAGGGGAATTAGGAACAAAATGGAGGGAGTACTTCATAAATCTTGGAGAAATTAGAATAATGTTGGGAGGAAGGGGAATAGAACTTCCACCGGAAGCAAAGAAGGAAATAGAAGAAGGATTTGCAGAAGTTTTTGAAAGGAAGGTAAAAAAAGGTAAATAGAGGGTGGGGGCGAAGAAAAATGGATAAGATACAATCCGCAGTTGATATAACCTTGTCCAAATACCCGGGGATTGGGAAGGCCGAATTAGTGAGGTTATTTACGGATTATATTGAAATGCATCTAAAGGATATTGTTGCAAGAGTAGAACTGCCAAGCAGAGGGGAGTTAAAACGTGAATGGTTTTTAGAAAAAAGAAAAACGAAAGAATTTCGTATGTCTAAGGAGAAACTTAGGGAAAGAGAAGCCTTTGTGGGGTGGTTAGAGAAAATAAAATCAGAAAAAAGGGAAAGAGCAATTGATGCGGATTTTTTTATCGAAACTGATGGTTGGGGAAGGGATGATGTAATGCAATCAATTGAACGCCCTTTTGCCTCTCCGGAGATAGAATCTGGTAGAGATATTTATTCTAATGACTTTGAGGAAGGTCTACCGTCTTGGGGTAATCATACCCATTTGGAAGTATTTCAGGAGATAGAAGAGGCTGGTGGTATCGAAAAAGTAAGGGGAGAGGGTTTGGACGAAATGAAGGAGGGGATTCTTTCTATAGCCAATGAGGTCTCTCAGAATAAAGTAGAAAATATAAGGCAATATTATGACAATGATTTTGGTTTCACTATTGAGATTAGGGTGAATCAGAACGATAAGGAAGCTTTTGAGACGTGGTTTCATCTTATAGATGAGCTGAAACCTTTGGGTTTAGAGTCTTTAGTAACAGTGGATTGGACAGGAGGAAATATTCTGAGTGAAGAAGAATTTGTGCATAAAGCAGTAAAAGTGATGTTGAAATCAGGTGTCGGACCGAAGAGAACGGATAGATTCAGTGCTGTCGAAGAGTTAGAAGAAGGGTGGTTGTGATGTTTTATCTGGATACTGATGTTATTTTAGCCTATAATTATGAAACGGAAGTACAACATTGGCGAGCTGTAAATTTAATTGAAAAAATTGAGGGCAGCAAATTTTATGCTTCCCCTTTCACAATTTTAGAGTTATATTGCGCAGTTTCACGAGACATAGGCAAGTATAAACTTCCTTTTTCAAGTTTCAGGGAACTAAAGGAAGAAACCAAGGTAAAAATGGTGATAGAGCATGCTATTCGTAGTTTGAATCTGACTGTATGCTCCGATGATATTACAAATAAAGAGGTAGAATGGCTGGGCATTAAAATGTTTGCGAGATATTTTGACTGTATTGCGTTGGCACCAAAGGTGAAATTACGAACGGGTGACATTCTTCATGTCGCTTATGCATGTCAATTGAAAAATGAGGGAAAAATCGAGTATATAGTGAGTCTTGACGATGATTTTCAAAAAAAGGAAGGTTCAATCGAAAGAGAAACTGGCATTAAATTACTCCAAAGTGACTTGCAATAGTGTAACTTTGCTTCTACTATTTTTCTTTTCATTACTCCCCTTCCTTAAACTTCTTAACCAATCCTTCCAAAGCCCTTTCCCTCGATGCTTCTTCTCATTTAACTTCTGCTGTTTTTTCCTCCACTTCCTCTTCAGCCTCTACACCCTCACCTTTACCATAAACAACCCTTAACGCCTCCTTCACCTCCTCAACTTCATCCTCACTCAACCCGAAAAGGTTCGCCACTTTCCTGTCAGTCTCCTCTTCCACCTCTCTCAACTCATCCTCCTCTTCCTTCAATGCAATTTCATGTACTTTCCTTGAAAGTTCCGCCAATCCAGAATGATTGTCGTTATTTGCGTCCAATTTCGTAAAATATCTAATTATGGGACAAGCTCTATAAAGTGTAACTTCCTTCTATTTGAGACACGGATTTACACGGATTTTTTCTTTTTTTGTTGGGCTGGCTGGCATATTTTTAACGCCATTGCTCTTTTAATCTGCGTTAAATCTGTGTCTATAATTTATTTTTTCGTGTCGGCCAGCCTCTTAAGTCCGAGGTACTTCACCTAAACCTCAGCAATCCACCCACACCGCCAAGTTCACCTAATGTGTGATTATCTCCCACAAACTCGATTTTTGTGCCCGTTCTTTCGGCAAACTCGATGATCTCTTCGATAACGTCAACCTCGGACGTTCTGCTGCCGCAATACGGACATTTGTCCTTTACACCCGAATCAACCGCCTGACATTTCTCACAGATCCATCCCTTTATTTTATATCCTTTACTTACCAACAGCAACTCTATCTGACCCTTTATCACCGCTTCCATTGTTTCTTTTAAACCATAGACGGCAAGACCGTTTCTCAGTATTTCCGCACTCAATCGGCTCACGTTTCTCTCGCTTGTCGCTTTTTCATCCTCCAAGACGATTTCCTCAGCTTTCGAAACAAGCCTATCTTCAGCCTCATCAAAATCCATATCAATTACATCTACTATCTTAGACTTAATATTGAGTGGCAGAATATTTTTGAACATTATTTTCGCATTACCGGAACCTGCAACAATAATTTTTACTACCTCATCCTGCGAAAACAACTTTTCCACGTCCTCTGCGACATCCTTGAGGAAATGGTTGATTGCACCCTTTCTTAATCGCTGAAAACGCGCCTGAGACATCCCGCCTTTTTTATGCTTGTTTATAATGTCTTTTGCTTTTTTCTTCTTATACCCCACTTTGCCCGATGAAACGACATATATTTTTGCTCGCTGGCTGTCCAGAAGAACAAGACCGAATGATTCATATTCATCCACCAATCTTGCAAGAGGTCTGATATACGGTGACGTGTCCACAACCAGCAGGTTTTCAACGGGCATCGCTAATTTGTATGCCCTAAAAAAGTCGTGAATATTTGATGCAAACATAGCAAGTCCTTGCTGCCCTTTTTCTCTGCCGCTTTTATTCAAATGTTCCTCTATCATTTGCATTGTTTTCTCAAAATTATCTGACAATTCCTTATCTTCTTTCAGAACAGATTTGCAGGTGTTTTTTCTTCTTCCAACGAATTTATTGTCCAGGCTATCCATATCCAGATAAAGGCTGATAAACGAATCCCTGTTGTCGGAATCGTAGACCTCTGAGAGTTCCTTGACGTCCGTGTTTTTTAGGTCTGTGAGCATAGTTCAATAAGAGGCTTTTGAGTATTTATTATATTATTGGCACTGTCGAATTTTCTAGTGAAATCTCTATATCCTTGAATTTTACCCCAGAGCACGCGGAGAGCGCTAAGAAGACATTGAAGGTATGAGTTGTGAGTTGTCAGGTATGAGTTGTGAGTAGCCCTGAAACCTAAAACCTCACACCTATACTGCCCCTCTGTGTTCTCTGCGGGCTCCGCGGTAAACAAGAACACCACTCACAAATAATAATACCGCCCCTGCCTCTTCTGTTCCCTGTCCTTTGCCGACCCTATCTTATTTATCCGTGGTCGGAGCGTGCTTTCATCACGCCTGAACGTCAAACCCAAATCGTGCAAAAATAAATTCATCCCCTCTTGCATCCCGAAACACCCTTTTATCTCTCCTCGTACGCCCGGTTCACCGTCGAAAACCATTAGCCTATCGCTTAACAAATCTATCAAATATATGTCATGGTCTACAATCAAGCCCGATACGCCTCGTCGCTCCATATACCGCCTTAACGTTTTTATCAACCGTGCCTTCTGCTCCACGTCGAGATGCGCTGACGGCTCGTCCAGCATGTACAATGATGCATCCTGACAAAGACACGCAGCTATTGCAACGTTTTGCAATTCACCGCCACTGAGTTCTTTCAGGTTCTTTTCCTCTAAGTCCGAAATCCCCAATGGGTTTATCACGTCAATGATGTCTGCTTCGCTTAATTCCCCTTTTACCGAATGAATAAAATCCTTCACTCGTATATCCCGCTCATCGCTCTGTAAAGACTTTATATATTGCGGCTTGTAAGAGACATTAATATCAAATAATTGTGCGGCTTCTTTTCCCGCTGTCGGCTCTGGTTCTGTTTCACCTGCTAATACGCTCACAAACGTGCTTTTACCAATGGCGTTTCTTCCTACTATCCCCAATACTTCCCCTTTTCCTATACTGCCCGGCTTTGCACTCAATACGAACCCGTCATCGTCACCGTATCTCTTCTCAAACCCGTCATATTCGACGAAAACATGCCTCACCTCTTGTTGCTCCCTCGGTGGATGCACATTGAATTCTATTGGCTTATCTCGTATTCGCACGTTTTCTGCATGCAAGAAACCACTTAAATATTCGTTTATCCCTCTGTTCGTGCTCTTTGGCATTGTTACAACACCATACTTGCCGGGTTCACCGTAGATGAGATGCACATAATCCGCAAGCATGTCGAGGATAGCGAGGTCGTGTTCCACCACAACTACTGCCTTATCTTTCAAAACTTCTTTCATTCCTCTCGCTACTCTTGCTCTCTGATAAATGTCCAGATAGGGTGTTATTTCGTCAAAGAAGTAGAAATCCGCATCTTTTATCATTGTTGCTATGATGGCAACCCGCTGCAATTCGCCGCCGCTCAGCTCCTTTATGTCCCTCGCCCGCGCTTCTTCGAGTCCAAAATCCTTCACAAGCCGTTTCCCTACTCCTCGTTCGTCGGTAATATCCAGCAACTCCTGAACTTTACCATCAAAGTATTCAGGAATTGTATCTATATACTGCGGCTTATAAGCCACCTTAATATCCCCTTTCGCCAACTTATCGAAGTAATTCTGCAACTCAGACCCTGCATACCGCTTTTTTATCTTATCCCAACTCGGCTCTTCTTCTTTTTCTTCTTCTGCCTCAAAGTTTACTTTGCCAAGGTTTGGAATCTGCAATCCCGATAATATTTTAATTGCCGTGCTCTTCCCTATCCCATTCTCTCCTATCGTTCCCGTTATCTTACACGCTTTTGGAATCGGCATTCCATAAAGAACGAACCCATTTTCACCATATCTGTGCGTCTCCTTACCTTTTAACTCCTCTGGCAACCCGATTATGGAAATAGCATTAAAGGGGCATTTTTTTATGCATATTCCACAACCCTCGCATAAATCCTCTGATATTACCGGCTTGCCATGTTCACCCACAACTATCGTTTCCACTCCTGTGCGTACCATCGGGCAGTATTTTATGCATTCATACTCGCATTTCCTCGGTTGGCACTTATCATGCTCCAATATCGCTATCCGCATTTTTCGGCTTTCCTCTGTTTTGAGATTATATAGTTTTTCACGTTTCAATTACAGAATGAAAAGATTCCTATGAAAATCATTTTAAATATCAAAAGTAGTTCTATCAAGAAAAGGCGGCTTGGAAATGAATCCAATACCAAGGAAAGCAAAATGATACTTTAAATCCAAAAAGGAAAAAATAGGTGGGTGATTTAAATGAATGACACAGATTTAACTAATCGCATAGACAAGTGCATCCTTAAGTTGAAACAGAAATTCTGTGATATTGTACATAGCCGAGCTACGGAAGAGGAACTTTTGATGTTCCATTTCTTTCGTGAAAAATACCTCCAGTTTGTTCTATACAAACTGCTAATTGATGATGAATGGCTCTCAAAGTTCTCGATACTGTGGGAATATCCAACACAACTCAAGTTTAAGAGAAATGGCAAAAGCAAAAAGGATACTTCGGGGCATCATGACTTGGTGATTGCCGACGAGCCAACTGACCGTATCTTCTTTGGATTTGAGTTATTTTTGGGATATGAACATCACGAAAAGCACATCAACTCAAAGAAGTTCAGAGAGCATCTACAAAACGACTACAATAAGTTGAGTAGTGACAAAAATATCAAGAAAGGATACCTCCTAAATTTCTTCTTTAGAGGAAATATCCCAAATAGAAATAGTGATGGAAGGACAAAAGCAAAGCTTGAGGCATACGAAAAACACCTACATTCGTGCAAGAAGACTGTAGATGAGATGAAAGGGTCTTTTCCTTGTGGGTCAATTGAGCTAATGGTCTTTGATGAATCTACGTGTTAGGAGTGTTGCTTGCTGCTACACCAAAGATGCCCCTGACCTTTGAGGCTATCTCATAATTCAAAATCTCAACAAAAAGAAGCCCAAATAAAGTTTTGCACCGGAAAATAAACTCTCAATTTCGGAAAATATCTACTTAAGGGGTAAGCTATTCATTTCGATGGTGCGTGGTTGAGGCTTTGAGATGTGTAGCCCAATAGAGTCGAAGCCAAAAAGATATATTTATCAAAAATAAAAGATTATCTTTATGGGAAATGGCAAAGGCATCAGAAAGAAACGACCAAAACTTCCTCATGAGATGCTTGATAATGTGCTGGAAGAACAAGGGATTATCCCCCCATCCAAACTCTTAGATAAAGTGGTAAAAGGTGTCGGACTATGTACACCCTCGGAAGTTGCAGATAAATTATATGACATGAACTCTATAAAAAAGCGAGCGGAAATAATTGTAAAAGGAAGAGTACAAAAGGTGGGCTATAGGGATATTGTAAAAAATATTGCTGATAAATTAGGTGTTGTAGGTTATATAGAGAACTTAAAGAACGGTGATGTACGAATTGTAGCCGAAGGAGATGAAGAAATACTTAGCGAATTTAAATCTAATTTGGCAATCAACAATCCTATTATACAAGTAAATGAATTAGAAATCAAATATAGTGTACCAGTTGGCGAATTTGATTGTTTTTCAATTAACATAAGTGATCCTACTATCGAATTGGAAGAGAGATATGATCAAGATATCAGATATTTTGCACATTTAACAAAAGAAGTTAATGGAATTAAAGAAGAATTAAAAGGCATTAAAGAATTAGGGGGAACATTCTCTGCCGATAAGCCAGAGTTATTTGAGTATGATGTGGCAATTTCTTTTGCTGGAGAGGATAGAAAAATTGCTGAAGAATTAGCCAGTGCTTTGAGAGACAAAGGTGTAAGAGTGTTTTATGATGAGTTTTATAAAAGCGATTTATGGGGCAAAAAATTAACAAAGCATTTTCGAGAAGTTTACGGACCAAAAGCAAGATTTATAATCCTGTTAATTTCAAAGTATTACCCCGTCAAGGATTGGACTGATTTTGAATTTTCAATTGCAAGGAAAGAGGCAAAGGAAAGAAAAGTTGAATTTATATTACCAGTAAAATTGGATGATACTAAGATTCTCGGAATACATGAAGATACCGTGTATTTGGATTTTAATAAAGAAGGAATTGATGGAATAGTTAAATGCTTTTTAGAGAAATTATCGAGCCAAAAAATATCATCTCGAGAAAATTTATCTGTCAAGATTACAGATAAGATTGATTCAGAAAGAGGATTAATAGATATTGATATAACAAGTCACGACGCAGCATTATCTAAAGAAGAATTTAAAACTTATGCTGGTTGTGACCTTCCTGACTCATTTATGGTGAATTTCAAGGGTGCTTATAGTGGATTACATAAAATAGGTGAATCATCTCCAAATTTTGGAGTGAAGATTAAGAATTCAGGCAATGTTGCAATAAAAAACTTAAAAGTTGATATTATACCTCACTTTATCAACTGTGATGGGCCTTCCAGAATACGAAATGATGAAATATGTACATTTAAATATTTTTTTAACCCGACCAATGGCGCTATCTTAAATAAAGCACCTGAAACATATGAAGCAGATATAGTATTAGTCATGGAACCTGATAATTCTATTGTGTATTGGGTGCTTCCGAATGTAAGAATGTATGGTCTTGGTACCCATCTCATAGATTGTAGTATTTATGTAAGTAGTACTGAACCTCCTTTATCATGGTCTGGTTATGTGTATTATGCGATAACTAATTATGTAGAAAAGTAGTAGAAAAATATAAACACAGGCTCCATATGGCACTTATCCCTCTCCAATATCGCTATCCGCATTTCATTGTAAGTTCTAAAATTCGTAAAGCAAGCAAAGCAGCATTTTCGCCGTTGTCTATGCCTACTACCGCTACAGGAACACCCGGTGGCATCTGCACCATGGAAAGCAGAGCATCCATGCCGAGCAACTTCCCACTCACGGGAACGCCAATCACGGGCTTTTTCGTTTTTGACGCTATTACCCCCGGCAATGCCGCTGATAACCCTGCAATTGCTATTATCACTTCCACCTCTTCTTCGCTTTCTTTTAAATATCTATCCAGCTCATCGGGATTCCTGTGCGCAGAAATCACCTTCACGTCATAAAAAATCTTATGCTTATCCAGCACCTTTACCACTTTGTCCGCTATCGCCCTATCGCTCTCCGAGCCCAGTATCACCGCTATTTTATCCATTCTTAGTAGTCCTTCGCTCTTTCCTCCATCATACAGGTGAACTCTTCAGGGTCTCGTATCTTTTTCAACTCCTCTTTCCTTATCAAAACCGTATTATCTACTTGCACTCGTTTGACGTTACCATTCACCACGAGCACCGATTTCGTTCGCGTAACCTGCGACAAACTGCTTATTATTCTCGCTCTTTTTATCATTCGCTCGGTGTATTTACTTATACCCGTGAGAATTTTCATCCTTTCGCTTTCCTCTCCGCTCAGTCGTTGCGATTGTGGAAGCGAAACAGCATTAAAAGGAGCATACGCAGTTCTGAATATCTCAAATCCTATCTCTTCCATTACACCTAAAATATCCTGCTCTAAATCCGAAGTCACCTCTTCTACTCGCGCTCCTGGAATATCCCGCGCCTGCCGTGGCAACGAGTTTTCAAATTCGGATTTTAAAAACTCCAGAATTTCTATTAACTTCGTATCTAATATTTCCTCCAGTTTTAGTGCAATGTCTATTGTCGTACTCGTCCCGCCTTCCTCATATTTGCTGACACTCCTCCTTGAAACGCCTAATTCCACAGCAACGTCGCCTAAGGAAAGTTCCTTCCGCTCTCTTGCCCACTTCATCTCTTCGCCGTCTATATTAACATACAACCCCCCCGTTGCAGAATAGACGTAGGGGTGCACGCCTCCGACAAAATAGTCGTATAGCGTATGAGCGTTTAGAGCAGGAATGCCGTATCGGTGATATACAACGTCATCCTCTAAAAATGAAGTACCTCTTTTCTCGCCTATAACAACGGGAGAGGCAAGCAAGCAAAATGCAGCACGTTTTATACCTCTTGCTACTTCCTCGTTAATGCCATCTATGTTATGCAATATCTTTGCTAACAGGGTTATTTCCTCTCGCCTCGCTGCTAAATCAAAACCTCGGGCTTCACATCTGCTCGATACGATAAAACCCGCTTCCTGCAATGTTTCCATCACCCGTGCAATCAAATCTTTCTTCATCTTTCACTTTGCATTTTGCATTTTTCACTCTGCATTTTTCATTGAACCTTGCTTGGATATTTCCGTTGCACGTCGGGTAGCTTCTATTACTGCTTCCATCATCGCTGCTTTTACAGCCTCCGATTCCATTGCATACAGCCCTCTTATTGTTGTCCCACCAGGAGAAGCGGTCATTGTCACTATTTCAGATGGTTGTTTGCCCTCAAGGATCATTTTCGCTGCTCCAATCGCCGTCTGAGCAGCAATCGTCAATGATAATTCACGCGGCAACCCTTCATACACACCGCCATCCGCCATCGCATCTATCACCGCAGCAACGAAAGCGATGCCGCTGCCGCTTAACCCTGTAATAACGTCCATGTCGCCCTCATTCACCGAGTGAACAGTACCAATAGCACTTAAAATCTCCTTTGCTATTTCTTCATCCGCGTCATCCGCATATTTCCCTTTACATATTGCACACACCGCCTCTCGTACACGTGCCCCTATATTAGGCATCACTCGAATTACCTTCCTGCCCCGTGCTTTGGCTTCTTCGAGATATCCCTCTATCGCAGCGGTTGGCACGCCAGCGGCTACCGAAATCAAAATCTTGTCTTCGTTCATAAAAGGTGCAATCTCTTTTACTACTACCGACACATCGTTTGGCTTAACTGCTAATATCGTCACTTCTGAGTTCTCCGCTACCTCCTCGTTAGTCTCACATACCACAACTCTTGGATCTGTACCCAGGTCAGCTTCAAAAAATATGCGTTTCTCCTTCTCCGCATCAGTTATAAATATCTTACTCGTGGGCTCGGCAGTCAACAGTCCGCGAAGAATGGAGGCTCCTATGTTACCCACACCGATAATGCCTATTTTCTCCCTTTTCCTCTTCGTCTTCCCCTTCCCTGTTGCCTTTTTCCCGTTCATTCTACTCGTTCATTGGGTGTATAAGCACGACATTATTGCCACGGACCACCACAGAACCAAGCAATCTACGCCTTTCTCCATTCTCCATCTCGTTTGCTCCACTCAGGTGTAAATTCAAGTAATCGTCCACGGATGTCAATACACCCTCCAGCACGCTCCGCTCACCTTTCATCTCTACATGCACCATTCTCCCCACCAAACTTTGCACTCTTTTATTTGGAAACATGTCTCTGACTCCCTTTACCTTATCTTTATACTCCCTTATTTATAAACTAAAAGATATGCTCCATGATTTGGTTGTTGAAGGTAAAGTTGTAAATCCTGAAGGTGTCTACGAGGCCCAGATAGGCATTGACGATGGATATATCACAGAGATAAAAAAGCAGGGTTTACGAGCAGAGAAAACAGTAGAGGCTCGCGGGTGTTTGATTTTTCCCGGGTTTATTGATATACACGCTCATTTAAGGGAGGATAGCAGCCATAAATGGGACTACAAGGAAGATTTCGGGACGGGCTCTGCTGCTGCGGTTCATGGTGGTATAACTACCGTTGTGGACATGCCGAACACACCCCTGCCAGGCATAAATGCCGACCGAATAAGGAAAAAGCGCGAACTCGCACGCGCAACGTCAAAAGGCTTGATTGATGTCTTTTTCTACGGTGGTGTAACCGAATCCGAATCCAACCTAAGTGCGATTGCGGATATGCAGAAAGAAGTAGTAGGTTACAAGATATACCTCTGCGAGACCACAGGCGGATTGTATATCCGAGAAGAGATGCTGCCAGCAGCAATTAAAGCGATACAGGCGACTTCTAAACCCGTTGTAATTCATTGTGAAGACCAGCGAATTATAGAGAAGAAGAAAGAGGAATTTAAATTAAAAGCGAAGGGGGAAGAAGGTAGTCGCAACTATTCCGAGTTGAGACCTGAGGAAGCGGAATTAGCGGCGGTAAATAGTGTTTTAGCCACCGTTTCACGTTCCTCTTCTGCTGGATACGACAGAGCGAAAATAAAAGTGAAAATCAGTATTGCTCACGTTTCTGTTTACGAGACGCTAAGTATGATAAAACAGTACAAAAATGTTCACGGTGAAGTTACACCACATCATTTGTTTTTTAATACGGTGGACGTACAGGCTAAACAAGCGTTTTTAAAAATGAATCCGCCTTTAAGAACCGAAGAAAATAGGCAGCGGCTGCTGGATGCATTCAGAAGAGGCGAGATAGATTTCCTGGCGACCGACCATGCACCGCATACGCAGGAGGAGAAATCACTTGATTTTTCGGTAGCCCCTGCGGGCGTTCCCAATTTAGACACCTACGGCAATTTCGTGTCCTGGCTGATTGACCGTTGTGACGTCCATCCAGAGCTTATATCGAGACTATGCGCGTATAATCCCGCGGCGTTCTTAGGATTAAATGACCGAGGGCGTATAGAAGTAGGAAAACGTGCGAATTTGACCGTTTTAGATATACACAGGAGCGTAAAAATCCGCGGCGAACGATTATATACAAAATGCGGGTGGTCACCATTCGAGGGCTATGAATTCCCGGGTGCGGTGAGGCACACCATTTTTAATGGCGCTATATTATCCGAATATGACGAATTAACCGGGTTCAAGTACAAAAAATAAAGTTATTCAACGCTTTACTTTAACAGTAACGTAACGTATCATGAATCCTATCGCAGAGACCGTCGTGGTTGCAATATGGCTGATGCTGCCTGCATACATAGCAAATGTGAGTGCAGCATTTTTTGGCGGTAAAACACCCATAGACCGCGGTATTTTATATGGTAAAACACGATTGCTTGGCGATGGAAAGACATACGAAGGCACCATAAAGGGTATTTCTTGCGGTTTTATCTTCGGCATCTTTCAGCATCTTTTTTCGTGTGGATACACAAAAATGCAAATAATTCCTTCCTTTGGACTTTTTCCATCCTTTTTAGTCGTTTTAGTTTGCTTATCGGCAGGTGCACTGTTTGGAGACATGCTTGGGAGTTTCATAAAAAGGAGATTGGAACTAAAAAGAGGTGCTCCGCTGCCTCTGGTAGATCAGCTGGATTTCGTGGCGGGTGCCTGGCTGCTCTTGTTCTTGTTTGCCCGAGATTGGTTCATTGAAAGTTTCTCATTGAACATAATCATCGCCGTCGTTATTATTACCCCGCTGCTACATCTGCTTACAAATTACGTTGGGTTTAAGATGGGAAGGAAAGATGTCCCGTGGTGAAATACCATTCTTAGGTTGGACAAGACAAGAAAATAGATTATTGAATCAGTGTAAATCTATGTCTTAAATAGAAGCAAGTTATACGGTATATACAACAAGAAAGAAGAAAAAGGCGGGGGCTCTTATGGCGGGATTGGGCGTATAAGGAGGGAAAAGGGACGTGTTTAAGAAGATAAGAAAAAGGGACGGCAGGGTAGTAAGATTTGATTCTAAGAAGATTGCAGACGCGATTGCAAAAGCAGGTGCAGCAACAGGCGAGTTTGACCATAAGAGCGCGCGGAAATTGACCCTTAAGGTATTGAATTTGGCGCAGCAGGCAATCCCGCACAGGATACCTACCGTGGAAGGGATTCAAGATGTAGTTGAGGAGGTTTTGTTATCTTCTCCCTATCGCAAAACCGCTAGGGCATATATTATCTATCGAGAGCAACATGCGGGAATCCGAGAGATAACGGCAAAAGCGGACGTTAACATGGTTGACCAATACCTGGATAAGCTCGACTGGCAGGTTAATGAAAATAGCAATATGACCTTCTCTTTGCAGGGGTTAAACAATTATATCTCTTCGGAAATCAGCAAAACCTACTGGTTAATTAAAATCTACCCGTCAGAAGTAAGACAGGCGCACTTAAATGGCGATTTTCATATACACGATTTGAACATTCTCTCGGTTTATTGTGTCGGCTGGGACCTTTCTGATTTGTTGGTAGATGGGTTTAGGGGAGCGCCGGGAAAAGTAGAAAGTGAACCAGCCAAACATTTCCGTTCTGCATTAGGGCAGGTAGTAAATTTCTTTTATTCGCTACAGGGGGAGGCTGCGGGCGCTCAGGCGTTTTCCAATTTTGATACCTTGCTTGCACCTTTTATACGAGCAGATGGATTGGGCTATGAAGAAGTGAAGCAGGCATTGCAGGAGTTTGTATTTAACGTGAACGTTCCCACCAGGGTTGGATTCCAAGCACCGTTCACGAATATCACCTTAGACCTGACCGTTCCCAAGTACTATGCCGACCAGAGTGTCGTCATTGGTGGAGTGCCGCAAAAAGAGACGTATAAGGACTTCAAGGACGAGATAGAAATGTTTAATCGGGCACTTTTAGAAGTAATGGCAGAGGGAGATGCCAAAGGCAGGGTATTTACTTTTCCTATCCCCACTTACAATATTACGAAGGATTTCGACTGGGCGAACCCTAATTTGGACGTTCTGTGGCAAGTTACCGCTAAATACGGCGTACCATACTTCTCTAACTTTATAAATTCTGATATGAATCCCGAAGATGCCCGAAGCATGTGCTGCCGGTTGCGAATAGATAACAGAGAGTTAGAGAGAAGAGGAGGCGGGCTTTTCGGGTCGAGTCCGTTAACGGGCTCTATCGGTGTGGTCACGATTAACATGCCAAGACTTGGATATTCCGCGAGGGACGAAGAAGACTTTATCATGGCTTTAGAGCGGTTGATGGTTCTGGCGAAGGAGAGCCTGGAGATAAAGAGGAAGGTTTTAGAGAACTTTATGGAAAAGAATCTCTATCCGTACACCAAATATTATTTAAGAGGAGTAAAAGAGCGTTTTGGTGAGTACTGGAAGAATCATTTCTCCACGATTGGTTTGGTGGGTATGAATGAAGCCTGCGTGAATATATTTGGAGAGAATATCGCATCGGAAAAGTCCAGGGCATTTACCTTACGGGTGTTAGATTTTATGCGTGATAAATTATTAGAATTCCAGGAAGAAACGGGGAATAACTATAATCTGGAGGCAACGCCTGCGGAGGGGACTTCTTACCGGCTCGCAAAAAAGGATAAAGAGAGCAATCCGAAGATAATCTGTGCTAATGAAGATGACTGGGAGAAGGGTGCAGAGCCATTTTATACTAATTCCACGCAACTACCGGTAAATTATACGGGTGACGTCTTCGAGGCGATGGACTTGCAGGATGAAATACAGACAAAGTACACGGGAGGCACCGTCATACACATTTTTGCCGGAGAGCGTGTCCACGACCCTAACACACTGAAAGCGTTAATCAGGAAAATCTGTGAGCTTTATCACTTGCCTTACTTTACCTTCACGCCGACCTTTTCTGTTTGTCCCTCGCATGGCTATATAGCAGGTGAGCATTATGCCTGCCCAACGTGTGGTGCGGAGACGGAGGTATATTCACGTGTAGTTGGCTATCTGCGTCCGGTAAGCCAATGGAACAGAGGCAAGCAGGAAGAATTTAAGAAGAGGAAGACGTTTGATATAAATAAGGTAACATGAACATCGGCGGGTTTCAGCGATTTTCATTAATAGACTATCCCGGGAAAATATGTGCTATCGTATTTACACAGGGCTGCAATTTCAGGTGTTCGTACTGCCACAATCCGGAGCTGGTGGACCCCAAGCTTTTCTCACGTCCTATCGCGGAAGAAGAAATCATTGAATTTTTGGCGAATCGCAGAGAAAAACTCGATGCTGTCGAAATAACAGGAGGCGAACCAACACTTCAGCCCGACCTGATTGACTTTATGAGTGAACTCAAAAAATTGGATTATCAGGTTAAGCTGGATTCAAACGGCAGCAAGCCTGAAATACTAAGCGAAGCGATTGAACGCGAAATCGTGGACTACATTGCTATGGACGTGAAAGCGCCGTTGGAAAGATACCGGGAGATTACCAATTCCCGGGTTGACCCGGCAAAAATCGAACACAGTATCAAATTAATCATGTCTTCTGGATTGGATTATGAATTTCGAACGACGGTAGTGAAATCGCAATTAGGTAAGCAAGATATTTTAGAAATAGGGCGGCTGATACGAGGTAGTAAACGATATATATTGCAGAAATTCGTGCCTGTAAAGGTGTTGGACACGAAATTTCTCGATGAAGTGGTTTACACAGATGACGAGTTAGAATATTTGAGGGATGCGGTGAAAAGTAAAAATTATGTTGCCGAATGCGAGGTGCGGTGAAAGAAGAAAACGATGGAGAAAAAATCTGATTGGAAGGAAACACTTAAGCGCGAACGAGCACAGAAAGACGGGTTCTTTGCCGTGCACGAGCAATCACCGAGTAATTACTCAAAATCTTGTGATGGAAATCCTAAATACTAACCTTAACTCCGCCCTTTTTGGGCAAAAATAGTTCTTTTGGTAAAGCTTTTCTATAAGCCCTTACAGGGCTTGCGGGGTCGTGGGGCGGAGCCCCACATAAGAAAAGGTTTATTTCAGTACATCTAACCTCGCAACCCTTTCTAACACCAACTTCTTTAGTTTGGATTCGCCAACTGCCTTTAACTCAGCCTCTGTTATGTCAAAGAACTTCTTAATACCCTCCTTTTTATCACCTTTATATTCTAACTCCAACTCTGAGATTGGCTCTTCTTGTAGCCCTATTTTCCTCTTTACTTCCTCAGCAACCACCTCCAAATCTTTTTCTCCTCTCGCAGAAGCATCAACAATAACGATTGCAACTCTTTTCTCGCCTTCTGATTTCGACACGCCCATCGCCAATGCTCTTTCTATCTGCCTTCTTCCCGCGGCATATAAAAGAATCTCCAAACCCAGGTCATTTGTTATGTTCCTGTTCCTGCCCACAGCCCGCAGTGCCTTTTTCACCGCGGATTTTATATGTTCTTCCCCGGCTATCAACTCCGCATTCATCGCTTGTATTGTCACATCATATTTATGAGCGATGGTTTTCAATACAGCAAGAAAATCGTCCACATTTGATACCCTGACTTTACCAGCAATTAGTTTGCAGTTTAATTCCTGCGCCTGCTTCTGGTTATCGAACATTGTAATGTATATTATGTATAACCACCTTCTATTTAAGACACAGATTTACACGGATTTACGTAACACTTTTTCTTTTTCAAAAAACACTTTCTTTCTAAAGAAAGAACCTGTGCTAAGAAAGAACATGTTTCTTTTGGTAAAGCTTTTCTTTCTAAGAAAAGGTTTGTGCTAAAAGAAAAACAAATTTCTTTGGTAAAGTTAACTTTCTTTTTGAAAGAAAGGTTTGTGTTAATCGGTGTAATCTGTGGTTAATAATTTTTTATTCTTCCCTCTCTCGCACTCGTGAACCCTCGATTCTCAAAGTCACAACTCTGATATCTTTCAGCGAAACATTTGCGAGCTCAGCCGCTTCCTCTATCGCATCCTCTAGGTCCCCTGTCTTATCTACGAGACCCAGCTGCAATCCTTCCTCACCGGTAAACCAGCCTCCGTGTGATATATTCATCATATCCTCCTCGCTAATGTTCCTGCTTTCACCAACACACGCCGAAAACACTTCTTGAACGCTCTCCAG
>JAUWNY010000159.1 GCA_030612405.1 Candidatus Methanophagales archaeon | reverse complement strand
TAAGACGCAGATTTACACGGATTTACGCAGATTTATTTTAGTTTAACCGTATTGATTCTTATCATCTGTGTTAATTAAGCCCTTTCAGGGCTTGCGGGAATGTGGGCAGAGCCCACAAGCGTTAATCTGTGTCTACAATTTATTTTTTTGATGTTTATATTAACGCCTCCACAACCTTTTCATTCTGTTCCCTTGTTCCCACCGTGACCCGAATAAAAGAATCTCCAGCACCTCTAAACGAAGAACAATCCCGTACTATTATCCCTCGCTTCATCAACTCTGCATACACCACAGCCGATTTTGCAGGTGAAACATCCGCAAGCACGAAATTGGCTTCCGATGGATAAACCTTCTTGAACACACGCCGTAAGTTTTCCGTTAGAAACGCTCTTTCGAGCTTTACCCGCTCTACCGTTTTACGCAGATACGCCGGGTCTCGCAATGCAGCTATTGCCGCTTTTATAGCGATACTGTTAACGGAGAAAGGCATTGCAACTTTTTTATATGCGCTTGTGAGCCATTCTGGTATTATTCCATATCCTACCCTCAGCCCTGCAAGACCAAAAGCTTTTGAAAAGGTTCTCATTACCGCCACATTCCCGTATTCCGTTACCAGGTTCACCAACGATGAGCCCGCAAATTCCGCGTATGCTTCGTCTATTACAACCATTGCCCTCGAATCCACGGATTCTATTATCTCTCGAATTTCGTTCTCTGGTATGCAGTTTCCCGTTGGATTGTTGGGAGAAGAGATAAAAATGAGCTTTGTTTTTTCGTTACACGCGGAAATCAAGTCCTTGACAGGTATGCTGAAGTCCTCGCCACTTTTTCTCTTTACGTACCTTGGCACTCCTCCTGCTATTTTTACGAGCGACTCGTAGAGGGAAAAAGTGGGTATGGGTACCAGCGCTTCATCGCCATTCGCAATAAAAATCCTGGCAAGCGTGTCCAAAATGCCATCTACCCCGGCACCTAAAACGACGTTACCTTTTTCTATGCGGGCACCGGCACCGACATATCTTAAAATCTCATCCCTGAGCTCGTCTTCATTCTTTTCCCACGGATATACGTTCAGGTTCAGCTCGCCTGCTTCTAAACGCTTAACTATTTCTCTTATCACCTTTGGACTGGGTCCTAACGGGTTTTCATTCGAACTCAGCTTTATCGCTCCCTTTACCAATTTCCCGGGCTTGTATTCTTCTATTTCCTGTAAAGAAGCACGTACGGGCACTCGCATTTTATAGGCATTCCGAAAATTTTTAACCACAAGATTACACAGATTTACACAAGATTATTTTTTTCTTTTAGCACAGGTTTTCTTTTTTTTAAAAAAAAGAAAAAGTGTTGTGTTAATCTCGTGAAATCTCGTGGTTCATTATTTGCAATTTATTATTGGAATGACTATAATCTACTGTTCCATGAGCCAAACTCCTACGAAGGTCTTCTATCTTTCCTTTTCTTTCCTTGATTTCCGTGTCAAGTTCCTCACAGTGTTCGTAGTAGAAAGACAAAGCATCGTGGACTTGAGGCAGAGTTAGATGTGGATGTGCATCAACGATTTCGTCTGGCGTGATGCCTAAATACTCATATTCTATTACAATATCCAATACACGAGTCCTGGTTCCAACAATGACCGGGCTCCCACTGCTTATATTTTTATCCCGCGTGATGTGGGGATGAATAGCCAGCTTTTGCATTGCTTTTCTATCGCCTCTATTAGGATCTATTTACATGCTTTATAAAGATTTTTGGTTAACATCCTCTCTTTCAAAATATTTTCTGACCCGAAGAAGGAGTACCCACATATACCCAGTGGTCAAGATAACCATCACTGTCTTTATTCTCTTTTATTTCCCCTTCGTAATCGTCTTTTAATATCTCTTTTACCATTACTGCTTCCTCCTCACTCGAAACCGTAAATAGCACTTTTCCCATGTCTTTCAGTATTCTATGAACCCCTCTTAGCACGCCTTCCCACTCAAATCTGTTAAATGGTGTGAGTTTACCAATCATAAACCCGAAGACAACGTCAAATTCTTTACCAAAAAAGGCAGACAGCATGGAGCAATCCAGTACAATGCTCCGTTTGGGCTCCAACACACCTTCTTCTAACCCTTTGCAAATCTCACATTCGTTTATATCCACCGTAAAAGGGAATATACCTGATTCGTGCAGTGCAATAGTCGCACCGCCATCACCACATCCAATTTCAAGCGTTTTCTTACCTTCCATGCCTTTTTCTAGATCGTTCTCGCGTAAAAATTCAGCCAATACGTTTTTTAATGCCTCTGTCCTTTGTCTCGGATAGAAACTCGCACCCCCTAAATCTAAATCTAAATCGGAACCGCAATTGTAAAATAGTCCGTTTACTAACCCGACGGAATAGAATTCAATCACGCCTTCACGAAATTTGTCCCGTTCCACTTCTACTTCTTTTTCTCCTTCCTTAGTGCTGTTTATCCTGCTTGCAATCGCCTCAAAATCCTCTTTGTTCCTCGTATCCGCGAAAAAATCCGTGAAGACAATCCAGAAGCCCAGGTCTTTGTCATAAATGGCAATGCCAATCAACTCTTTTTCTTTGCTCTTGTTTCCGGTTTCTGCAAATATTCGTATTGATTCTGCCACGTCCCCTTTTTTGACCTTACCGAGATATTCGAGCGTTCTGCCTATCTCCTTTTGCGCTGCATAACTCTGCTCCACCAGCATAAAATCCCCTATTCCTAATAGCTCGTTCAGTTCCATCGCAATCTTAAATTAAAAAGAAA
Source organism: Candidatus Methanophagales archaeon (assembly GCA_030612405.1). Lineage (GTDB taxonomy): Archaea > Halobacteriota > Syntropharchaeia > Alkanophagales > Methanospirareceae > QEXZ01. The sequence goes on along the minus strand of JAUWNY010000159.1, from coordinate 2,285 downwards.
AAGTTTATCAAAAGAAAAGGTTCATAACTTTTCTTTGTATCGAGTTGATAAAAATTTCCCTGGGCTCAGGATGTCGTTCAAGCCAAAAATAACCGACACCACGATTATCTGCCTCAATAATCTTCTTTTTCCCCTGCCTTTTCCACATATTTACGAAATTAGGTTCAATATCCTTCTCCCAATCGGCATTCCACTCTCGTGTAACGATTCTTTCCATATTCAGACGGGTCATTTTCAATATAAAATCGAAATCTTTTGGGAGAGTTTCACGTAGTTTCATTTAATCATTTATAAATACATATTCTATAAATACGTGACAGGAGTTAGACATGAACCTAATACTCATATTCCTTCTCGCTTTGATTCTCATCTTGATTATGACTGCTAAATTCAAGATTCATCCTTTTTTGAGTTTGATCACTGTATCCCTATTCGTTGCGATTTTAGCCGCAAAACCTTTTGATGGGCTGGAATCAATTTTGACTGGTATGAGGAGGGTGATTTACCATCTTGCGATAATCATTGTTTGTGGTAGTATAATTGGCTCTTTGGTAATTCCCGTGGAACATATCTCCCTGCGAAATCAAGCAAATAAAGAATAACCCTCAAGATCAAGGTGTATGCGCTGAAACAGATGTTTAACGTTTAGAATTCCATAACAACGCCGTTTAATCACCTTAATCTTGTTATTAAACCCCTCCACGAAACCACTCGTTTGCCGGTTAATGAAGTAGTTTATAAACCCATCCACATATCCAACGTAACTAAAAAGCGGTTAAAGCAAGTCAATCCACTTAACTGTACTCCTCACAGTGATAATGACATCACCCCCTCTATTCATCTCAATGTTCTCGATCTCGACATCCGGAATATCAAGCGGTATTTTAATTTCGGTCATTTTTATTCTCTCCTTTGCTGATTAAACGATTATAACAGCTTGTTTTATTTATATTTAAGTACCACGCAAGATACCAGAGAGCCGTATAATTGGCATGGTCTTAGATGGAATTGGAGGAACGTCTATAATCGCAGATGATATTATTCCTTGGCGACCCAAATATAGCATTGTTGATAGGGGTTTTGCTTGTTTTCATCGCTGCTCGTGGCTTCGAGCGGGATAAGGTCAAGACATGGACAGAAGAAGCGGTGAGAAGAGGAGGGGCTATACTTTTGGTCTTGTGTGCTGGGGGTGCTCTTGGGTCTACATTAGTAATGACAGGAGTGGGTCAAGAAATATTTCTGGACTGTGATAGAGCTTGCGGATATGACTCCTGCCTCAGGCTATAAATGCTACACGATCGGTGGAATCGTAATAGGGACCGTGGCTTTTCTTGTGACTATTATCATCTATTTGCTAAGGTATTAATTTGATAATCTGTTCTCATCTGCGCATAATATCTCGCATCATTCCAATCGTGCACTTTTGTGCTGACATCGAGAAAAGGCTCGTCAATGCTCTGTCTTAATTTTTCCTCCTACGATTACCGGCAAGCCCTTCTGTTCCGGATTCAACCTCACTTCAACTGCTGAAAAGAAACTGTCCATGTCCACGTGAAGTATCACTTTCATCTGCTTCTGCTCTTTTGATTGAATTTACTTCCTCGTTGTATATAAAGTATAACTTCCTTCTATTTAAGACACAGATTTACACAGATTTACGCGGATTCTTCCTTTTGCTGGGTTGGATGAGCTATTTTTAACGGCATTAATCTTTTCATCTTTGTTAATCTGCGTCAATGATTTATTTTAACAATAGCAATAGCAACAGTCCTTCAGCACACAGTCATTACACTTCGGTTTTCTTGCTGTGCATATCCTCCTTCCATGCTCTATTAAGTTCAGATGAAACGCACATAGCTTATCCACGGCTATAGTTTCCTCTATCAGGTTCGCTATCTCCTCTCTACTATTTCCCCCCAAATCTAATCTTTTGCATATTCGGTAAATGTGCGTGTCCACCGGGAAGCAGGGTTTATCAAAGGAGAAACACAAAACGCACGCTGCGGTCTTCTGCCCCACACCATCCATGCTCAATAGAAACCCCATTGCGTCTTCTGTGCACATCTCCGCAAGAAACCGCAAATCTACCTCGCCCTCCTTTTCCTTTGTCCGCGAAAGAGCATTTTTTATCCGTCTCGCCTTTATTCTTCCCAATCCACCAATGCTGATGGCTTTAGCGAGGTCTTCCTCTGGTGCTTCTAAAACATCATCCCATGTTTTATATTCCGCAATAAGCCCTTCGTAAGCTGATTTACAGTTCTTACAGTTCGTCGTTTGCGATAGAA
>JAUWNY010000056.1 GCA_030612405.1 Candidatus Methanophagales archaeon | reverse complement strand
TTACAGGAACAGACTCATAAGGAGCTGGCACACCCCTTGGAACCTTTTCAGGTAACAGCCCCGCTGGAAAACCGCCACAATCAATACCTGCTCTTAACATATAGATTCCCGTTTCTTCCATCTCTTCTGTAATTCCCTGCACCCACTCACCCTTAAAATATCTGATTTTTGAGTTCCAGCCAGCAGTTCCTTTATCTGCTACTTTTATTATTCCGTATATATCATCATCAGTTAAACCGCTAATAACGCTATTACTTCGCAACCATTCTAACTCTACCCTTAATGCTGCTTTCCAATCAAAACCTTCCGGGTCAATATCCACAGCGGGCTCTAAATCTTCCCACTCATTTATTTTTTGCTCTGCATTATTCTTTACTATCTGTAATGCTTCCTCTACATCTTTAGAAAAGCCTATTTTAACTAACACCTCTGCAATTAGATAGCCAACTTCTTTTTTACAATTTGCTGCACATTCCTCAATTGTTTTGAATGGAACTATCTCTGGAACATATTTGCAACCACTTACAGCACAACACCCATCATATTTTACATCGTAATAATATCCAACTACCGCCTCACAAGGACCTAACTCTAAAGGTTTTTGACAAGCAGAAACACTCATTGGATTATTTTCAAAAAAGGTTTTGCACTTTTCATTTAAAGGTTGAGCAGTGCTAAACTTTCCGCACATTGCCGCCTCAGGTCCAACGCCAATAGGACTTTTACTAAAAGCCCTATCACATTCAAAACAACAAGTAAGTTTTAACTCTGGATTAACCCAGCTACATTTTTCATTGAAATACATTTCAGTTTTGATTGTTTTAGCATTATCAACAGTTATCCTAACTTCTGTTTTTTCAGTTGATACCCTTCCTTCACTCGTTAAATAGATATGAATATCTCCTTTATCAAGCCGGTAAGAATCTCTACAAATCTCTTTATCAAGCTGTTCATTATAGTAACAGCCACCACCACTAATTCTGGAACTCCAGCCCAATTCTTCAGAAGCGTTTATATCAAGACTGGCAACATCAACATCAGCTATTGAAACAATTTCAACATAATCCATCCTTTTATGAACTCTTTTTGTCGGCACCTGTATTTTAACATTCAAATATTTCTGACCTTCCCATTCTTCTTCCATTAAAGCAACTGCAACGTCTTTATTGTAATGAGAACGATAGATTATGGTGTCGGTTTCTATATAATCTTCAAAAGAAGGTTCTTCACTTCTTTGTGGTTTTTCTTCACCTTCTTCTTCTATTGTTATTATTTCAATCGGTTTTGGGACAACTTCTTCTCTATGCACCACTTTAACAACATCATCGGGACTTTCTTCTTTCTCCTTTTCTATAACCGTAACATCTTTTGATTGCTTTATCCCGCGTAAGTCGTAAGTTATGGAAGGTTTGTTTAAAGCTACTTCTGTGGCAAAACTATCCGTCGGGTTAAAACAAGCCATGCCTATATTCGTGAAAATTAGCAGGCTAAAGATTAGAAAAATGCTTATTCCGAATAGTTTGGTTTTGTTCCTGTTTATTATTTTATTCATGTTTTCTTACTGCTCTTCATAAGCGATGAGATTATAAAATATCCAACAAAAACACATCCAACTATAGTAGTGCCTGTTAAAATTATTCTCCATGTTGGACCTCTTATTTGTCCCGTTGCAAGTGAATATATTTGTGAAATCATTAACAAACCAATAATAATTACCATAATTAGATTTGCTTTCCTTTCTTCACCAGTCTTGTACAATCTTCTTAACTGTGAACCTAAAAATCCTCCACCAAAAAATCCAATTCCTATTACAGCAGGAAATCTCAAATCAAATGTACCTGTTGCTAAATACGCAAATGAAAGGGTTAGAATGAACCCTACAATCCCAAATAAAATACCTATTTTGAAGTCTTTTTTGTTTTTCATTTTGTTATTAACCCCCTTTAAATCTTATTTCATCAATCCAGCTTTTATCTAATTCATTACTTCCTGCTTGTTGTATTGCCCAGCAACTCCATCCCAGAGGAGTTTTTTGAGCCTCAATGAATTGTCCAACGCAGGTAGCTTGACATTGCAGTTCTGTTTTGAAGGGCACGATTTCAGAATCAAACTCACACCCGCTGATTACTATACATCTTCCTTTATCCACATCAAAATAATAGCCCACCACTGCTTCGCATGGTCCTAATTTTTCTAAATCTTCTCTGGTTATTTCCCGAGAGCATCTTTCATCTTTTCCTTCTCTCTCGCTTCCAACTAAGATATGTCCTTCCAATCCTTCATCTAAATTGTCTTCTAAAATAAAGATAGCGGTTTTAACATTTCTTAAAATTCTATTAACAGGAAGATGATACCCTTCAATATAATTTTCTGGCTGAACCCATTGATTAATTGTAATATCTCTTGGATTTTTGAAAACTATTTCTACAACCCTATCTTTTTGTTTTATTTCTTGAATATCTTCCTCACTGAAAACACAGGTTGCTTGAAGATTTAGTTTATGTAGTGTCCTAATAATATTATTTACTCTTGGATTGTGTTTTGAGCTTCTAGGATCGCTAATCAGTTCTTCGCCATTTTGCCACATAGCAATTTTTTCTACTGCTGGTAACAATTGACATTTTCCATCAATACATTTTGGTTCGGCAAAACAAGTCCAATGGTCGGACATAACTGCTATACAAGCTATTTCTCTACATTCGTCCCATAATTTTGAATACCAATAATCTAAATACTTTCTATTTATTGCAGTATTCTTTCCGCCAGCATTACAACCACAACACCCGCTTTTCACTGAAACGCAATCATTGTCTTCATTGCAGTTGTAAATATTATCAGCGATGCTTAATGGCTTGATTAAATATAAACAATCCTTTTTACTCTTCACATCATCAAACCCTTTAATTTCATTACAAGCCTGTTGGGCTTTCTCAATATCGATGAGAGCAAATGTTTGAGCGACATATTCAAAACAACCATCCTTTTTTGGCGCATCACTCATTCCTTTACACAAATTCATCATTTCATCAAAATCCGAAACTGTTGGATCATTGTTAGCGATGTCCATCATAGCATAAAAGTAGCATATATTTTTGTGATAAACAATTTTGCATTTAGTTATATCGTCTAAGGATAGCCATACACCAAATAAGCTAATTAAGACAATGACTAAAATCCCGTAAACTAATTTTTTGTTCTTCATTTTGGTTCCACTCGCTTGTATTTATCAATTAAAAATCCTACTGTGGCACCGATTAGCGTCCAAAAAATCGCTAACAAGAGTAAGTAATAATAAAATCCAAAAGAGTATAAAGATGGAGTTGGAGGAATAAAACTCACAATCCCCCCTCCACCATACCCCCACAGAAGAGGAATATACGAACATATAATCCCAAAAATGCTTCCGAGTATCGCACCAATTTTCCATTTTTTCATTGCATCATCTCTTAACTTTACCTTCTCTCTCCTTCCTTAATCTCGGCATCAACTTCGATTTGACCAGCCACCCGAACCCAACCAGAATTAATATCGGCAGTGCGTATCCAACGAAGATTATAAGTCCTCGTATCACCGACACAAACCCTCCGAACGCAGAACGAATAGCATCCCTTATCCCCCAGCTATGTGTTATCGGCTCCGGCTCATATAACGAAACCGAAATCGTGGCAAGCTCGACACGGTTCTCGAGATACTTTATCCGCCCGGTAAGCCGTTCGATTTCAGTTCTCACTCGCCATACTTCTCGCTCTACTTCGAGTACTTCCTTTGTATTATTAGCCATGTCCAGAATCTCCAGTAACCTCTGCTCCTGCCGCTCTGAATTGTTAAGCCTCGCCGTCAAATCAATATATTCCTCTGTAACATCTTCTCCAGATGTATCTTTTGATTTTACGTCGCCAACGCACTCTATTTCGTTGATAACTGCGATGAACCTATCTGCTGGTATCCTGATCGTAATACTACCTCTCTTACGCCCTGTATCGGTAACATAGGAGTGCGAATCAGAGATAAAACCATTTGACCGTTCTACAATCTCAATAACTGCATTAGAACTCGATTGGAAGTCTTTTACTTCGATGCGCAATGAAGCACGTTGAATTATCTTTCTCTCGGTATCGGTATCTGCATCGGCATATCGTGATTCCGACGTTTCAACGGACACCGTTTTTTCCGCATATTTTGGCATTAGTGATTCTGGCGCGGCCCGCGGTACGGGCGTGGGCATTGGCATGGACATGGGCATTGCCATTGCCATTGGAGGCTCTGGTGGTAGTGCGAATCCGCCTCCTTCTCCCGGGGGAATTGGATACCCTTTCTGTTGTGAATAATCAGTTGGTCCTGCTAGATACGGCAATGTAGAGACCAGAAAACCTGCTGAAGCTGCTAATATACAGAGCACAACGACAACCGCTACTTTGGTGTATTTTTCCATTTTTGTTTTATTACCTAAAAGTTCAGTTTGTTTTTTACCCTTTATAAGCTTTTCGATAGCTACGAATCAAGTTGAAGTTATAGTTATTTTTAAAAAGGGACAAAACAAAAATAAGATTAATGGTTTCGAACGAGAACAATAAGGGGATGGAAGAAAACACGGAGGATGAAAAACTATTAATCCTCCCGTTAAACGATAAAAACTCCAAGGAAATCTCACAGATTATTTCTAATGATACTGCAAGGAATATTTTAGAAGCTATCGCGTCAGAGCCACTTTCAGCATCCGAAATAGCAGAGAAACTCCGCATTCCTTTAAGCACCGTTCAGTACAACCTTGAAAAGCTTAACAATGCGGGATTGGCGAAGGTAGAGCGAACGAAATACAGCGAGAAGATGAAACGTGTGAAGATTTACGCACCGCAGCGTAAATTTGTGGTCATCGTTCCGGAGAAGACGAATAGGAAAGATGTTATCGCATCATTGAAGAAATATTTGACGGTGATATTCTTTGCAGTGGCAGGTTCTGGCGTAATAGAATTTTTGACGATGAAGATGAAAGGTCCAATAGGGGAAGTCACAAGGTCAGTAATACCCGAGGAAGGAGGGAGACCACTTGGACCAGTACCAGCACCCACGCCAATGCCTGAAATAGTGCCATCGCCAGTGCCAGCACCAAAAGGAATTGGTCTTGGTTTTGAATTTGATATTTTCGCACATCCCGGTTTATGGTTCTTATTTGGTTGCCTGTTCGTAATATTGGTTGTGTTTCTCATAGATTATCATGGAAGGAAAAAAAGGAAAGAAAAGATCGACGTGAATAACTCCGAAAAAGAAGGTTAAAAAAATAGGGATGATAAAAGATGAGAAGAAAAACATTGTTTATAGGTCTGGCAGTAATAGCAATTAGTGCGCTGATTGTAGGGATTGCAGTATTTATAAGCGGTGGTGACTTTGACAGAAAAGAAGCGAATACAAAAGAGCAAGAAACAAATGAGAGTTGGGTTATTGCAAGCGAAGATGAGCTACTTGGAAAATATGAGACGAGCAACCTAACGTTCAATAGAGACGTGCACAACAATACGAATACGATAATCTATCGGCATCAAAGGAAGATAGACAATGCAACTGTCGAAGGAGATCGTATAGTATACCAATTTGATAAGGATACAAAGGAACTTAAAAAGAAAATTATTCATTGGCGAGATGATTTACCGGAACATCTGCCTACAGTGATTCCCAAGGAGGAGGCAGAATCCATGGTCAGGGGAAAGGTTCAGTTTACCAAACTATACTTCATATCCCCTGACTCATGGCGTTATCCAATAAAACCAACGCCGAAGAATCCATGCTGGGTCGTAAGTAGCATTGATTGGAAGGGTAACACGATTATAACAATCATTGACGCAGTGGAAGGGAAAATTTTAGGCTATGGTATTCCACCGCCATAACTTATGGGTCATTTCTTATAGGAAATGATAAAAATAGAAAGGAGGTGATATGAAAAAAACGGGAAGCAAAACTTTGTTTATAGGTCTGGCGGCAATAGCAATTAGTGCGATGATTGTAGGGATTAGTGTGTCTGCAAGCGGTGGTGAGCTTTTCGGAAAGCAAGAGGCAAGTGATGAGCAATCCACTAACAGGTTTATGACGATTGATGAGACTTTAAGAAAAATTTATGGAGATAATGCGACACTTGGGACTCCAAGCAAGGACGAACTACTTGGAAAATACGAGAAATGTGACAGATGGTTCATAAAAAAGGGGATCGGCAATACGATAGTCTATCGGCATCAGAGAATGATAGACAATGCAACTGTTGCAGGAGACTACATAAACTACCAGTTTGATAAGGATACAAAGGAACTTAAAAAGAAGATCATTCATTGGCGGGATGATTTACCAGAACATCTACCTCCGGTGATCCCCAAGGAAGAGGCAGAATCCCTGGTTAGAGGAGAGGTTCAGTTTACTACGCTATACTTCATACTCCCAGACACACCTGTTTTCCCAATCGAGCCAGCTCCGGAGGAGAATCCCTGCTGGGCCGTGTCGTACGCTGACGACAAAGGTTACAATATTGATGTCATAATATAGAAAAAATTATTAATAAAATCAACAAAAAATTTATCATGCTATCCACAAAGGTAAAAAGGTAAAGGGAAGGTGAAACAAAAATGAGGAAAATAACGGTAGTGATAATCGTGTCTTTTGTTATCTTGGGAGGCGTAATGTTGGCGGCGTATCTCCAAGGAGTATCGAATCATTTAATTGAAAAACCATTGAATATGACACTGAGCGATTATCCAGAACTGTTTGAAAAGGATGTGATAATCGTGATTGGAGGTAGTGCCTCTCAATTAGAGAAAGAGAGCGCAGAATCGATAGCGGTGTATTTAGAAAATTCAACGGGTAAGAAGCCAGAAATTATATCCTCGAAAGCCATCGAAAGTTTTAAATATAAATATAATTTGATCATCATCGGCACTTCAAATTCAAATAAGATATTAAAAAAGGTGTATGATATGACGAATGCGACGAGGGTAACGGAAGAATATCCTGGTGCGGGTGAAGGTGTGCTGGAGATAATGAGAAATCCCTGGAATGTGGATACGGCTTTGCTTCTGGTTGCTGGCAGTGATGAGGAGGGGGTGAAGGCGGGGAGTATGATGTTAACAGAAGATGAGAAAGTTAAAGAACTTAGCGGTAAAATGAAGATGACGGAATTTAGGTTTGTGGTTCTTGGGGAAACTCAAGAAGGAATTTTTGGGGCTACGGTAACTACGGTAACTCCAAGCAGTGATGAACTGCTTGGGAAATATGAGACAGGCGACAAACAGTTTGAAAGAATAGAGCTTGGCAATACGATAGCCTATGGGCACAAAAGGAAGATAGACAATGCAACTGTCGAAGGAGACCGCATAGTATACCAATTTGATAAGGATACAAAGGAACTTAAAAAGAAAATTATTCATTGGCGAGATGATTTACCGGAACATCTGCCCCCAGTGATTCCCAAAGAAGAGGCAGAATCCATGGTCAAGGGGAAGGTTCAGTTTACCAAACTATATTTCATATCCCCAAACTCGTTTGTTCATCCAATAAAACCAACGCCGAAGAATCCTTGCTGGGTCGTAAGAAGCGTTGATTGGAAGGGCAACACGATTGTAACAGTCATTGATGCCGTGGAGGGTAAAATATTGGGCTATGGCATTCCACCACCATAATCAATAAACTTATGGTCATTTCCTCACCTGAAATAAAAAAATACAAATAGCCCGATCTATTCAAAATAGACCGAGCCTTCTATTTCATATTCTCACATCTTCTATCGGATTCACTACGATGTCGTAGTTGAAATGCATCACACCATCTGGCTTCATCTCGAGTTTCCACATGCCGCTCGCCGGGTTCTCTATCTGGTATATCACCGCTTGTTGTCCATGCTCATACACATTTGCACTTGCTGTTTCTTCGTCTCCTATATCTATACCCCGTTCAAGGGCATAGTTAAAGGCATCGACATGTCCAGAAATCCTTGTCATTTTTGTGTGCTGAGATACTTCGCTTCCATAAGGGTCGAACAGATGCACGTCCACCGTTCCTTCCGTTGAGATTAGATTTTTTTCATCTTTGTTCCATCTCACTGTTACCATCGCCTTTGTTGAGTTAGGTGCAACACGGAATTCTTTTGTTATCGGCTCTTCCAGCGGCTTATATACCTGAACGCTGTAATGCTCTATTCGTTCAGGATATTTGTCTGTTCTTATTGCAATCATCCCGCTGTAATATCCACTTTTTGTACCTGAAGGTATGCTCACTGAAATATCAAAGTTTGCCGATGCGCCGGCACCCAGATTTATCTCGTTCGGATTCACTGACACCCATTCTGGTTTTATCACGTTTCCCCTATATCTATACTTGTATTCCTCTTCCTCTCGCATGATTGGAACGAGTTCAACGGTTATCTCGCTATCGCCGTAGTTCTCCACGCTTCCTTTGACGACAATCGTCTCGCCGGACTTTGCAAAGTTGTCGTAGGAGATTATTCGTGCGTATGCACCTACTTCTTCTGGATATACTTGTGGTGGTCGCACCACCTTTATTGGCATCGGCGCAGGAATGGCGTTCGTAATCGCCGCTCCGACCAGCATCGCCACAAGCAATACCGAGACTGAAGCCAATATCTTCTTTTTTGGTAGCATTTTTTTTCACCTCCAATAAGTAGTCAAGAGGAAGGGGTTATATAAGACTTGCGTAAGCTACGAATTGGTTCGTAGTTATAATAATACTACTTTTTATTCTGATTGATATTTGCTTATCCGATCGCATACAGGTTATCATCATACGAGCATACGTATATTGTACCATCGCTACCAATGGCTGGCGAAGAATAGTATATCTTATCTTGAGTTTCAAACTTCCATTTTAGTGCACCATCAGGATAGACTGCATATACATAGTTATCGTACGAGCCAACATATATTATGCCCTCTTTGCCTATGGCTGGAGATGAACTCACAACGCTGTTAGTTTCAAACCTCCATCTTAGCGTGCCGTTCGGATAGATTGCGTAAAGATAATTCCCTGAACCCACATATATTGTCTCATCACTACCAATAGCTGGAGATGATCCTAAATAACTCCCGGTGTGATACTCCCATTTAAGGGTGCCATCGGGATTAATTGCATAAAGATAGCCATCAAAATCCCACTCACCTGAGCCAATATATACAGTGCCATCGCTACCTATTGCTGGTGAAGAATGCATTATATATTCTCGCGTAGGATATTTCCATTTAAGCGTCCCATTGGGGTTAATCGCATAAAGGCACTTATTAGAACAGGAGCTGATATATACAGTGCCATCATCCGCTATTGCAGGAGAAGAACCGTATACATTGCCCATGTGACCCATATCAAACTCCCACTTCAATGTGCCATTAGGATAGAAAGCATAAACATAACCGTTGTATGTACCAATATACACAATGCCATCCGGACCTATGGTAGGAGAAGACTCTATGAAACATTGTGCGTTAAACTTCCATCTAAGTGTGCCATTGGGATAGATTGCATATATATAATCATCATCAGAGCCAACATATATCGTGCCATCCTTACCTATGGCAGGAGATGACCATACCCACCCGCCTGTTCCAAACTTCCATTTTAACGTACCGTTGGGGTTGATTGCATGTACATAATAATCACCTCCACCAGTATATATTGTGCCATCACTATCTACAGCAGGAGATGACCTGGAATCTACTATATGATATTTCCATTTCAACTGACCCGGATTTGCACTCGTGTCGTATGGGCTCAATCCTGTGTGCTTTGGGTTTTGGTGAAACATCGGCCATGGAGCTGGTGTTATTGATATTTCCGGATCACCGAATAAATTGATCTCGTAGTAGCAGAATCTATACACGCCCACGTCAATTAGTCCTACATTGTCGTGCTTAGAATCAGCATTTGCTATGCCTATCCTGGTAATTCCTTCTCCAAAGACAGCATCCCAAAATTCCCTGTCGAACCGTTGTGAAGGGCCACAAGTGCTTCCTCCAACACCCCAGCCAAATCTTGAGTTACCTATGAATGCGTATGCACCGTGGTCGTCAACAACAAAGTGCTCAAGGATACAGTCATAGGGTACGTAGCCGCAATTACCGTATGGTGGTGGTGGAACCCTGTTGTCGAAGGAACCGGCATAGCAACCCTGTGTCCATCCAAAGAGATATTTGTCATTAGTTAATGCGTCTACATCTGAGTTGACCATTTTCATAACGTAACCCACGTTGGCATGTCCTAAGTGGTTCACTATGTTAGGATTGTTGTTTAACCTGTTGATGATTTCTGATTTAGGCCAATTGTGCCCGGGATAATCTCTGTCATACAATGTGTCGACAACGAAAGGTGGCTGTGGAAAACCCGCTGTGCAATAGCCACAATTACATGAATCATTCTTGACCTCGTCCTTGTAGTCTCCGCCCCAAGTACCGGGCCAAAGATATTCGCCAACCATCAATGCCTTGCCGAGGAATGCCGAGCTTTTATAATCCAGAGTTTTCTTTATGAAATTAGACAGCTCAGTATCTGAATCTACTGGCGTTCTTCCAACATAGACCTCCGCAAACAAATCAACTTCTCCTCCATCTGGACCGTCGTTAGGCTCACCGTATATGCCGTTATTGTTGTAATCGAAATCTCCATCGAGGCAGGAATAATACATATCTGCCGGAATGTTTGGGGGATCACATTCATAGGCCCATGCCCAAAAGCCTCTCGCTGGAATTATATCATCACCGCTCTCGCCTCCTACATCGGCGCCATCACCATCACCACCTAAGAGGACGTATTCTGTATCCCAGTTGTTGTACGCGTCTATTATGAAATTACGAATCTTTTCTTGGTTGTCTACTCCGCCGTAGTTGGCATATATCCACCCTGTTGTAACAATAGTTGCACTCATTCCCTTTGCAATCTTTGAATCACGCAGAGCTTGGAAATTATAGGGTCCACTGGAACCCACTAACTCTTCATTAGTTATGATGAGATAATCAAATTGTTGTGTAGAATCTAATAGTGAGGATTGCTCCGGTTTGTGGACCTCAGCCAAATCGTATGTAACTAATACTTCGGGATTGTCAACTATCTTTGCTACATATGTTCTATCTTGCGGTAAACCCCTGAATAGTTCATTAGGCGTTGAAGCCCTGGTGTTCACGACAACTTTCATACTTTCAAAATACGATACCTCTCTCGTTTTGGGAATGTATTGCACTGGGTAAAGGTTTAAGATAAGTATTTGATAACCTCTCATTCCTTGAACAGAGACTTTTGAGTAGACTTCTTCTGGAAATATGTTCGTTGAGTTATAGATCACATCATCGGGAGGAGTGGGCTCAACTGGTCCTTCAAAACTAAAGGGAACTGGTTCTTGACCGGGTACAATATAAAATTCACCGAAGTAAACCTCTTTTCCGGGAATGACCTGAATATCCTGGACTTCTTCGCTGTAAGGAATCAGGACCATAACGGTCTTGAACGGAAGAACTGGCTCCCCTGGAGCACCGTACAAATCACATCCCGGTATAGAAATCAAGTCATATTCATACTCCCCTACAACTGTCTTCTCTACGATTGGTTCATCAAACTCGTAGGTCAATTCTATAACATTTGCTTTTTTCCACCCCCATAACTCTTCATAAGGATAACGATCTTGAGCACCTGCATCACCAGGAATATAATATGCCTGACTGCCATTACTTGGATTTCCAGTACATTCATGGTCTGACCAGTAATTGCCTCCTTCTATCGGGCCATTGTCCCATGAGTTACAATATCCAGAGTCATGTGCTTGATTAGTGTTATTTTCAAGGTTGTTGTGATAGATTAGGTTTCTGGATGCACCGTGGGTAAAGAGGATGCCGCATCCTTTGTTCGAATTAATAGTGTTATTTGTAAGTATATTGTTTTCGGAGAAGGGGGAGTGTGCGCTGATGCCATCCGTATTGTTTGATACCATATTATTTGTGAGTATGTTATTAGGTGAAGACTCCAAGTTGATGCCGTATTTGTTGTTCGTTGCAGTGTTATTTGTAAGCATGTTGTTATACGAAGAATCCAAGTTGATGCCATATTCATTGTTCGATGCCGTGTTGTTCGTAAGCGTGTTGTTGTGAACAAAGAATGAATCACCCAGAATATATGACGCAGATTCCAGGAGGATGCCACTGTAGTTGTTCAAGTTTGCAATATTATTTGTGAGTGTGTTGTTAGACGATTTCCATAAAACAATGCCGTAATCATTGTTTGATGCCATGTTGCTGGTAAGTGTATTGCCATCCGAGATCACTTTAATCCCTGCATAATAATCTGATGGTGAACCCCCGCTTGCACCTGTAACAGAGAATCCATTCACCACGCAATCATCTGCATTTGTGGTAATTGCACTTCCTGAGCCATTAGCATCAATAGTTGGCATATCGATGCCGCACAGGGTGAGTTGTTTTGTAACATTTACATTTTCATAATACGTCCCGGCATCAACTGTAATAGTATGCCCATTTGACGTGTTAGAATCGTCTATCGCTGCCTGAATCGTTGAGAAGTTCTCACTGGTATCTATGTTGTGCACTGGAAGTTTTTCTATTAATTTACCTTCTTCTATTGGGCTGAGTGGAGCAGATATTATATCCACCTCATTGGGATTTGGAGCACCTTGAGCTATAACTAATCCAGCACTGCACACCAATATTACTAATATGCCAATCGCCAATATCTTTTTCATCTTTTTATATCACCTTCTATTTATTGGGTATCTATAAAGCGCTCCCTTGGAGCTAATGTATAGTTGATAGGAAGGGTTATATATAATTTTCGATAGCTACGAATTGGTTCGTAGTTATAAAAATGCGAGCGGATAATTCATGAAGTCACACTATGAAAAGATAAGGAGAAATACACCAAGACCGAGATTATTACCGAAACAATAAGTTGTGAGACTATTCCAAACGAAATATAACGCCTCTTATTCCAAAAATAGAAAGTCAAAAGAACGAATAAAATAAATATTATCGCGGGACAATAGCGTGGAATTAACTCCGATACTAAGACATATAATAGAAAGATACCAAAAAATCCGATAAGAAAATCGCCTACCTTTTCCGACTGTTTTTTATATTCTTTCTTCATTTTTTATCCTCTGTTTCGTTTTGTTCCCAATCAACACTTGTAGACTCCTTAATGAAAGTAAACGCATCGTAAAAAGTGTATGTGGCAAATGAAATAATTGCAATGAGTACAAAAATTGGTATAAAAGCAAATAGAACGGTTGCAATAAATAAGGGAATTGAAAATGTTGCTGAAGGTTCGAAATTACCTAATATTTCACTAAATGGTAATAGAATAATGCAAATAATTGCTATCGAAAAAAGATTTCTTATAAGACTTGCAAAGTCTTTTCTCAATTCAGATTTAACTTTCTGGGATGGTAGATAATGATTGAAGAATAAGGCAATTAAAGCAGCAAATATTGCCATTGTAGGTATTAGCACGGTAAAAAGGTCGTGAAACATCCATGGTTTCAAGTCAAAATTTAAACGAAACAAAGGGAATCCAAAACTGCATATTACCCATACAAAAATAATGGTGGATATCCGCATCCGCTTACTGGCTATCAACTTTGTGTTCATTTTTTTTCTCCTTCAAATTTCGTGAGGTTTTACAGTAATATTTATTTCCTTTTGCAACTCAATTATCCTTTGCATTATTCTTAATTGTTCTTCGTCTTTCACTTCTTCCACGGACTTCACTGTTTCATTATTTAAATATATGGCAATTTTGTATGGTTTTCCGCCCACCATAACAAATTCTTCTCCATAATTTTTGCTCGTTCTACTCCCAATTACTACCTTGTATGATTTCCCTTCAATTAATTCCCTCATGCGCTCATCCTTTTCAGCTAACACGGACAACAAACCTACCCACTCTACCCTATCAACGTACAAAAATTTCTTTATCCTCGGCAGTTCCGACCACCTTGAAACCTCACATTTTACCTTGTCCCATACCTGCACCCTGTTAAAATCTTCTCTGCTCACAGAGTATCCATAAGTATATCCTCTTTCAAGGTTGTTAACCGGGTCGCGGGAG
>JAUWNY010000158.1 GCA_030612405.1 Candidatus Methanophagales archaeon | reverse complement strand
CTTATGTTCTCTTTATCAATGCCCATCCCAAATGCATTTGTAGCAACCACAATTCGCGTTCTTCCGCTTATAAAATCGTTTTGGACTCTCCTCCTCGTTTCTTTATTCCGTATCTGACCGTGATAGTACGATGCACTGAAACCCGCATCGGCTAAATATGCTGCGAGTTCCTCTGCCGTTTTCGTGAAGTTGACGTAAACAATAACCGAGCCGTCAAGCCGTTTTAACATCGTCTTAATGATTTTTTCCTTGCTGCGCCTGCGGTTTTCCTTCACGTTCACGTTCATCTTGAGCACGGAAAGGAACAGGTTCTCCCTGTCGAAACTAGCTTTGAACACATCACATTTTATGCCTAATTGTTTCTGCACGTCTTCTTCAACCGTTTTGGTGGCTGTAGCTGTCAGCCCGAGCACAGGTGGAGCATCAGGATGGTTTAATATGCTTATCATCCTGCGCAGTCGTAAATAATCGGGTCTGAAGTTATGACCCCAGACGGAAATGCAGTGTACCTCGTCAATCGCGATTAAACTGATGTTGCACGACCTCAAAACACGCATTAATTTAGTGTCCACAAACGTTTCCGGGGCGACATACAGCATCTTCAAGTTCGATTGTTTTGATTTTAATTGCTCGTAGATACGCTCCTTCGTGCTCTGGTCAAGCATAGAATTGATATACGCCACGTCAAGCACGCCTTTCTTCTTCAGCCCGTCCACCTGGTCTTTCATCAGTGCGATTAACGGGCTTACGACGACTGTCAATCCGTCAAACATCAATGCAGGTATCTGAAAGCAAAGCGATTTTCCGGCACCCGTGGGTAGAATAGCAAGCGTGTTCCGTCCGGCTAAGACGTTGTTTATTATCTCTTCCTGTTTTGACCGAAAAGCGGGGTAATCGAACACGGTATTTAAAATTGTCAGTGCGTCTCTCGAGTTTGAGGAGTTCGTATCCATTTTTGGTTTACCGTTTTATAGTCATTCTCCGTCTCTTGTCTCTGCTTTGTCCGAGATTATCGCACTGTTGCCTGTGGGGTCATCAATTATCAGTTTCATGGACGCATTACCCGCTTTTATGTCATCTATTTGCATCAAAACCTGTTCTGCACGCTTCTTTCTCGCGCCTTTAACATCTCGGCTCAGCATCCGCACCGCGTCTTCTACACGCTTCAACACGCCTTCTACCGTGGTGATAAAACCTTCGCCTCGTCTCGGCTCCACGTTTACGCCCAGTTCCGGTATCTCGATGCTCCCAAATGAAGACCTTACTACTCGTATGTTCAAATCATCCACAGAAGAAATCTCCACCTCGTATCTTTTCCTCCTACTCCCTCTATCTCCTGATAGCAGCATCACATCGGTGGAGCGATACCCGCAGGATGGGCACACAGCAATGAACATCATTGCATCGCCAAAATAAGGTATTTTGTATGGTAAAAACTGCAGCGTACTCGTAGCCCCGCAAATCGGGCATTTCTCTTCCACTTTATTTCGAACTCAGTTTTTTCCGTTCTATTTTGATTCTAGCTGGCGCTACTATCACCTGATCGCTCCCGATCCCCGCGATATCCCCTCCTACGTCAAAAGCCACCATCTTCAA
Source organism: Candidatus Methanophagales archaeon (assembly GCA_030612405.1). Classification (GTDB taxonomy): domain Archaea; phylum Halobacteriota; class Syntropharchaeia; order Alkanophagales; family Methanospirareceae; genus QEXZ01. The sequence continues at coordinate 3,458 of JAUWNY010000158.1, read as the reverse complement.
GTCTTTTACCACCTTCTCTAACAGTCCTTTGTCCTGTTTCGCCACTGATATATCCAGAATCAATATATTGCCTGCATATATCTCCTTTTTCAGTTCGGGAACGTCGTATAAACCGGTGACTTCCGCAGTCTTTATGTACATCTTTATGTCTTCTGCAGCCTTTAACTCCTCCTCGTACTCTTCTATGTCCAGATCCAGATAATCGTCTTCATTCTCCGTTATTCCTCCCTTCTTCCCAAACATCTTCCCTAAACCTTCTTTTATCCCCATTTCTATCCCTTTTTCACTCCCCCTTTTTGATTAAATTCCCATTGTTTATTATTCCCCTATCCTAACATTCACATAAAAATATGGTGTGTAATCAATAAAAGGTATTGCATATCTTAAATATCATTTCAGAATTTACCGCAGAGAACGCTGAGTTCGCAGAGAGAATTTTTAGCGTTATATTAATGATTTTATCCTATATTAAGGGAACTCCCAGTAAATAGTTTACCCACTTTGATAATTATCATAGACACAGATTTACACAGACGCTACTGTCCTGATTAAGGTCAATTAAAACTGGTCAAAATTTAAACTACTTTAAATCTGTGTTAATCTCGTGAAATCTCGTGGTTTGTAATTTATTACTGTTGTCAAGTTAGAATTGCGTCAATTTCAGCTGTCTCGCGACGCACACTTCTCCCGGTATTTCCACGGGGTATTTTTCCGTCAGACAGCCCAGGCAAAGATTATTCGCATCTATTCCTACTGAATCTATAAGCCCTTCCATGCTTAGATAGCCAATGGAATCAACATTTAAAAACGTGCAAATGTCGTTCAGGCTCCTTTTTGAGGCTAATAACTCGTCCCTCGTTGGCGTATCAATGCCGAGGTAGCAGGGTGCTATTATTGGTGGACTACCTATTCGCATATGCACCTCTTTCGCTCCTTTCTTTTTCAGATACCCCACGATTTTTCGCGATGTGGTCCCGCGCACGATACTGTCATCCACCAGAACGATTCTTTTTCCCTCCACATTAGCACGCACGGCGTTTAATTTCAGTCGCACCGCAATATCTCGTGAAGCTTCCTCTGGCATGATAAAAGTCCTGCCTACATACCTGTTCTTTATGAAACCTTCAAGATAATCTATTTTTGCCCGTTTCGCATAGCCAATGGCAAACGTGATGCCCGAATCGGGCACCGGTGAGACCATATCCGCTTCCACATCGCTCTCCTCTGCTAACCTCTCGCCTATTTGCCTCCTCACGTCGTACACTAACCTTCCATCCAGCACCGAATCCGGCCGTGCAAAGTAGATATACTCAAATACGCAATGAGCCGTGTTTCGCCCTCGATATAATTGATGACTTTCCAAATTCCCGTCTTTTACCATTAATACTTCGCCGGGTTTCACATCTCGTATTGAAGTTCCACCTAACATCTCTATTGCAGGACTTTCTGATGCGATTATATACCCGCTGCTGCTCCCCCCGTTTTCAGTATCCGGTATTTCGCTAACACACAACGGTTTAATGCCTAACGGGTCTCTAACGGCTATTAAGGTGTCATTCAACAAAATAGCCAGCGAGTAGGACCCGATTACTCGTTTCATCAGTTCCTTTATTGCCTCTATCGGGTCACGCTTCACCAGTTCCTTTGCAAGTAACTGCGCCATCACTTCCGTGTCCGTAGTAGAGTGAAAAACACTGCCATCTCGTTCTAACTCTCTTCTCAGCTCTGCGGTATTCACAAGGTTGCCGTTATGTGCAATGGCGATTTTACCCTTACGATAATTCACGAGTAAAGGCTCGGCATTCTCTTCTTGCGACGCACCGGTCGTGGAATATCTGACGTGCCCTATCCCGATATTCCCTTTTAACGATTCTAACCGATGCTTGTTGAAAACTTCGTAAACAAGACCCATCCCCCTTGCCAGTGTTATGTCCTTCGCAGACGCACCTATTCCGTTCCCTTTAGCTCCGAAATCCTCTCCCGTACTCACTGCTATACCTGCGGATTCCTGCCCCCGGTGTTGTACAGCATAAAGAGCGTAAAAGATAGGCAAAGCAGCATCCTCATGCGTTAAAGCGATACCCGCTATTCCACATCCTTCTCGCATGAAGCACCGTTGTTTTGTCATTTCTAATTACCGCACCAATCCAATCACACCACTGCCTCGCGAAAATAGTAAACCATCTCGCTTCATTGCCTCTATTACCTCCTCTGCCTTATCTCTGTCCATACCTTCCTCCTCGGCGATGTCAAGCACGTCTTCTATCGGTACTTCATCTCCGTGTTCTGCTTCCAGCTCCGTTATTATCGCCTTTATAGACCTTGCTCGGTCCCTCCGCGTTTTGGTCGTGCCCGCGTTTATCCAATCAACATCCAGCTTGTCGGTTTCCGGGTCAGTAAAAACATGCTTCAAACAGTAGTTAACCACCTCGATTACGGATTCCGCATCCTCAACCGTTACTTTATCACTCAGCCGGGTTCGCGCCTTCGCCTCGCCCAGCCGAATTAAAGCTTCTAATTGCCGTACTGTTACTGGAACCGGCGCTTCTTCGTCGTCATATCCCTGCCTTCGAAGCCCGATATAAAACTCCAGGAACTTGTTCTTCGCTTCTTCGCTCATCACCGGGTATACATTCCTTTTACTCCACGCAACGTATTTCCTTAATAAGTCGCCTTGTACTGCCGGCTCCATTATTCGCATTGCCTCCCCGAAATGCTCCTTTTCTCCTTCTTCTATCTTCCCTATGTTCTTTATCCTCGCTAGTACTTCACCCGCGTAATGCGTCTCTATTATGTGTTCCGCAGTCTTCGTGTCCATTTCTTCATTTGGGCGGTCCATGATGGTGTAAATAAGGTCGAATCGCGACAATAACGTGGGCGGCATATTTATCTGCTTTGAGATTGTCTCGTATCGGTCAAAACGACCTCCTATGGGATTTGCAGCCGCTAATAACGCACACCGTGAATTTAACCTCGCCATTATCCCTGCTTTCGCTATGCTCACCGTTTGCTGTTCCATTGCCTCGTGTAGTGCGTCGCGGTCTTCCTTTTTCATCTTGTCTATCTCGTCCACCGCCGCTATCCCCTTGTCTGCAAGGACTAACGCACCCGCCTCTAACGTCCACCGTCCGTCTCCAAACTCGTCTCGCACCGCGGCAGCGGTAAGCCCCGCAGCGGTGCTGCTCTTGCCTCCGGTATATAAACCACGTGGCGCTAACTTCACCTGATAATTGAGCAGTTGACTCTTTGCGACTCCCGGGTCGCCAACGAGCAGCACGTGTATGTCCCCTCGCACCCTCGTCTCGTCCGGCAGCTCCTTTGGTATCCCGGCAAACAACTGGAGTATCATCGCTTCTTTTATCTCGTTGCATCCGAATATGGAGGGTGCAATGCTTCTTATTAATTTCTCATACACGTCCGGCTGATTCTTCAGTTTCATTATCTCGCGCTCATCTTCT